>JANPMA010000175.1:0-1588 GCA_031422595.1 Novosphingobium sp. | reverse complement strand
ATAGTGCGCCTGGTCGAGGAAAGCGAAGCGTTGGCCGACCAGTGGACCCTGGGCAAAACGGTAATCGCCGATCACATCGCCGGCCAGGCACGACGGCCCGCCCAATCTTACAGCGTCAGGGGGCCGCACCGCCCCGCCCGCGCTTTCGTCGATCTCGATATCCAGTTGCGGTAACTCGCCCAGCATCGCCGGTCGATAGGGCGCTTCGATCACATCGGGCATGTGGCAGGTCGCGGAAATATCGGTGATCGCAACCGGCATGCCGTTCTCGCCGATATCCAGCACAGTGCCGATCAGGATCCCGGCGTCGAGCGCTACCGCCTCGCCGGGTTCGAGGTAAACCTCGGCCTGGGTATCGTCCTTCAGATCGAGCAGGAACTGAACCAGCTCATCGCGCTGGTAGTCATCTCGGGTGATGTGGTGCCCGCCGCCCAGGTTGATCCATTTGAACTGGCCGAAGTAGGGCTCAAGTGCATCGAAAGTGACATCCCAGGTACGCTTGAGTGGTTCCAGATCCTGCTCGCACAGCGTGTGCATGTGGATCCCGTCGACCAGTTCCATATGCTCTTCGGTCAGCTGGTTGATCGGAAAGCCCAGCCGCGAATGCGGCGCGCACGGATCGTAACGCGGCACTTCACCCTCGGCATGCAAGGGATTGATCCGCAAGCCGATATCGAAGCTCTCCCCCCGCCCCCGCGCCGCCGCGATTATCGCGGAGCAGCGCATTATCTGTTGCGGCGAATTGAAAATCACATGGTCCGACAGCCGCAGGATCTCGTCGAGGTCCTCGGGCTTGTAGGCTGCGCAATAGGTCGTGATCTCGCCGTCGTAGAACTCGCTCGCCAGCCGCGCTTCCCACAGCCCCGAGGTGCAGACCCCGTCAAGATATTCGCCAATGATCGGCGCAACCGACCACATCGAAAACGCCTTGAGCGCGGCGAGCAGCTTGATCCCCGCGCGATCGCGGACATCGGCCAGCACCGCCAGGTTGTGCCTGAGCCGCGCGGCATCGACCACGAAGCTGGGGCTGTCGACGCGGGAAAGGTCGAATTGGGCGAACGCGCCCGGATCGCCGGCTCTGGTTTCCATTTCGATCCTTAAGCAAGGGGGTTCGCGCAGAGACGCAGAGGAAGCAGAGACCGCGGAGTGCTAATCGGGCCGGTAGTCATTGACCATCCTCCGAATTCCTTCTTTCATCGTCGCGCCATTGAAGTTCAGAAGCAGCCCAACAGGCTGCTTCATTATTCGCAGATAGGTCAGCAGTTGCTTGGCATGCGCCTTCGTCAGCTGATCAACCGCTTT
This sequence comes from Novosphingobium sp., assembly GCA_031422595.1. Classification (GTDB taxonomy): domain Bacteria; phylum Pseudomonadota; class Alphaproteobacteria; order Sphingomonadales; family Sphingomonadaceae; genus Novosphingobium. The sequence continues at coordinate 286 of JANPMA010000175.1, read as the reverse complement.
GATCTCAAGTATGAGTGTCCCTTCAACAAGAATGTCGATTTTGAACGCAGCGTCGAAATGCTGTCCGTCGAAGACAGCCTGAATTGGAACCTGCCGATCAACCATCAGCCCCTTCGACTGTAAGCGGCCCGCGAGCACACTCTCGTAAACCGATTCGAACAATCCTGGGCCGAACTCCCGATGGATTCCAATTGCTTCATCAACAACGATCGCGCTCATTTCATCGATATGCATTCACGCAACCTCTCTGCGATCTTTGCTTCCTCTGCGTCTCTGCGCGAACCGC
>JANPMA010000174.1:0-3076 GCA_031422595.1 Novosphingobium sp. | reverse complement strand
CAGCCTCAGCCGCCGTGGCGGGCATGGCTAGACCCAGGCAGAAGGCGGCAAAGCCGATCGATTGAAGCAGGGGCCGCGCGGTTCGGAACATCCGGAACGCGCCTAGCCGCGCCATGCCGTCGCTGCAACCGCCGTGACACGCTCAAACGCTAACACCTGGCACTGTGTGTGCCCCGTTTGTGGACAGCCAATCGATTGATCTGGCAGGCTATTGATTCTCCCGCGCGAACTTGCAACAATGTTAACAAGGGCAGAAAATTCAGCTGGACTTGTCGCATAAGTCCAATGAATGGAACGACCCAAGTGGTTAACGGGGCTGTCTTCGAGTCACACCCAGAATCGCCTTGGCAACCCTTCGGGACCCGCGCCCGGAGCAAAGCGAGAGAGTTTTCGGTCCTGGCAGCGGATCGATGGAACAGAGTGAAGGATTTTGAAGATGAAGACCCTTAAGTATCTCGTGTCCGCCGCAATGGTGGTGACCAGCGTCAGCCCGGCCTTTGTTGCCCCGGCCTTTGCGACGATCGTTCCTTCGGGCACGACCACCGGCACCATGAACTCCGCCTGCGCCACCGATCTTGGCGCCAACGCAGGCGTTCTGCTGAACTTTGATGGCAGTCATGCCTTCACCACCGAAGTGGTCGAAATTGGCCAGGTCGATGGGCCGACCACCGAAGTTTCCGGCAGCCGTGTTGAAACCCCGGGCAGCCGCATTGGCACCGGCACCGCAACCTATTCGGGCCTCAGCATCGTCGGCGATCCCTACCGCGTTGGCGGCAGCGTCAACATGTTCGGCCAGCAGGGTGCCAGGTACAAGAACTGGTCGAACAGCGAATATGACTTCACGGCCGATTATTCGACCACCACGACCATTTCCTATGAATGCCACGTCACCGAGCAGAAGGAAGTCTATCACCCGGCGGTCCATATTCCCGGCCACCCGGTGCTGGGCTATTACGTCGTGAACCCCGATTTCAATGGCAATGAGGAAGCTGCACAGAATTCGTGCAATGCCTTCAATGCGCTGGCTCCGGTTGCTCCCAACTATGCCGCTCCCGGTTTCTGGGGCTTTTCGCCCCACGGCAACTGCGTGTTTGTCCAGACCGAAGCCGCGCAGGATCCGGTCGATGAGCCCGCATACTGGACCTTGGGCGACCTGGTCGAACGCACCGATCTGACGACCGCGCATACGGTCGATGAAACCAATATTGCTGAAGATGTCCCCGGTCACGAAGTGAACGGTGGTCCGTGGACCCAGCTGCCGCCTCCGGGCACGCTGTGGAACGCGGCTCAGGTTGTGATCTGCATCTCGCCGAGCAAGACTGTCAAGGGCGGCACTCCCGGTGCGTGGGCCAACCACAACGGCTATCTGGGCAGCAAGTGCACCACCAGCTGGTTCAATGTCGCACCGTGGGGTGCCGGCACTTCGACCAGCAACGGGACCTACATTTCGGTCCCCGGCGCCTGATCGCTTTGCCTTGACCAAGGAACGGGCCCTGCCGGTATCGACCGGCGGGGCCTTTTCCGCTTAGGGAGCGGCAATGCACCGCGCGATCCTTCATCTAGCCCGCAGCCGCCTGGCCAGCCTATCGCTGCTTGCCCTGGCGCTGACCGCCCCTGGCCGTGCCGCCGCGCAGGACCAGCCCGCCAGCGGCGGCGGCACTGCGCCTGCCCCGGATCCCGAGGCCGCCCAGACCAAGGCCCCGCCGCCCAACCCGCGCGATATCGTGGTGTTCGGCAACATAGCCTTGCCGGCCTCGCTCAAGGATCTGGAAGTCGAGCAAGTCTATGATCCCGACCGGGTCAGCTCCTATGGCGTAACCTCGATCGGCGAACTGCTCGATGCGATCACCTTTGAAAACGGCGATGCCGAACCGCAGATCCTGGTCAACGGCCAGGTCGTGCGCAATGTCAGCAACATTTCCGATCTGCCGGTCGAAGCCGTGGCCCGGGTCGAGCAGTTGCCGCGCGGCGCGGCAACGCGGGTCGGCGGCGCGCCGGGCCAGCGGGCCTACAATGTGGTGCTGCGCTCGCAGGTCAAGTCGCTCACTGCGACATCGGTTTATCAGACCGCCACCGAAGGCGGATGGAACAATGTCCGCGCCGATGGGACGTTGACCTGGATCCGCAAGAACGACCGGATCAACCTGTCCGCGCGCGGGGCCTGGTCGGGAACCTTGCTGGAAAGCGAGCGCGACCTTGACCCGCTCCCCCCGACAATTGCCTATTCGCCGCTGGGCAATGTGCTGGGCACCACCAGTGGCGAGATCGACCCGGCGTTGAGCCTGCTGGTCGGCCAGACCGTTACCGTCGCCGGCATCCCGACCGGCAATTCGAACCCGACCCTGGCGCAATTTGCCGCCACCGCCGGGCAGGCCAATCCCAGCGACCTGTCGCAGTACCGCACGCTGCGGGGGCGTTCGCGCCCCTCCGAAGTCAGCCTGACCGCCAACAAGGAACTTAGCCCGTGGCTTTCGGTTGCATTCAACGGCCGGCTCGGCTGGACTTCGGATCGGCGCATCAACGGGCTGCCCTCGGCGCGGTTCCTGCTGCCGGTGGGCCATCCCAATTCGCCGTTCTCACGCAATGTAGTGCTGGCGTTCAGCGATCCGGCGCGGCCGTTCTCCTCGCCCAGTGAGGGAACCAGCACTTCGCTGCAGGTCCTGTTCAACGCCACGTTTGGCGAATGGCGCGCAACGCTCTCCTCGAAATACGATGAACGCGCGCGCAGCTATTCCTACGATGTGACCGGCTCGATCCCGGGCGGATTGATCACGATCGGCGCTGGAACCAATCCCTTTGCCTCCAGCCCGGCGGGACTGATCCCGGTATCGACCACGCGGACCCAAACTTCCACGACCACCCGCGACGTTCAGGCCGACATCGAAGGGCCGCTGGTCAATCTTCCGGCCGGGCCGCTGCGGCTGCGCGCCGGGGCTGGCGGGACCTGGCTGGCGCTCGACGGGGCAAGCACCAACACGCTCAACAACCGGAACTTCCGGCGCCACGAATTCGAAGCCCGCGGCGGGCTCTCGATCCCCTTGACGGGCAATTCCGACGGCTCCCCCGGCGGGATCGG
>JANPMA010000173.1:0-2132 GCA_031422595.1 Novosphingobium sp. | reverse complement strand
TGCTCGCGCTGTTCCCGCACGTGTTTTTCGTGGGGCTGCCGATCTTCTGGACGGTCAGGAAAACGCCGCGGCCTTCCTGAGCAGCTGGTAAGCCTCGACTACCACTTGCAAACGCTTTTCGCTCGACCGGTCGCCGCCGTTGCGATCGGGGTGCAACGCGCGGACCAGCGCGGTGTAGCGCCCCCGCAGCGCCCGGCGATCGGCATCGAGTTCCAGCCCCAGTACTTCAAGCGCGCGGCGTTCGTCGGGGGCAAAGACCTTGCCGTCGGATCGCTGGGCTGGCCGCTTCGCCCGCGCCCGGCCACTGATCGCCTCGAGCGGATCGGCAAAATCGGCCCAGCGCGGGGCTTGGTCGATCCCGGCGGTGGGTGAAAAGGCGCGGGTCTGGCGATCCCAACCGTGGATCGGATTTTGAGCTGCCATGATTTCTTCGGGGCTCATGCCCATGAACCAATCATACCCGGCGTTGAATTCGCGGACGTGTTCCAGGCAGAACCAGCGATAGTCGCCCGGCCCGTCAAAGCTGGAGCCGCGCGGGCCCGGTGCGCGGAACTCCCCCGGCTCGTGGCAGCCCGGGCGTTCGCAGGCCCGGTCGGGTGCCTCAACCCGTCCATGAAATCGATCGCGCATCACCACTTCCCCATGGCGCGGGATCGGCTAGAAGAAAAGCCATGACCACACCGCTTGCCGCCGAAATCGAAACGCTGCTGATCGCCGCCTTCGCCCCCACCCAGCTTGCCGTGATCAACGACAGCGCCAAACACCACGGCCATTCGGGCGACGACGGATCGGGCGAAAGCCACTTCACGGTCGAGATCGAAAGCGCCGCCTTCACCGGCGTTTCGCGGCTTCAGCGCCAGCGCCTGGTCAACGCCGCGCTGGGCGACATTCCGGGACAAAGAGTCCATGCTCTGGCGGTCAAGGCCAGCGCACCGGGCGAATAGGAGATGACAATGGACTATGCAGGCAAGGCAGTGTGGATCACCGGCGCCTCATCCGGGATCGGCGCGGCTTTGGCGCGGGCCTATGCGGGGCGCGGGGCGCGGCTGGTGCTGTCGGGACGCAATGAAGCGGCGCTAGCCGAAGTCGCCGCGCTCTGCGCCGTGGAGCACCTGATCCTGCCGTTCGACACCGCCGACTTTGCTGCCGCGCAAGCCGCCGCCGACAAGGCCTGGGAATGGAGCGGCGGAATTGACGTGCTGGTCAACAATGCCGGGATCAGCCAGCGCAGCCTGGCGGTCGATACCGATTTTGCGGTCTATCAGCGGATGATCGATATTGACCTGCTCGGCCCGATCTGCCTCACCCAGGCGCTGGTCCGGCGCATGGCCGATCGCAAGACCGGGCAGATCGTGATGATTTCCAGCCTGGCCGGCAAGATCGGCTCGCCGCTGCGCAGCGCCTATTGCGCGGCCAAGCACGGGCTGATCGGCTATGCCGATTCGATCCGGCTGGAACTGAGCCCGCACAACGTCTCGGTGATCGGGGTCACCCCGGGCTCGATCCGCACCGATGTCTCGCGCAATGCGATCACCGCCGATGGCGGCCGCCGCGGGGTCAGCGACGAGGCGATCGACACCGGGATCGATCCCGATGACTTCGCGCAGCGGATGCTGGCCGAAATTGACGCCGGCAAGCGCGAAGTGGCGATTGCCGAGCATGGCATGGAAAAGATGATCGCCGAGGCCCGCCGCACCCCCGAAGAGCTGATCGACCAGATGATCGCGATGTTCAACAAGGGTTATGCGAAGCAAATGGGTGTGACGGAGCAGTAGGATGCCGATCAAGCGCGTGACCCTGGGCAACGGGATCGAACTCGACGTCCTCGATGAGGGTCCGCGCGGCGCTCCGGTTTTGATCTTCCTCCACGGCTTTCCCGACAGCCACCGCACCTGGCGGCACCAGATCGCGCATTTTTCGGACCGGTTCCGCTGCATCGCGCCCGATCAACGCGGCTATCGCGGTTCGTCCAAGCCAAAGGGCGTGGAGAATTACACGCCTGACAAGCTGATCGGGGACGTGTTCCTGCTCGCCGCCGCGCTCGACGTCGGCAAATTCACTGTGGTCGGGCACGATTGGGGCGGCGCGATTGCCTGGGGGGTGGCCTTGATCGGCCAGGGCACGGGCCGGGT
>JANPMA010000172.1:0-3381 GCA_031422595.1 Novosphingobium sp. | reverse complement strand
CGGCCAAGTAAGCCATGCGCAGCCGAAAGCTCAGCCGCGAGGAAGCACATGTGTGGGCGCATGTGGCGCGCTCGGTTAAGCCGATTGTGCGCCGCGATCCTCCCCGGAACGGGGTGGGGGACCGCCGCGACGGGGGGGGGGGGGGGCACGCGAGAGTGGTCCCGACACCTCAGGATCACTCGCGCGTACCCCTCCACCATGCTGCGCATGGTCCCCCTCCCCGTGCCGGGGAGTAAAAGCGCCAGCTCGGCGCCAACGGGCTCGACGCCTCGTGGGACAAGAAGCTCGCCCGCGCGGCGCTGCATCCCGATTTTACGCTCGATCTGCACGGCCACAGCCTCGATGCGGCGCATGCCCGGCTCGATCATGGTCTGGCGCAGGCCACTGCTATGGGCGCGCGGCTGGTGCTGGTGATCACCGGACTGCCGCGCCCTGCCGAAGCCGCCGATCGCGGCCAGCGGCGCGGGGCGATCCGTGCCAAGATCATCGACTGGATCGAGCTTGGCCCGCATGCCAGCCGGATCGCCGCGGTCCGCCCGGCGCATCGCCGCCACGGCGGGGCGGGGGCGCTCTATCTGGTCATGAAAAAGCCGCGCTGAACCCGAAGGTCCAGCGCGGCCAGGAAGCCCCGAAGGGCTCGGAGATTTAGTTCAGAAGTTGACCGTTGCCGTGGCAAAGACTTGGCGTGGGTTGCCGTGGAAGGTGGTCAGCACCCCTTCCCTGCCCAGCGCCGAAACCAGCGGCATCACCAGGTCGCCGGTCAGCGCATTGGCGGCCATGAAGGTATAGCCCGAAGTGCGGTAACGCTTGTCGGTCAGGTTCTTGCCGTAGATCCCGATCGACCAGTGCCCGCCCGGTGCGCGGTAGACCATGCTGGCATCGAACAGCTGGTAGGCCGGCTGGTCGAGAAAGGGGTTGGCGATTTCGAACTGGAAGGTCTTGCTCTTGAACGACATGCCCCCGCCGATCGTCAGCGAGCCTTCGCCCAGGTTCATCGCATAGTCCAGGCTGGCGCTGCCCGACCAGGCCGGGGTGTTCTGGACATGGCGGAACTGCGCAACCTCGGTCGGGGTGCTGGCAATGTTGGTGATATAGCTGAGGTACCTGGCGTCGATATAACCAAGCGATCCCGACAGCGTCAGTTTGCCGCTGGAGCTATCGATCAGCTTGGCCCGGCCTTCAAATTCGAAGCCCTTCATCCGCGCCTTGCCGGCATTGGCGACAACCCCGCAGAAGGTGTTCACTACACCGACCCGGCAGGCGACCGAGCCGGGGATCTGGACGTCGGTATAGTCCATCCAGAACGCAGCGGTGGCGATATAGATCCGGCGATCGAGCAGGCTGGCCTTGAAGCCCAGTTCATAGCTGTCGACCTTTTCGGGACGGAAGCTCAGGAATTCGGCCTGGCTGACCCCTACGGGCGCATTGACGCCAACGCCGCGCGGGTCGAACCCGCCGCCCTTGAAGCCCTGCGAGTACGAGGCATAAAGTGTGGTGTCGCTGTTCGGCTTGAACGCCAGCGAGGCCTTGGGGGTGAACTTGGAGAAGCGCTTGGACCCGTTGAAATTGGTCTGCGGCGCCCCGAACGGCGTGCCGGTGGTGCCGAACACCGGATTGCCGCCGAACAGGTAGTTCTGGCGCAGGATGAAGGCGCTGCGCTTGTCCCAGGTGTAGCGTCCGCCGACCGAAAGGCTCAGCTGATCGGTGAAATCATAGGAAAAGTCGGCGAACCCGGCCGCAGTGTTGGTGCCGATATCGGCATTGGTGAAAGCGGTCAGCCCCGGCAGCAGCGGGTTCGCAGTGTAGAGCCGCACTTCGAACTGGGTCAGCGCGGTGGCATCGAGGAAGTAGAACCCGAACAGCCCGTTCAATTTACCCAGGTTGACCAAGGCCTGGACTTCCTGGCTGAGCTGGCGGTTGCGGTAGAAGCCCGGCACATCGACATCGACCGCCGGCAGCGCGTCGAAATCGATTGGCGTCGCCGAATCGTCCTTGCGATAGGCGGTGATCGAACGCAGCGTCAGCCAGTCGCTGGGTTTGGCTTCAAGGAACAGCGACATGCCCCAGGCCTTGACGTCCTGCGTGGGGGTGTTGAGCCCGCCTTGCGTATCGTATTCGCTGGCCAGCACCGCTCCGCCGGTAACGAAGCCCGGAACCATCCGGTAGCCGTTGCGCGGGTTCGACTTGTCATGGGTGACATCGGCGGTGATCCGCGCGAAGATATCGCTGCCGTGAACTTCGATCGTCCCGCGCCCGGCCCAGACGTTCTTGTTGTAATTGTCGAGCCCGGTGGTCAGGTTCTTGCCGAACCCGTCGCGGGTCAGCCGGGCCAGCGCGCCGCCGACGCGCAGCGTGCCGTTGCCGATCGGGGTGCTGGCGCTGATCACGCCGTCCATCTGGTTGTAGCTGCCATAGGTGCCGCGCAAGGCCAGGTGCGGCTGGTTGTCGATTTGCTTGGTCACATACTTGATCGCCCCGCCGACGGTGTTGCGGCCATAGAGTGTGCCTTGCGGGCCGCGCAGCACTTCGATCCGCTGAACATCGTAGATGTCGAGCACGGCGGCCTGCGGGCGGTTGAGGTAGACATCGTCGAGATAGATCCCCACGCCCTGCTCGAAGCCCGAAACCGGATCCTGCTGGCCGACCCCGCGGATGAAGGCCGACAGCGTGGAGTTGGTCGCGCGGCTCGATTCGAGTGTGACGTTGGGCACGGTCTCGGCCAGCGCGGTGATATCGCCGGCGCCCTTGGCGGCCAGCTGATCGCCCGACAGCGCGGTGATCGCGATCGGCACAGAAATCAGCGTTTCCTCACGCCGACGCGCGGTGACGACGATTTCGCCATTGTCGGCCTCTTCGGCACCGGCAGTGCTGTCCTGCGCCTGGGCGGGGGCAGCGGCAAGGCTGAACAGTGCGCCGGCCAGCAGCGAAGCCTGGGTCAGCAGGGTGTGATTACGCATCGGGTATCCTCCCATGAAATCCATCCGCCCACCACGATTCCGGCAGGCCAGTGAAGCACCCTATATAACAGTTGAACCAACTTTCAACTTTGTTATGCTTGCATCGACAGCAGGGAGCGTGAATGGTGGTGAAACGTGGCCGAATTGCCACAGCGAGGACGCAGGGGAAGGGGAAGCGCGTGGACGCCGTAAACGTGGCCAGCCAGCTGCGCGTGCCCCGCACCGAACGCGGCCGGCGAACCAAACGCGCGATCCTTGACGCCGCCGCCGCCGAATTCGGCGAGAAGGGCTTTCACGAAAGCTCGATCGTTTCGATCACGATCCGCGCGGGCGTGGCGCTGGGCAGCTTCTACACCTATTTCGAAAGCAAGGAGGCGCTGTTCAAGGCGCTGGTCCAGGATATGAGCGGGCGGGTGCGCGATCA
>JANPMA010000171.1:0-20563 GCA_031422595.1 Novosphingobium sp. | reverse complement strand
CTAGCCGTCATTCGGCCGCTGTCGTCGTGCTTCCGCTGCGCCGCCGCGAATTCTCCAGAATCTGCTCGATCTGGGTTGCGTCCGGCTTGGGCTTTTCGACTTCCTTTGGTTTGCGCTTGATCTTGCTGCGATCCCGGCCAGGCATTTCTTCTGCACTCAATCCAATTGTGGGAGCATCGGCGCCACGCGTGACCCGGCCTGCGGGTGCCGGTTGGGCCGGGCGCGATTGCCAGCTACCGCCGCCCCCGCCGCCGCCAAAATCGCCGCCTTCGTCGGAACCGAAGCCACCGCCGGCCGTGTTGCCGCGAACCTTGAGCTTACTCGCAATCCTCTTGGGGCCAAGCTTCTCGGCTTCGGCGGCGGCCAGCTGGTTCTTGGTCGCGTTGGCCTCGATCTGGGCCCGGGCCCCCCAGTCCTCGTCGGTGGCAAACAATGCGAGCAACAGGGTAACAACGACCGTTGCTGCGGCGAAGTGCTTCAGCAGCTTTGGTGAAACGGCAAGGGTGGGTGCAGAGCGGCGCATGGCCAGCGGCATAGCGCACGAAGGTTAACCGCCGCGTTTTTGCTTATGGTTTCCAAAAAATTGACGGCCGCCGGGATGAAAGGGGCATCCCGACGGCCGTCGTTTCTCCTCCCCAGGAGATTTTGGCGGCTTTATGCCGCGAACTGGTTCCTTCCGCGGCGTCAGGCCGCGAATTGGTTCCCCCCGCGGCTTTATGCCGCGAACTGGTTCATCGTATTGTGTTCGCCGCCGGCCTTGAGCGCGGCTTCTCCGGCAAAATATTCCTTGTGATCGTCGCCGATGTCGCTGCCAGACATGTTCTGGTGCTTCACGCAGGCGATCCCCTGGCGGATTTCTTCGCGCTGGACGTTCTTGACGTAGCCCAGCATGCCGGCCTCGCCGAAGTACTCGCGGGCCAGGTTGTCGGTGCTGAGCGCCGCGGTGTGATAGGTCGGCAGCGTGATCAGGTGGTGGAAGATTCCGGCCTGGGCCGCAGCATCGCGCTGGAAGGTGCGGATCCGCTCGTCGGCTTCGGCAGCCAGCTCGGTGGTGTCATAGTCGACGCTCATCAGCTTGGCGCGGTCATAGGCGCTGACGTCCTTGCCATCGGCCGACCAGACATCGAACACCTGCTGGCGGAAGTTCAGGGTCCAGTTGAAGCTGGGCGAATTGTTGTAAACCAGCTTGGCAGTGGGGATCACTTCGCGGATCCGCGAAACCATGCCGCCGATCTGGCCGATGTGCGGCTTTTCGGTTTCGATCCACAGCAGGTCCGCGCCGTTCTGCAGCGAAGTGATGCTATCGAGCACGCAGCGATCCTCGCCGGTTCCCGCGCGGAACTGGAAGAGGTTGCTGGGCAGCCGCTTGGGCTTCATCAGCTTGCCATCGCGGCTGATCAGCACCTCGCCGTGGCCGATTGCGGTCACTTCCTCGCAGTCGAGGAAGCTGTTGTACTGGTCGCCGATGTCGCCAGCCTCGCGGGTGACGGCGATCTGTTTGGTCAGGCCTGCACCCAGCGAGTCGGTGCGGGCAACGATGATCCCGTCGTCCACGCCCATTTCCATAAAGGCATAACGGATCGCCCGGATCTTCGCGAGGAAGTCCTCGTGCGGCACGGTGACCTTGCCGTCCTGGTGACCGCACTGCTTTTCGTCCGACACCTGGTTTTCAATCTGCAGCGCGCAGGCACCGGCCTCGATCATCTTCTTGGCGAGCAGATAGGTCGCCTCGGCATTGCCGAACCCGGCGTCGATATCGGCGATGATCGGCACGACATGGGTCTCGAAGCCATCGATCCTGGCCTGCACCGCCTTGGCCTTAACCTCGTCACCGCTCTTGCGGGCATCGTCGAGCTCATGGAACAGGCCGCTCAGCTCGCGCGCGTCGGCCTGGCGCAGGAAAGTGTAGAGCTCTTCGATCAGCGCCGGAACGCTGGTCTTTTCGTGCATCGACTGGTCGGGCAGCGGACCGAATTCGCTGCGCAGTGCGGCGATCATCCAGCCCGAGAGGTAGAGGTAACGGCCCTTGGTGGTGCCGAAGTGCTTCTTGATCGAGATCAGCTTCTGCTGCCCGATGAACCCGTGCCAGCAGCCCAGCGACTGGGTGTACTGGGCCGGATCGGCATCATAGGCGGCCATATCGCGGCGCATGATCCCGGCGGTGTACTTGGCAATTTCGAGTCCGGTCTTGAAACGGTTTTGCAGCCGCATCCGGGCGACCGATTCGGCATTGATCCCATCCCAGGCGGGCTGGGCCGCGATGGTCTGGTCGGCGGCGGCGATTTCGTTCGAGTAGGTCACGGTGGTCTCCTGGGGAGTTGTTAGCGCCCCGATACCGCAGTGCAGCAGGAGTGAGTAACGGAAGTTACAGAATTTGTTGTCACATGGCGCGCTTCGACGGGCTTTTGCTTGCAATATTGTAAAGAAAATGACAAAAGGGTTACATGGCAGAAGCTGCACTCCTGGGCGGACCCGCAATCCGCCGCTTGCGCCGCCGCGAAGGGTTGACCCAGGCGGCGATGGCGGCGCGGCTGGCGATATCGCCCAGCTACCTCAACCTGGTCGAACGCAACCAGCGCCCGCTTTCGGCGCGGCTGCTGGTGCAACTGGCCGAGCAGTTCGATTTCGACCCCCGCAGCCTGCGCCAGGACGAAGCCGTGGGCGGAATCGACGGGCTGCGCCGCCGCCTGGCCGACGAACGCTTTGCCGATCTGGCGATTGACCGCGATGAAGTGGCCGAATGGCTGGCCGCTGCGCCGCAGGCCGCGCTTGCCTTCGCGCGGCTTTACGACGCGGCCGGGACAACAGCGGGAAGTTCCGGCGCTGTTGCCAGTGATCCAATGGACCTAGCCCGGCGCGAGATTGAACGCTGGCGCAACCACTTCGCCGATCTTGACCATGCCGCAGAGGAACTGGCCGACGAATTGCGGCTCTCCAATGCCGAAATCGGCGCGGCCCTGGCCGAACGCCTGCGCCAGCGCCACCAGCTTTCGGTGCGGATATTGCCGGTCGATGTGATGCCCGATGCGCTGCGCCGGCTCGACCTGCATGCCCGCCAGCTCCAGCTGTCCGAGCAGCTCGACCAGTCCTCGCGCAATTTCCAGGTCGCGGTTCAGCTTGCCCTGCTGGAACAGCGCGACGCAATCGCCGCGCTGGCCGACGGCGCCGGCTTTGCCGATCGTGCGGCCTGGCGCTTGTTCCGGCGCCATCTGGCGGGCTATTTCGCCGCCGCATTGCTGATGCCCTATGGCCGGTTCCTGCGCGCTTGCGAGGCGACCGGCTATGACCTGCCGCTGCTCCAGCGCCGCTTCAACGTCGGGTTTGAGCAGCTGGCGCACCGGCTCACCACCCTGCAGCGGGTCGGTCAGCGCGGGCTGCCGTTCTTCATGGCGCGGATCGACCGGGCCGGGCAGTTTTCCAAACGCTATGCCGGGGCAAGCGGGACCACCTTGCTGGAAAGCGGGGCGAGTTGCCCCTTGTGGAATGTCCACCGCGGGTTTGAGCAGGCCGGGCGGTTTTGCCTGCAAAGCGTGGCGTTCACCGATTCGGCCGGGCAGGCCTCGCAGTGGTTCACCCTGGCCCGCACGGTCGAAGGCAATGGCGCGCTGGGCGGGGAGGGCGCGCAGTTCGTGGTGGTACTGGGGCTGGAGGCGGGTCTGGCCAGCCAGCTGGCCCAGACGCGTGGCATTTCGCTCGGCGTCGGCCAGGCCATCGCGATTGGCGCGGGCTGCGCCTTGTGCCACCGCGCCGACTGCCTGCAACGCTCGCTCCCCCCGCGCGGGGCGGCGCTTGAATTCGATGAGCGGACGCGGGGGCTCACCCCGTTCGCGTTTGGGCGATAGTGCGCTGTAATCGCAGGGTCTTAACCAAACTCTGTAAAATTTACCGACATTTCATCTCTCTGTCCTAGGCAGGCCTTTGTGCAATTGCAGGAAGGCCGCCGCGGTAGATGATCCGGCTGTTCAAACACTACGTGCCCCATGCCGTGCTCCTGCTGGGGCTGATCGATATCGCGCTGCTGTTGGCAGTGGGCGATTTCGCCTGGCGACTGCGCTCGAGCCAAATCGGGATCGATCCCGGTTCGATCGCGGACCGGGCCTGGCAGTTGATCGGCTTTGCCGGGGTGGTGCTGACCGCGATGATTGCCGTCGGGGTCTACGGCGCCGATGCCTTGCGTTCGATGCGCTATGCCACGGCGCGGATCCTGGTGGCGATCTCGCTGGGGATTATCGGCCTGGCGTTCCTCGATTTCGTGACCGGCGGCGGCAATTTTTGGCGCTCGATCCTGGCCTACGCGATGCTCGGAGCGGTGCTGGCATTGGTGATCAACCGGCTGGTGGTGGGCGGAATTCTGGGTGCGGCAGCCTTTCGCCGGCGGGTTCTGGTGCTGGGCGCAGGCCTGCGTGCAGACCGCCTGCGCAAGCTGTCCGAACGGCCCGAGAGCGGCTTCGTGATCGTCGGCTATGTCGCGATGACCGAAAACCAGCCGGTGGTTGACGAAGCGATCAATCGCGCTGCGATCCACAACCTGACCCGCTATGTCGAGAACCTGGGAGTCAGCGAAGTGGTGCTGGCGCTGGAGGAACGGCGCAATTCTTTGCCGCTGCCCGATCTGTTGCGGATCAAGACCACCGGGGTCCACGTCAACGATTTCTCGAGCTTCATCGAACGCGAAACCGGGCGGGTCGATCTCGATTCGGTCAATCCCAGCTGGCTGATCTTTTCGGATGGCTTCTCATCCGGCCGGGCGATCTCGAGCGTGGCCAAGCGGCTGTTCGATATTACCGCCAGCTCGCTGCTGCTGGCGCTCACGGCACCGTTCATCGCGGTGTTCGCCTTGCTGGTGAAGCTCGACAGCCGGGGGCCGGCCTTTTTCCGCCAGAACCGGGTCGGACTCTACGGCCAGGCCTTCGACGTGATCAAGCTGCGTTCGATGCGCACCGACGCCGAGATCAATGGCGCCCAGTTCGCGCAGAAGGACGATCCGCGCGTGACCCGCCTGGGCAAGTTCATCCGCAAGACCCGGATCGACGAGCTGCCGCAGACCTGGTCGGTGCTCAAAGGCGAGATGAGCTTCGTCGGCCCGCGCCCCGAACGCCCCGAATTTGTCTCCGAGCTGGAAGAGCAGCTGCCGTTCTATGCCGAGCGCCACATGGTCAAGCCCGGGATCACCGGGTGGGCGCAGATCAACTATCCCTATGGCGCCAATCTCGAGGATTCGCGGCACAAGCTGGAATACGATCTCTATTATGCCAAGAACTACACCCCGTTCCTTGACCTGCTGATCCTGCTGCAAACGCTCAGGGTAGTGCTGTGGCACGAGGGGGCGCGCTGAGATGAACGCGCCGGGCGGGATTCTTGCCGGTATCGATACGGCGCTCTGGAGCCTGGGGGCGCTGGCCAGCCTGCTGGCTGCAGCCTGGCTCCAGCGTTGCCGCCTGCGGTTCGGAACCGCTCGCCATTCGCTGACCGTTGCGCTGGGCCTGACCGGCCTGTGGGCGCTGACCGGCTCGGCCACGGGAATCGATACGGCCGGGGTTGCCCTGGTCGAATCGCTGCGCAATCTGGCGTGGATATTTGCGCTCTACCGTCTGTTCGAAGTCGACGGCCGCCACGCCCTGGTCAAGCCGGTGCGTCCGCTGCTGGCGGCGCTGGCCTTTGTCGAGCTGTTGCTGGTGCCGATCGAGGCACTGCTAGCCGCGCGCCCGGGGGGGCTGGCGGTGGGCTTCCAGACGCTGACCATGCTTCACCTTATGGTGGTGACCGGCGGGCTGGTGCTGCTCCACAACCTCTACGGCGGGGCATCGAGCCAGGCCCGCGGCGTGCTGCGCTGGCCGGCGCTGGCGCTGGCGCTGCTGTGGGGGGTTGACCTCAACTACTATGCAATCGCCTATCTGTCCGAAAGCACCCCGCAAGTGCTGGGACTGCTGCGCGGCCTGCTGGGGCTGCCGGTGGCGGCGCTGCTGGCCTTTGGCGGCGCGCGCGACAACGAAAGCCCGCGGCTGCGGCCCTCGCGCGCGGTGGCGTTTCAGTCGATCTCGCTGCTGCTGATCGGTGGCTATCTGGCGGCGATGGTCGCCATGGCACAGTGGCTGGCCTTTGCCGGCAGCGACTATGCCGCGCTGCTCCAGTTCGCCTTTGTCGCTGCCGCATCGCTGCTGGCGCTGCTGTTGCTGCCGTCCGAGCGGCTGCGTGGGTGGCTGCGGGTCACCGCGGCCAAGCACCTGTTCCAACACCGCTATGACTACCGGGGCGAATGGCTGCGCTTTACCCGCACCATCGGGCAAAGCGGGCAGCAACAGGCAACGCTTGAGGAGCGCGTGATCCGCGCCGTTGCCGACATCACCGACAGCCCGGCCGGACTGCTGCTGACCCATGCAGATAGCGGCGCGTTCGAACTGGCCGCACGCTGGCAGTGGCCGACCGCCGAAGTTCCAAGCGAAGCACTGGACCTCGCCGCGATCCGCGCGATCGAACGCAGCAGCTATGTCGCGGATCTCGATGCGCTGCGGCTGGGCAAGCGCGATGCCAAGTTCGATTTCGAACTGCCTGCCTGGCTGATGGCCGAACCGCGTGCCTGGGCGCTGGTCCCGTTGCTCCACTTCGAGCGGCTGGTCGGCCTTGTCGTGCTGGCTCGCCCGACCCACGCCCGCCCACTCGACTGGGAGGACTTCGATCTGCTGCGCGTTGCCGGGCAGCAATTGGCAAGCTATCTGGCCGAGCACTCGGGCCAGGCGGCACTGGCCGAGGCCGCCCGGTTCGACGATTTCCATCGCCGGATCGCTTTCGTGATGCACGATATCAAGAACCTGGCGAGCCAACTGGGGCTGCTGGCCCGCAATGCCGAGGCCCATGCCGACAATCCCGAATTCCGCGCCGACATGCTGGTCACGCTGCGCAATTCGGCCGACAAGCTCAACGCGCTGATCGCCCGGCTTTCACGCTATGGCCCCGCCACCCATGTCGAGCTGGCTGCCTTGCGCGCCGATACGGTCGCGCGTTCGGTGGTGACCCAGTTGCACACCCGCCATCCGGTCTCGCTGGTCGAATGCGAGCCGATCAAGGTTTCCGCCGATCCCGAACTGCTTGAACAGGTCCTGCTGCACCTGGTCCAGAACGCGATCGATGCCAGCCCTGAAGATTCGCCGGTCTTCGTGCGGGTTGCGCATGAAGGGCTGCACGGCGTGATCGAAGTGGTCGATGCCGGGATCGGGATGAGCGCTGAATTCGTCCGCACCCGGCTGTTCAAGCCGTTCGACTCCACCAAGCAGGGCGGCTTCGGGATCGGTGCTTATGAAGCGCGCGAACTGGTCCGCGCCATGCAGGGCCGGATCGACGTTGAAAGCCGTGAAGGCATGGGCACCCGCTTCATCATCCGCCTGCCGCTGGCTGAGACTGCCGAACTGATCAAATCCATGACCGCGCAAAGCGGTACCTCCAAAAAGGTCGCGTAAAATGGCAACCGACAAACCCAAGCTGTTGATCGTCGAAGACGATGCCGGCCTCCAGGCGCAGCTCAAATGGGCCTGGCCCGATTTTGAGGTCTTCATTGCCGGCGACCGCGCCAGCGCGATTGCCTTGCTCCGCGCCGAAGAACCGCCTGTGGTAACGCTCGACCTCGGCCTGCCGCCCGATCCCGATGGCACCAGCGAAGGCTTTGCCGTGCTGGATGAGATCATGGCGATCAAACCCGATACCAAAGTGATCGTCGCCTCGGGCCACGGCGCGCGTCAGTCCGCATTGCAAGCCATCGCCAAGGGTGCCTACGATTTCTATCAGAAGCCGGTCGATATCGAGGCGCTGGGGCTGATCGTGCGCCGCGCGCTTCAGCTCAGCCGGATCGAGTGCGAGAACCGCCAGCTGGCCGCGCGCGGCAGCGAAGACAACCGCGTGCTGGGCCGGATGATCACCGCCGCGCCTGAGATGCTTAAGGTTGCCCGCACGATCGAACGCGTCGCCAACACCAATGTCTCGGTTATGCTGCTGGGGGCAAGCGGGACCGGCAAGGAATTGCTGGCGCGCGGGCTGCACGATGCCAGCGACCGCGCGGGCGGTGCTTTCGTGGCGATCAACTGCGCCGCGATCCCGGAAAATCTGCTCGAAAGCGAACTGTTCGGGCACGAGAAGGGCGCCTTCACCGGCGCGGTCAAGACCACCGAAGGCAAGATCGAAATGGCCGATGGCGGCACGCTGTTCCTCGACGAAGTGGGCGACATCCCGCTGCCCTTGCAGGTCAAGCTGCTGCGCTTCCTGCAGGAACGGGTGATCGAGCGGGTTGGTTCAAGAAAGTCGATCCCCGTCGATACCCGAATCGTCTGCGCCACTCACCAGGACCTGGAAGCGATGATCGCCGACGGCCGGTTCCGCGAAGACCTGTTCTATCGGCTCGCCGAAATCGTGGTGAAAATCCCCGGCCTGGCCGAGCGGCCGGGCGATGCGGCGCTGCTGGCCAAGGCTTTCCTGGCCCGCTTTGCCAAAGAGATGAACCCGGCGGTCAAGGGATTTGCCCCCGATGCACTGGTCGCGATCGACAGCTGGCCCTGGCCCGGCAACGTGCGCGAACTGGAAAACCGGGTGAAGCGCGCGGTGATCATGACCGAGGGCAAGCTGATTGGGGCCGCCGACCTCGATCTGGTCGCGCCCGAGGCCGAGGGCTGCCAGGTGCTCAACCTCAAGAGCGCGCGCGAAGTGGCTGACCGCAAGGTGATCCGACATGCGCTGGCCCGCAGCGAGGGGAATATATCGAACACCGCCAAGCTGCTGGGGATCAGTCGCCCGACGCTCTACGATCTGCTCAAGCAGTACGATTTGCAGGCCTGACATGCGGGTGGCGCTGAAGCCCTCCTTGGTGCTGGCCGTTGCCGCGCTGGCGCTCGCTGCGCCGGGGCTGGCGATCCCCGACGGCGCGCAGGAGAACTTCAAGTCGGCCAAGTCGGCGCTGGCGCGCGGCGACGGGATCGCCGCCGAGGCCGAGCTCCAGCGGGCCGCCAAAGCGGGGGCGAGCCGCGTCGATCTGGCCGCGGCAATGGGCGAGGCGCTGATCGCGCAAGGCGATTTGAAAAAAGCCCGCGAGTGGCTCGGTCCGGGCCAATTCGCCAAGGGTGACCAGGCCTATGGCTGGCGCATGCTGGCATTGCTCGAACGGCTGCAAGGCAACCTGCCGGCGGCCGGCAAGGCGCTCGACCGGGGACTGGCAGAGGCCCCCAAGGACCCGTTGTTGTGGATCGAGGTTGGCCGGCTGCGTTACGTCGGTGGTGAGCATCTCCAGGCGATCGACGCCTCGGAACGGGCGCTCGCGGTCGGACCCGAAAACCCCCGCGCGCTTGAATTCCGCGCGCAATTGCTGCGCGATTCCGCTGGGCCGGTCGCGGCCTTGGCGATCTACGAACGCGCCTTGGAAATTGCGCCCAAGGATATTGACCTGCTGGGCGGCTATGCCGCGGCACTGGGCGAGGCTGGCCGGGCGCAGGACATGCTGGCAGTGACCCGGCGGATGCTGGCGCAGGATGCACGAAACCCGCAGGCCTTTTTCCTCCAGGCGGTGCTGGCGGCGCGGACCGGAAATGTTGAACTGGGCCGAGCCATGCTCAACCGGATCAAGGGCCGAATGGACGGTATTCCCGCGGCCTTGCTGCTGGCAGGCGCGCTGGAGCTGCAAGCCGGGAATGCCAATGCGGCTGTGGCCAAACTGGCTTCGCTGGTCGATCGCCAGCCAGCCAATCGCGCGGCGCAATTGCTGCTGGCCCGCGCGCTCTATGAAGCGGGTGACTATGGCCAGCTGTTCGGGCGGTATGGTGCGCTGTCTCAGCGTGACGGCGATTCGCCCTATTTGCTGACGCTGCTGGGTCGCGCGCTGGAAGAGCGCGGCGACCGGCTGCAAGCGGCCTGGTTTCTCGACCGCGCGGCAGCAGCGCCCGATCCGGTCTTGCGGCCGATTGGCGTTCCATTTGCTCCGGGTGAATTGGCTGGGCGCTGGGCGGCCAATCCGGCTGCTTCAGGATTTGCCGCGCCCTATGTCCGCAGCTTGCTCGGGGCCAATGACCTTGCAGGTGCAGGCCGGGTTGCGGGGCGCTTTTTGGAATTGCGGCCCGGCTCGGCCGAGGCCCTCGGGCTGGCCGGCGATGTTGAGCTGGCTCAGGGCGCGGCGCAGCAGGCGCTGGGTCATTACATGCTATCGACCAGGGTACGCTTCCCGGCGCAGATGCTGCCGCGGATCGCCGGAGCCTATCAGCGGCTGGGGCAAGGCGGAGCGGTGCAGCCCTTGCTGGCGCAATACCTTGTGGCCTTTCCGCGCAGCCGCACCGCCTTGCGCATGGCGGCAAGCCAGGCCTCGCTGGCCGGCGACTGGTCTGAAGCGCGGGCCTTGCTGGAAAACCTGGTCTTGCATGGCGGCGCCCGCGATTGGCGGCTGCTGTGCGATCTGAGCTTCGCGCAACTACGCGGCGGTGATGCCAAGGCCGCAAGTGACAGCGCACGGCGCGCCTGGCTCTTGCAGCCGGCCAGTGCACTGACCAATCAGGCTTACGGCATGGCCCTGGCCGAGGCGGGCAAGGATGCGGGGCAGGCCCGCCAATTGCTGGATGCCGCGCGCCGAATCGGGGGTGACAACCCGCTGCTCGTCGAAGCCCGCAAGAAGCTGAAGTAACCCCTCGACAAGCACCCGGAGCTTGCCCAATAGCAATTTCATCGCGCGATTTCATCGCGCGATTAAATTCGGAGGATGCAATGGCCGGGGTGCTGCAGGGTGTGACCGTTATCGAGCTGGCCGGGATCGGGCCCGGGCCGTTCTGCGGGATGATGCTGGCTGACCATGGCGCACGGGTGATCCGGGTCGAGCGGCCGGGCACCAGCGGCCGGTTCGGCGATGGCGGCAATCGCGACATCCTCAACCGCAGCCGCGAACGGATCGAGCTGGACCTCAAGGACCCGGCTGCGATCGCGCAGCTCAAGGAGCTGGTCAAGCACGCCGACGCGCTGATCGAAGGCTATCGCCCCGGCGTGATCGAGCGGATGGGGATCGGGCCCGACGTGCTGCTGGCGATCAATCCCAAGCTGGTGATCGGGCGGATGACCGGCTGGGGCCAGGACGGGCCGATGGCGCCGCTGGCCGGGCACGACATCAACTATATAGCGCTTTCAGGCGCGCTCCATTCCTATGGCCGCAAGGGTGAGAAGCCCAGTTTCCCGGTCAATGCGGTGGGCGATTTCGGCGGCGGCGGGATGATGTTGGC
This sequence comes from Novosphingobium sp., assembly GCA_031422595.1. GTDB lineage: Bacteria > Pseudomonadota > Alphaproteobacteria > Sphingomonadales > Sphingomonadaceae > Novosphingobium. The sequence goes on along the minus strand of JANPMA010000171.1, from coordinate 9,332 downwards.
TTTCGGGGTGGTCGCTGGCGTTCTGCACGCGCGCTCGGGCGGGCAGGGGCAGGTGGTCGACTGCGCGATGGTCGATGGCGCGGCGATCCTTTCGGCGATGACCTATACGTTCCTCGGCAATGGCCAGTGGCGCGACGAACGCGGGGTCAACTTGCTTGATAGCGGCGCTCATTTTTACGACACCTATGAGACCAGCGACGGCAAGTGGATTTCCTTGGGTTCGATCGAGCCGCAATTCTATGCCCTGCTGCTGGAGAAGACTGGGATGGCTGGCGATCCCGATTTCGCCCAGCAGATGAACCCGATGAAGTGGGACGAATTGAAGGATCGCATGACCGCGCTGGTGCTGACCAAAACCCGCGATGAGTGGTGCTCGATCATGGACGGCACCGACATCTGCTTCGCCCCGGTGCTGAGCCTCAAGGAAGCGCCGCAGCATGCGCACAATGTGGCCCGCAGCACTTTCGTGGAAGATGGCGGGATGGTGCAGCCGGCCCCCGCGCCGCGCTTCTCGGCTACCCCCGCGCCGCCGGTTAGGCTGGCGGGGCGCTGACTTGCTGAGCCGCATCGACCCGATGGTGCAGCTGCTGCTGGCCGCGATCGCGCTGGCCTTGGTGCTGCCGGTGCAGGGGGAATGGCGCGGCGCCGCGCAGATCGTCTCGAACGCGGCGGTGTTCCTGCTGTTCTTCCTCAACGGCGTGCGGCTGCCCCGACACGAGGTGATGGAGGGGATCGGCAACCACCGGCTGCTCTGGCCGCTGGTGCTGTGGTGCTACGGGGTGATGGCCATGGCCGGGTGGTTGGTCTGGCAAGGCGGGCAGGGCTGGATGCCGCCTTTGCTGGCGCTGGGGTTCCTCTATCTGGGCTGCCTGCCCTCGACCGTGCAATCGGCCACCGCCTATAGCTCGCTGGCGGGCGGGAACGTCGCCAGCTCGGTGGTCGCCGCCGCCTTGCTCAACCTGCTGGGCGTGTTCATCACCGCGCCGCTGTTCTCGCTGCTGGCCGGCGGCGGCGAGGCGACATTCCATGCCGATGGACTGGTCAAGGTAGTCGGCATCCTGCTGGTGCCCTTCATCCTCGGCCAGGTTGCGCAGGGCTGGCTGGGGGGCTGGGTCAAGGACCACCGCTCGCTGGTGACAGGCATGGACCGCGCCTCGATCGCGATCGCGGTCTATGTCGCCTTCTCGGGCGCGGTCGAACAACGCTTCTGGACGCGGGTGGACGCTGCGGGGTGGCTGTGGTTGCTGCTTGGTAGCGCTGGTGTGCTATTGCTCGGCCACCTTGGTGCATGGCTGGTGGGCGGCATGTTACGGCTCGATCGCCCCAATCGCATCACTTTCCTGTTTGCGGGTGCACAAAAAAGCATCGCGATGGGTGCCCCGCTGGCAGCCGTGTTGTTCCCCCCGGCAGCGGCAGGCGTGATCCTGCTGCCGATCCTGCTCTACCACCTGGTTCAGCTGGTCCTCGCCGCCCCGATCGCCGCAAGGTTGCGATCTACTTAGGCTGGTAGGTCTGCTCGGTCCCCGGAAAACTGCGGTTCCGCACCTCTTCGGCATACTGACCCGCCGCTGATGAAATCAGCCCGGCAATCTCGCCATAACGCTTCACGAACCGCGGCACGCGCTCGAACATGCCCATCATGTCCTCGGTCACCAGTACCTGCCCATCGCACTGGGCCGAGGCGCCGATCCCGATCGAAGGGCAGCCAATCGCCTTGGTCGCCTCGATCGCGATCGGTTCGACCACACCCTCGATCACGATCGCAAAAGCTCCTGCCTGATCAATGGCTTGCGCATCGGAGACGATCTTCTGCGCCTCAATCTCGCTGCGCCCGCGCGCGTTATAGCCGCCCAAAGTGTTGACCGCCTGCGGGGTCAGCCCGACATGGCCCATCACCGGGATCCCCCGCGCGCTCAGGAATGCGACGGTTTCGGCCATCACCGCGCCGCCCTCCAGCTTGACCGCGCTGGCCCCGGTCTCGACCATGATCCGCGAGGCAGTGGCGAAGGCCTGCTCGGGTGAGGCTTCATAGGAACCGAACGGCAGGTCGACCACCACCGCCGCATGATACGAACCGCGAACCACCGCCGCGCCGTGAGCCACCATCATCTCGACCGTCACCTGCAGGCTGGTCGGCAGGCCATAGATCACCTGACCGAGCGAATCCCCGCACAGGATCAGGTCGCAGTGCTGGTCCAGCAATTGTGCCTGGCGCGCGGTATAGGCGGTCAGCATCACGATCGGTTCGGCGGTGACGCCATCGACCTTGCGCTGGCGGATCGCGGGGATCGACAGCCGCCGCAGCGGAGCCGGGGTGGGATGCGCGCGGCTGGTCGCCGTATCGAGCTGGAATGTGGTAGACATGCGCGGGCTTTAGCCGCTTGGCGCAATCTGGGGAAGGGCGGCAGTTAAGGCTTGCCATCGGGGGCCGTGCCGCTAGCTTCCGCGCCAGGGAAAAACGCAGGGCCCGCGCTGATGTGCAGGGCCGCAAGATTAGGGGATATGCATGTTCGGTCGCGTGAAATCACTCGACGCCATTCTGGCAACCGCCGAAAAGAAATCGCTGCACCGCTCGTTGGGGGCGTTCCAGCTGATGCTGTTCGGAATCGGCTGCATCATCGGCACCGGGATCTTCGTGCTGACTGCAGCAGGCGCTCAAAAGGCCGGTCCGGGATTGATGCTCGCCTTTGTGATTGCCGGTGCGGTCTGCATCGTCGCAGCGCTGTGTTACGCTGAAATCGCCGCGATGGTGCCGGTTGCCGGGTCCGCCTACACTTACAGTTACGCAACAATGGGCGAATTTATCGCCTGGACAGTTGGCTGGGCCTTGGTGCTTGAATACGCGATTGCCGCATCTGCAGTGTCGGTCGGGTGGTCCGGATTTTTCTCTGGGACGATCCTCAATGAGACATTCGGGATAGTTTTGCCGCCCTATCTCACTGCCGGGCCTTTGGCCCTGGGGGGTGCACCGGGCGGCTTTATCAACCTGCCGGCAATGATTATTGCGCTGCTTGTCACCTGGCTGCTGATGATCGGCACCAACGAAAGCGCACGGGTCAACGCGATCCTCGTGGCGATCAAGCTGGTCGCCCTCACCGCCTTCCTGGTATTGACTTTGCCGCGGATTGATGCGGCCAACTTCAACCCGTTCCTGCCCGCCGGGGTGTTCGGCGGCTTCGGCAGCGGACTGGGTGCGGTTGGTGCGGCGGCGACCATCTTCTTTGCCTATGTCGGGTTCGATGCGGTTTCAACCGCAGCCGAGGAAACCAAGAATCCTCAGCGCAACGTGCCGATTGGGCTGGTCGGTAGCCTGCTGTTCTGCACGGTGTTCTACATCCTGGTCGCTGCTGGGGCGATTGGCACGATTGGCGGACAGCCGATCATGGGGCCGAACGGCGTGCCGTTCCCGGCGGGATCGGAAGAACTTGCGCGGCAATGCGCGATGGCGGTGCATTCCGAGGCGCTGGTCTGCTCGAAAGAGGCGCTGGCCCACGTTTTGCGAGTGATCGGCTTTAGCGGGATTGGCAATGCGCTGGGTTATGCTGCGATCATCGCGCTGCCTTCGGTGATTTTGATCCTGCTGTATGGTCAGACCCGGATCGCTTTCGTCATGGCGCGCGACGGACTGCTGCCAGACAAGCTTTCGGAAGTGCATCCGAAATGGAAGACGCCTTATGTAGTCACCGCGGTTACTGGAGCGATTGTAGCTGTGGCCGCGGCGTTCCTGCCGGTTGGCCAACTCGCTGATATAGCCAATGCTGGTACGCTTTATGCATTCGTCGCGGTGGCTGTCTCGGTGATGATGTTGCGCAAGAGCGATCCCAAACGGCACCGGGTGTTCCGGGTGCCCGGGCTGGTGATTATCGGTCCGTTGACCATCGCGGGCTGTCTGTTCCTGTTCTTCAACCTGCCGACATCGGCCATGCTGGTCTTGCCGATCTGGACGGCGATCGGGCTTCTGGTCTACTTTGGTTACAGTCGCGGCAATAGCCATCTGGGACGCGGGTTGTTCGAAGTCCACGAAAGCGAGATCGACGACCTTGAGCCGCACATGCCGGGTATCGACGATCCTGACGACCGCTAGTTTCCGGTTACCGATTGATATGAGGGCCGCTCCCGGCGAGGGAGCGGCCCTTTTTCTTGGGACTGTACGAAAGGGGAATTGCAAATCATCACCAATGAGAACATAAATAGAACATTGGAGTGATTCCCGAATGAAGCATACAGGCCTGAAATCCTCCCCGGTACGGGGAGGGGGACCATCCGCAGCATGGTGGAGAGGGCTATCGTCCAAGCGCCCCGGCCAAGGTAAGCGTGCGGCCGATAGCCCCCTCCGCCAGCCGTTCCGGCTGCCACCTCCCCGTCCCGGGGAGGAGCCTGTGCGACATTCCGAACTGTTCGCCGCCAGTCGCGATGCCAGCGGGGCGGCGCTGGCGCTGGCGCTGGCGCTCGACCAGTCGCGGGGTGACGAGCGAGCGTTCCTGTGGGTGCAGGACAAGGCGGCGCTGCGCCGCTCGGGTCGGCCCTATCGTCCCGGCCTGCCGCCGATGCTGCGTGCGCGGCTGATCCATGTCGCGGCTGATAAGGCGGAGGACGCGCTGTTCGCGTTGGAAGAGGGGCTGCGCTGCCGCGAGCTGGCTTTTGTGCTGGGGGAGTTGGCCGGCAATCCCAGGGCGCTGGGCCTCACCGCCTCGCGCCGGCTCAGTCTGGTCGCGGAAAAGCACGGCGTGCCGCTGTGGCTGGTGCGGCTCGATGCCGAGCGCGACCTCTCCTCGGCGCGGATGCGCTGGCAGGTCAGGCCTGCGCCTTCGGCTCCGCCGCGCTGGAACCCCGCCGCGCCCGGTACGCCGACCTGGCGGGGCGAGCTGTTTCGCGCCCGGGCGCATCCTCCCGGGGAATGGATTTTGAGCGATGACGGACAAGCTCTCATCGTCGCTGAGCCCCAGTACGAACAGGCGCATCCTGTCGATCTGGTGCGCGGCGCTGGCGATTGATCGCTGGCAGCTGGCTGAAGCATCATCTGTGCTTCCCCCCTCCTCTTCAGAGGAGGGGTTGGGGGTGGTGGCGCCGCAGGCGCGTGGGGCGAAGCACCACCCCGCTGCGACTAGGCCCGGCTATGCCGAACCAAGTCTCGCTCCCCCTCCTCTGAAGAGGAGGGGGAGGCTGGACGCTCCTTTTGCGCTGGTCAGCGAAGTGGCGCAGGGGCTGCGGATTGCCGCGCCCAATTTGGCCGCGCGCGAACAGGGCGTGCGGGTGGGCGCGATGCTGACCGATGCCCGCGCGGTCTGTCCTGAGCTTGAAGTGGCTCCAGGCGATCCGGCGGGCGATCTGGCTTTCCTGGAACGCCTGGCGCTGTGGGCGCAGCGCTGGGGGCCATGGTCGGCGCTCGATCCGCCCGATGGGCTGCTTGTCGATGTGACCGGGGTAGCGCACCTGCTGGGCGGCGAGTGCGCGTTGCTGGCCGATGCCGCCCAGCGCCTCTCCGCGCGCGGCCTCACCGTGCGGCTGGCGCTCGCGCCCACCGCCGGGGCGGCCTGGGCGTTGTCGCATTATGGACCGGAGCAGGCGATCCATCATCCCGGCGATAGTCTGAACGAACTGCCGGTCGCCGCGCTGCGGCTCGATCCCGCCACCCAGCTGGTGCTGCGGCGGCTCGGGCTGAAACGCGTGGGCGAGCTTTCGGGCGTGGCGCGCGATGCGCTGGCGCGGCGGTTCCGCACGGTGCGCGCGCCGGCCGCCAACCCGCTGGTGCGGCTCGACCAGCTCACTGGCCGGGTGCCTGAGCCCTTGCTACCGGTGCTGGCCAAGCCCATGCCGCTGGTCCAGCGCCGCCTGGTCGAACCGATCCGCCACCGCAGTCTGCTCGACCGGGTGGTGGGTGACCTCGCCGCCGATCTGGTCCGCCTGCTCGAACGGCAAGGGCAGGGTGCGCGGCGGCTGGAGCTGGCTTTGTGGAAAGTCGATGGCGAAGTGCTGGTGAGGAAGCTCGAACTGGCCGAGGCGAGCCGTGAGGCGGCGCATCTGGTCCGCCTGTTCGCGGCCAAGCTGGACGATCTCGACGCCGGGTTCGGGATCGAGCTGGCGCGGATGGCCGCCCCCTGGTGTGAGCCCCTGGCGCTCAGCCAGCGCGACCTTGAAGCCGCTGCCGAGGTCCACGGCACCAGCCTGGCCGCCTGCATTGACCGGTTGAGCGTGCGGCTGGGGGCAGAGGCGGTGCGCCGCCCCGAACTGGTCGCCAGCCACTGGCCCGAACGCGCCCAGCGCTGGGTCGCGCCGCTCGAATTGGGCAAGGAGCGGCAGGAAAGCCTGGTGTTTCACACCCGCCCGCTCAAGCTGCTCGACCGGGCCGAGCCGATCGCGGTGATCCACGCGCACCCCGACGGCCTGCCGCGCCGGTTCAGCTGGCGCGGACAGGTCCACGAAGTGTTGCGCGCCGAAGGTCCCGAACGGATCGCGCCCGAATGGTGGCGCGAGCGCGGCGGGGCGCGGCTGCGCGATTACTACCGGGTCGAGGATGGCGAGGGGCGGCGCTACTGGATCTACCGCCACGGCCATGCGGCGGACGGGCGCGGAGGCTTGCCCGAATGGTACCTGCAGGGGCTCCATGCCTGAAAGCCCGCTAACCCCCGAGCGCCGCCGGGTGCGCGATGTGCCGGACAGCGAGCCACCGCGCGCACCTTTCGTCGAGCTGGGGCTGGCCAGCTGCTTCTCGTTCCTGCGCGGGGCCTCGGATGCGGTGGACCTGGCCTGCCAGGCCCGCGCGCTCGGCTATGATGCGTTGGGGATTGCCGACGCCAATACCATGGCCGGCGTAGTGCGGCTGCACAGCGAGGCCAAGGCACTGAAACTGCGCCCGGTAATCGGCTGCCGGATCGAGACCGCCGAGGGGCTGACCTTCCTCGCCTACCCAGCCGACCGCGCCGCTTATGGCCGCCTGTGCCGGCTGATTTCGGCCGGACGGATGGGCAAGCTTGATGGCGAATGGCAGGACAAGGGGGCCTGCGACATCTCTCTGGGCATGCTGGCGGAGCACAGCGAGGGCGTCCACCTGGTGCTGGTCCCGCCCGACAATCTGGATGCCGAGCTGGCGATTGCGGTGGAGAGCAATGTGGTCCCCCTCCCGCTTGCGGGAGGGGTTAGGGGTGGGCCAGTTCCGCTGGACGAAGTTGAAGCGGCTGACTCACCCACCCCCAACCCCTCCCGCAAGCGGGAGGGGAGTCTGCTAACCGCCCCGTTTTCCGATCTTCTCCCGCACCTGACCCGCGCATTCCCCACACTGCGGCACCTTGCTGCAGCCTATCTCTACCGGGGCGACGATCTCGCCCGGATCGCCCGGCTGGATGCTTTGGCACGCGAGTATGGTCTTGAAATTCTTGCGACAAATCTGCCGCTTTATCATGCTCCGCACCGCCGCCCGCTGCACGATGTGATGACCGCGATCCGGCATAAGACCACGGTGGCGGCAGCCGGGCATCTGCTCCAGCCCAATGCCGAGCGGCATCTGAAGGGGCCGGAAGAGATGGCGCGGTTGTTTGCGGACTGGCCGCATGCCTTGGTCGCGGCGCGGGAATTGGCGGATTCGTGCCGGTTCAGCCTGGAGGAGCTGCGCTATGAATACCCGCTCCAAACCTATCCCGATGGGCTGGACGCACAGCAATACCTTGACCGGCTGACCTGGGAGGGGGCGGCGCAGCATTACCCGCAGGGGACTCCGCACGAAGTGGCCGAAACGCTGGCTAAGGAACTGGCGCTGATCGCCAAGAAAGAGCTCGCACAATACTTTCTGACCATCAAGGAAGTGGTTGATTTCGCTCGCAGTCGTCAACCGCCGATCCTGTGCCAGGGACGCGGATCGGCGGCCAATTCAGCGGTCTGTTTTTGCCTGGGGATCACCTCGGTCAACCCGGTCGAGCATGCCCTGCTGTTCGAACGGTTCATCTCCGAAGATCGTGACGAGCCGCCCGATATCGATGTCGATTTCGAGCATGAACGCCGTGAGGAGGTAATTCAGCATATATATCAGCGGTATGGCCGCCACCATGCAGGCCTTTGCGCGACGGTGATCCACTACCGGCCGCGGATGGCGATCCGTGAGGTGGGCAAGGTGATGGGCCTTTCCGAGGACGTAACGAGCGCGCTCGCCAAGACGGTGTGGGGCGGTCATGGGCGCTCGATCAAGGAGCACCACATTGACACCGAGACGGGGCTCGACAGTCACCAACCATACCTTCAACGGGTACTCAAGCTGACCGAACAGCTGATCGGCATGCCCCGCCACCTTTCGCAGCATGTCGGCGGGTTCATTTTGACCGAAAATGCGCTGACCGAGACCGTCCCGATCGGCAACGGTGCGATGCCCGATCGCAGTTTCATCGAATGGGACAAGGACGATATCGACGCGCTGGGGATCCTGAAAGTCGATGTGCTGGCGCTGGGCATGCTGACCTGCATCCGAAAGTGCCTCGACCTGCTCAGCGAACATCACGGCAAGGACCTGACGCTCGCCGCGGTCCCGCGCGAGGATCCGGCGGTCTACGACATGCTGTGCCAAGGGGATTCGCTCGGCGTGTTCCAGGTCGAGAGCCGGGCGCAGATGAACATGCTGCCGCGGCTGCGCCCGCGCTGCTTTTACGACCTGGTGATCGAAGTCGCGATCGTCCGCCCCGGGCCGATCCAGGGCGACATGGTCCACCCCTTCCTCAAACGTCGACGCGGGGCGGAGCGGGTGGAAATCCCCGCGCCCGGTCCCCGCTTCGGCCCTCCGGATGAGCTGACCTCGATCCTTGGCCGCACGCTGGGGGTGCCGATTTTCCAGGAACAGGCGATGAAGATCGCGCTCGATGCGGCGAAGTTTTCCTCGCGCGAAGCCAACCAGCTGAGGAAGGCGATGGCCACCTTCCGCAGCCGCGGCAACCTGGAGGAACTGGAAGAGCTGATGGTCGGCCGGATGGTCGCGCGCGGGTACGATCCGGACTTTGCGATGCGCTGTTTCAACCAGATCAAGGGCTTCGGCGAATACGGCTTCCCCGAAAGCCACGCGGCCAGTTTTGCGCTGCTGGTTTACGTCTCGTCCTGGCTCAAATGCCACTACCCGGCGGCTTTCGCGGCGGCCTTGCTCAATTCGCAGCCGATGGGGTTCTATGCGCCGGCGCAGATTGTCCGCGATGCGCGTGAGCATGGGGTGCGGGTGCTGTCGGTCGATGTGAACTGCAGCGGGTGGGATAATGCGCTGGAAATTCCTCCCCGGTACGGGGAGGGGGACCATCCGCAGGATGGTGGAGGGGCACGTGCGAGTGGGCCTGGGGCGTACGGACCCCTCGCCCGGGGGGGGG
>JANPMA010000170.1:0-16601 GCA_031422595.1 Novosphingobium sp. | reverse complement strand
GGCCAGTGCGATCTCCACCGGGCTGGCTTTGGCGAGCGTGAGCGCCATTTCCACCACATGCGCGGGATCGACTGCGCCCTGAAACGGGCAACCAAAGGCGGTGGCGATCGTCACTTGTGCGCTGCGCCCGGCGGCGCGGGCGAGGGCCACGATCCGCCCCGCTTCCTCGACCGACTGCGCCGAAGTCTGCCCCTGATTGCGGATCCCGAAGCTGTCCGAGGCGACCGCGACCGCGCCCAGCTGATCGATCCCGCAGGCCAGTGCCCGCTCGGCCCCGCGCAGGTTGAGCACCAGTCCGATCCGGGTCACGCCGTGGGCCGCGCCCAGCATGTCGACCACCGCCTCGGCATCGGCCATCTGCGGCACCTTGTGCGGGTTGACGAAGCTGGCGACCTCGATCCGCCTTGCTCCCGCGGCGATGCAGCGGCGGATCAGCTCGACCTTGTCGGCGGTCGAAACCAACAGGCTCTCGTTCTGCAGCCCGTCACGCGGGCCGACTTCGACCAGTTCGATGCTGCGGGTCACTGCGCTGCCACCCAGTCGCGCACCAGGGTCGCGGCTTCGTTCAGTTGCGGCGCCTGGCCGAAGTAATAATGGTTCGCACCCCTGATCACGTGCTGATCGATCGCGCACTTGTCAGCCGCCGCCATCAGCCGCGCGGCGTGGCTGGGGGTGCAGGCATCGTCGGCGCTGTTTTCGATCACCAGCATCGGCGTGCTTATCCGCGCCGCACATTTGAGCCCATCGCCGTTCGAAAGGTCATACGACCACTGCGACAGCCACGAACGCAAGGTGGTGAACCGAGCGAGGCCCACCGGCCCGTCGTTGACCACGAAGGGATCGCCCAACATGCAATGGTTCGGCGGCCGGTCGTTGGGATCAACCGCAGGATCGAGCCAGCGCGGGTCGGCCATGGTACCTTGTACGGTGAAGCAGCGTTCGTGATGCTCCAGCCCGGCGCGCTTCAGCGCTGCCAGTTCGTCCTGCACCCACATGGTGATCCGGCGGTTGCGGGCGATCTGGCGCGCGCGGTATTCAGCCACGAAATCGGCGGAGTAGGGCGGCTTGGGTCCGTCCGGGGCGTAGAGGTTCCACCTCGGGTTGCGCTCGAACGGGCGGCTTTCATCCTCGATTGAGGCGTCCATCCACTCGGTCAGCGTCAGGTTGCGCGAGAGGTGCGCGGCGAGCAGCAGCACGCCATCGGCGGGAATGAAATTGGCCGCGGTCAGGTCGTAAGGGTCGCCCGCCGGGGTATGGGTGACGCGCGGGTCCTGCGCCTCGGCCTGATAGAACAGGCTCTGCGCCCCGCCGCCCGACCAGCCGCCGAGGTAGACCTTGGCATAGCCAAGCTTGTCCTTGGCGTGGCGGATGCACGCACCGAAATCCATCACCGCGCGTTCCATGATCAAGGCAGTATCGTTGCCGCGATAGCGGGTGTTGCAATAGATCGTGTGCACCCCCATCCGGGCCAGGTTGGAAACCAAGGGCAGCCAAGACCCGCCGCCGATCGGGTGCGAGAAGATCACCACGCTGTCCGACGGCACATCGGGTTTCAGCTGCATCCCCTCGACCACCACTTTGCCGATCTGGCCGGCATAGGTGTCCTTGAACGCGCTCTCTTCGTCATAGACGATCAGGTAGGGGATACGCTGGAACTTGCCTTCAGTCATCAATCGGGTTCCGCTTGCCAGATTTCCAGCTTTCAGGCCTTTTTCGCGATCAGGCAAGCGCAGCCTTGCTTCGGCCGGCAAGCGGGCTAGCTTTGGTGACCAGACAGGAAGGACCCGGGCCAGGATGCAACACCAATTGATCGGAGCGATCGAAGCGGGCGGGACCAAATTCGTGCTGGCTTTGGCAAAGGTTGACGGCACGATCCTGGAGCAGGCGCGAATAGCCACGCGCACACCGGATGCCTGCTTTCCCGACGTCGCGGAATTCTTCCGACAAGCGGCGACGCGGCACGGTGGGATCGGCGCTTTCGGTGTGGCCAGCTTTGGTCCGATCGACATCGATCCGCGTTCACCGTCCTATGGCACAATCACCACCACCACCAAGCCCGGTTGGTCGGGCGCACGCTATCATGATGTCCTCGCCCAGTTTGGCGTGCCGATTGTAGTCGATACCGATGTCAACGGCGCGGCGCTGGGCGAATGGGCCAAGGGTGCCGGACAAGGCTGCGCTTCGCTGGCCTATGCCACAGTGGGAACCGGAGTCGGCTGCGGGGTGGTTGGCCAGGGCCGGCCGCTGATTGGCTTTTCGCACTATGAAGGCGGGCATATCCCGATCGCCCGCGATCCCGCGCGCGATCCGTTTGCCGGCACGTGCCCGTTTCACGGCCATTGCCTCGAAGGTCTGGCGGCCGGTCCGGCGATCAAGGCGCGCTGGGGGGCAAGCCTGTCAGACCTGCTACCAGACCCGGAGAAGCTGGATCTGATCGCCGGTTACCTGGCGCAGCTGGCGGTGAACCTTGTGATGTTGCACATGCCTGAACGGATGGTCTTCGGCGGTGGTGTGATGAAGACACCCGGCCTGATCGAGGCGTTGCGCCGGGCCACCGAAGCGCGGATCGCCGGTTACCTCAAGGCACCCGCGCTTGACCCCGGCCTCGAAAGCTACATCGTCACCCCGGCGCTGGGCGATCTGGCCGGCATCACCGGCGCGATAGCCCTGGGCGCAGGCGCTCTGAAGTGAACGCCCGAATTTGGGGTCAAGCCGATCGCTAGGCGGGTCGCTTGCTGGCGCCAGCCGGCTTTGATCCCTGCGAGGCTCCACGGTCCATGTGACGGTTCGGCAAGGGCTTCGACAAACCGGCGTCGGGAAGTGGTGTCCATCGCCGCGCGTGCCGGTGATATCATGCCGTTTGTTGTCGACCGCCGCTTGGATCATCGCGTAACCCCCACTCAACGCGGCGCGCCTCGGCTTGATCTCGCAGGCTGGTCTATCGACGGAGCAATGGCTTGAGGAATGGCATCTACGGCATTTTCCGCCTTGATCGCGGACCGATCGATGCCGGGAATCGCGCGCTCCTAGGGCTGGGGCCGGATCCCGATTGTCTGAACCTGACTGGCGTTGACAATACCGAGCCTGTCGCCATTTCCATCGACCGAGACGGCGCGGATATTGCCGTATTTGCCGGCTATCTGGACGAGCGGGAAGATCTGGCCGCACTGCTGGGTTTGGCGCCCGCTACGCCGCCGGCCCGGATCGCTTGTGCGGCATTGCGCCGGTTCGGAGATGATGCTCCGGTAAAGATGACAGGCGAGTGGTCGTTCGCCTGGTGGCAAAGCGAAGCCCGGCTGCTGACTTTGGCAACGGCCCGCGGTTGCCGCGATCCGCTGCTTTATGCCGCTGTCGGAAACCATGTCGCGATCGCGCCTGACTTGCGCCTGCTGTCCCGGCTTCCCTGGATCGATGATCGGCTTGATGCGGAAGGAATGCTGTTTGCTCTCGGGCGCGCCCAACTGCGCCGGCACAGCGGCAATTGAACGATCCTTCGCGACGTCAAACAGGTTGAACAGGGGACCTGCATCAGGATCTCGGCCGACGGCATTGCGACCCGCAAGGCAGTGCCTCTTGCAGTCCCGCCACGTTTCACCGGGAGTTCGGCCGATGCCTTGGCCGAGGCTGAAGCCCTGTTGCGGCGGGCGATGAAACAGCGGCTCGCGCGCAGTCCGGCGCCGGGCAGCCTGATCAGCGGCGGACTTGATTCATCAATCGTTGCCTGGCTGATCGCGGAGGAATGCCAAGATCCCAATAGGGTGCCACTGCTGTGCTCTGCCGCCGCACCCGGCAGCGGGCTGGCGGACGAGACGAAATTCGCGCAGATCGTCGCCGATCATCTGGGCATGGCAATGGACAAGGTCGTACCCCAGCCCTTGCCCTCGATATACCGGCCACGCGCGTCGGATTTCGCCGATGCGAACGGGCCATCACTTTCCGTCCGCCATTATCTCTATGCCGCGCTGGCCGGCCAGGCGCAGGATCGAGGCCTGACAACTGTGTTCGACGGTTGTTTTGGTGAATTGTCGATAACCGGTTACCGGTTTTTTCCGGGCCAGCAGCCCGGCATTGGCAAGTGGCTTCGTGCGATCCGGAGCCTGCTGTTTCCGCCGCAGCGCTGGATCGACCCTGCCGGGGATTTCCATGTTGCGCTGAGCCAAGACCGCCTTGCATCGCTTCCGGAGAGCATAACCGGGGGCCTGCCGGCGCCGGAAATTCAAGACCGTCACCGCAGCGCCAGTGATCAGTTGGGCCATGTTGCAGGCATGGAGAAATGCCTGCTGGGGTCAACCGCGATGGCGGGAAGCCGGATCCGTTGGGATTATCCGCTTCGCGATACCCGTTTGCTGGAACTGGCCGCCTCTTGGCCAGCTACTTTCCTGGACGAAGGCGGGTTGGATCGCGCGATGGCCAGAAATCTCTTGAAAGGCCGACTGCCTGATTCAATCAGGCTGCGGCCCAAAGGAATGGCCTTTTCTCCCGATTATCACCAGCGGTTGCACAGACAGGCAGGCGATGCAGTGCAACGCCTGCCTGTCTGGCGTGCGGCGGGAGCCGACGAATGGCTGGATTTGCAGTGGCTGCAAATCAGCCTGAGCGATCCGGCAAATGCCGATCCGTTCAAGCTGCAAGTGACGGCAATTGCCGCCGAATTCCTGGTTTGGTGGCGCGAGCCGGAGCTATGATCGCGTACAGTCCGGGAAGCGGCTTTCGTCTCCGCAAACGTTTGGAAAAATATTCGTTTCTTCAATGGCAATCGAGCGGATTTCGGGTTCGATTCAGGCTCTGCGTTCGCCTTCTGGCTGGCTGGCGTTGGTCATCTGTCTCTCCCATTGCAGTGGAACATATTCAGTTCGCTAGTTGAAAAGTCAACTTGGAATGTACCGCCAGCGAGCACTCTGCACATCGGGGTTCGCATATCCCGTCGCTATCAGCAATCGGCTTCGTCCTTAGGGCCGGGGGCTGGCCAGGTAGCAAAATCCAACCGCGCAGCCATCCCGGGTATGGCTGGTAGTGGCGTTGGTGGTTTACTCTCCGAGGCAACGGCACCAGCGCCGGCTTCGCCAGAAAGCGCTGAAAATCTAGAAGCGTCGGGCCGCAAGTCTCGCGGAGCAGACAAAAACGGGGATGCGGGCTTGGCTTGACTCTTCACATTCCGGTCGTTCCGAGCACAAATCGGCTCGTCGAAAGCTGCCGTCTATTCATTGTTTGTGAAGGTGGTGCGCCGTGCGCATGGGCGGATTTTAGCTGGTCGATCAACACTAAGCACGGCTCTATCAGAGCAACCGCACCAACTGACGATGGCGAGGGTGAGCGGGTGGGTCTGTGCGATGCCCCGTCCTCGCAAACCTGTCGGTCCGTTTCGCTATTCCAACTCGTCGCTCGCAGTGATCTGCCTGGTGGTGATGATGCATATGCACTCCGCGCTGTAGCTGCGGAACGGCGAGGATTTGCCGTTTGAACGCGGTATTGATATCAGCCATGTGACACTACGCCAATGGTGGAACCGCTTCTAGCCGCTGTTCGCATCCGACATTCGTCGCCAGCGGGTGGCGCGGATGACGGGGTTCCGGCACTGATACTGGCTCCTCGACGAGAGGTACGTGATGGTCGGCGGCGAGATGCCTACCTCTGGCGTACAGTCGACCAGGAGGGCAAGATTCTCGAGAGTTACGTGACCAAGACCCGCGACAAGCGGGCAGCGTTAGCCTGCATCAAACAGGCGCTGAAGCGACATGGATCGGTGGAAGCGATCACCACCTCGTTGGTCGTCAGACCTCGTAGCAGACCCCCTCGGCCGCACTGGCCGAGTGGCAGTCGCTAGTCGCATGATGCAGCATCGTTCGGGGAGCATCGCGCCAATCGGAGACACGCTACGATTGGACTGACAGCACCCACGCTTCAATCGAGATACGCCAGACCGATCAGTCTGGGCCCAAAGCCGTCGCATTAGGGATAGCAAGCCTGTCTAGCGTAGCGCCCCCCACCGGCGGCTACCTTGCTCGATCACAGCGCCAGTGCCGGTTCAGCCAACAGCGAACGCAGGTTGAGCCGGGCGTGGAACAGCCGGGTCTTCACTGTGCCTTCGGGGCAGGCCTGAAGCGCGGCAATTTCGGCCAGAGGGCGTTCCTCGAAATAGCACAGGAGCACTGCTTCGCGCTGCTCGAGGCTTAGTTTGCTCAGCGCGCAGCGGAGCCAATCGCCCGAATTGGCGGCTATCAGCAGCTGCTCGGCATCAGGGCCTTCGTCAGGGCGATCATCGTCGGCCGCGGACCATTCCGCAAAGCGCGCCGAACCGTTCTTGCGAAGCCAGTCGATCGCCTTGTTGCGCACGATCCGCCGCAGCCAACCCTGCGCGCTGCCCTGACCAGTGAAGCGTCCGGCTTGTTGCCACACATCGACAAAACACTCGTCAACCGCGTCCTCGGCGGCCGCGCGATCCCCGGCGAGGAGACCCAAGGCATAGCCCAGAAGCGGGCGGCGCTGGGCGCGGTAAAGCCGGTCAAAGGCGGCGCGATCGCCTTTGGCAATGCTCGTGAGTTCGGTCGCAATCGTGCTCATGGCTGCCTCCTTGCGGGGCTGGTTGCCCCGGCTCTGCGCAACTCGGCCCAGATCAGGCTGGAGCTGCTGTCGCGAAATTGGGTGATGGAGAGACCCGCTGCCGAAGCGGCTGCGGCAAGCCCGTCTTCGTCGTGGCAATGCAGGTCCCGGCCCATGCAGACCGACTGCCAGCCACAGCCGAGATGCCCCGGCACAAAGGCCGAGAGCAGCAGGCGCCCCCCATGAGCGAGCCGCCCGGCGATCCGGCTGGTGCGGTCGGACAAGTCCGCAGACCGGCAACGGTCGGCCCAGCCCGTGGCCAGGATCAGATCAAAGCGGTGCCCGGGCTCGGGGGCCGCGAAGGCATGGCGGCTAGCAAGCAGCGCGAACTGCGCCGGATCGCCATGTTCGAGCGCAACATTGTCAAGCGGAAGAGCCTGCAACCGTGCCAGCTCGCCGCGCTCGCCGCAGTCGAGCAGCAGGATCTGCTTGCCGGCTTGCCAGGCGCGTTCGATCGCCTGCCCCCCCAGCTCGCTTCGCGCTGCCAGCCCCCGTGCGAAACCGAGCCGCGAAACTGCGTCGCCCAGGCGGTTGCCGGACTTCGCTGCATGCCGGCACAAGGTAGAGAGCGGATGGGCTGTAAAGGCGCTGCGCAGCTCGGCCAGGCCTTCGCCCCGGTCCAGCGAAGCATCAAGCATGCCCGAGAGCATGAGCACCGCTTCGCCGGCATGCCCGGCTTCGAACTCGCCCAGGACGCGATCGAAAAACTGTTGATGGGAGTTGAGCGCTGGTTCCATGCCCCTGACCTAGGCAGGCCGCATCGCCCCAGCGTTCCGCCAGCGTCCCAAGAGCGTGAAATAATGCGTGAAATTCCGCCAGCAGCGGCTAGGCTGCAGACGAAGAAGGAGGGGTCGCAAGCGCATGGGGCAAACAAAGCCGGGTTTCAGGCTCTGGCTGCTGGGGCCGTTTCGGCTCGATGGCACAGACGGGCGGCGCATTGCCGTAACCAGCAAGCGCGGGCAGGCCTTGCTGGCGATGCTTGCCGTCGCTGGAGCGGGCGAGCGGACGCGAGCCTGGCTGCAGGACCGGCTGTGGGGATCGCGCGGCGCTGAACAAGCGCAGGCCAGTCTGCGGCGTGAACTGTCAAACCTGAAGAAAGCAATCAACCGGCCAGCTGGCGAACTGATCCATGCCGATCATGGCCGCGTCTGGCTCGATCTTGAACAGGTTGAGATCGACGCCCGCGGGTTCGATGCAAGTGGTGCAGGCGAGTTTCTCGAAGGTCTCGACATTGCGGGCGAAGACGGCTTCGAGGATTGGCTTCGTGAAGAGCGCGCGCGCAGTGCGGCGCGGCAGACCGCGAGCACAGCGGCGATCGCCGCGCCTGCAGCTGCACTAGCATCCCCAGCGGATTTCGCTGGCCGGCCAGCTTTTGCCGTGCTGCCCTTCCATAACGCCACTGGCGATCCGGCAAACGACCTCTTGGCGGAAGGCTTGGCGGAGGACTTGATCGATCGGCTCTCGCGACTGCGCTGGTTGCCGGTGATTGCGCGCAGCTCAAGTTTTGCCCTCGATCCGGGCGAGCGCGACGTCCGCACCGCCGGGCGGTTGCTCGGTGCCCGCTATGTGCTCGACGGGCAGCTGCGCAACAGCACCTCCGGACGCATCCTCGCAGCAGCCTTATGCGATGCGGACAACGGCGAGACGTTATGGAGCAATCGGATCGAATTGCCCGACGAACTCGCCGGAGAGGCCGTTGCACAGCTCCTCGCTGGACTGACCTCCAGCCTCGATTTCCGCATTGACGTGGCCGAGCAGCGCCGTGCACTTGCCGTGCCGGAAAGCAACCGCAACGTTCGCGAGTTGCTCTGGCGCGGGCGCTGGTACCTCAATCGCTGGACCCGCGAGGATGCCGCGCAAGCCCAGGCCTGTTTCGAACAGGCGTTGGCACTCGATCCCAGTTCATCCGAAGCACTTGTCCAGGTGGCTTGGGTGCGGTTGTGGTCGCTGTGGGCTACGCGCGGCTCTCGCGAAGAGTTTCAGGCGGTCCGGGCGCTTGCCCAGCGCGCGATCATCGCCGACTATGACGATGCCCGCGGCTATATGCTGGCCGGAACTGCCGAGACCTGGATGCGTCAGCCGGAGCGCGCCAAAGCTCTGCTCCATCAGGCGATTGAGCTCAACCCCAGCCTGGTCCAGGCGCATGTCCAACTCGGCTGCGTCCTCCACCTGACCGGCGAACATGAAGCTGCCATAGTCGTGCACGAGCGTGCGCTGCAACTCAGTCCAAACGATCAGGACATGTGGTTCACACTCGGCGAGCTGGCCCGTGCCAATCTTTATTGTGGCCACTTCGAACAGGCTCTGTCTCACGCCGAGCACGCGCTGGCGCGGCGGCCAGGGTATTGGCTGATCCATGTGGTGCGGATCAACGCGCTGGTCCGGCTTGGGCGAATCGAAGAAGCCGGGCGCGCGCATGCCGAGCTGCTCCGGCTAAAACCCGACTTTGCGATCGATCGGCTCGACTGGCTCGATTTTATGAACGCGGAAATGCAGCAATTTTTGCGCGACGGGATGAACTGGCTGGCCTCCGGCAACGACTGATCGCGCGAAAGGACCGCGAATGACCAAGACCAAGTACTACGCCGCAATCGCAGCGGCGCAGGCCGCGCAGAATGAACCCGAGCGGCTTGAGCCTTTCGATTTTGAAGTGCTCGCCGCCAAGGGTCTCGCCGCGCGGCTCGGTGGCGCGGGTGACCTGCTGGCCCCGCTCTATGCCTTCTCGCGCCGCTTCATGCCGCTGCTGCCGCTCGCCGGACTTCTCCATGTCACCCGCGCCGAGCAGGTCCGCGAAATCCTGCTGCGCCCCCAGGATTTCGAGGTACCGTTCGGCCCCGAGATGGCCGAACTGGGTGACGGTGGGACTTTCATGCTCGGGCTCGAAGGGCCGGAGCACGACCGGCTCAATCGGATACTGCACGGGGTGTTCAGGCGCGCGGACGGAGACCGGATCGCGGCCATGTCGCTCGAATTCGGTTCGGCCTTGCTCGCCAACAGCGCCGGGCAGATCGACGTGGTCGCGGACCTGATCAAGCGGGTCCCCTCCGAAATCTGCCTGCGCTTCTTCGGGTTGGCCTGCGATGATATCGACGCTTTCGGCGACTGGACCATGGCGCTTTCGGCCTTTCTGTTCGGCGATCCCTACGGCAAGCCCGAGATCCGCAAGCTGGCGATGAATGCCAAGCGGCGACTGGGGCTGGTGCTGAGCGATGCTCTGGCTCGGACCCAACGGAGGCACCGGAGCGGGCTGGTCGATGCCGATGCCGGGACCCTGATCGAGCGGCTGGTGTTGATCCAGGCTGAGGAGCGTTTGACCGACACAGAAATTGGCGCGATGCTGATGGGGCTGGCGGTCGGCTTCGTGCCCACCAATACACTGGCGGCCAGCAATATGCTGATGGAGCTGCTGAAGCGTCCCGCTGCCATGGCCAAGGCGCGCGCGGCCGCGACAGCCAACGACCGCGTCACCATGCGACTGATCGTCCGCGAGGCCGGGCGGCTCAACCCGGCGCTTGCCCCTGGGCAATGGCGCTATGTACCGCGCGATACCACGTTGGCGGTCGGTCGCCGGCTTCGGACGATCAAGGCCGGGACGACGCTGCTTGTCTCGACCATGTCGGCGCTGCGTGATCCGCGCGCGGTCGATCTGCCAGGCGAGTTCCGGATCGACCGGACCAATCCTGACGGATCGCTGTGGCAGCCAGACCTGCTGTTCGGTGTCGGTCCGCACTACTGCCTTGGCGAGCACCTCGCGGTCGAGCAGATATCCGCGCTGTTCACCGCGTTGCTGCGCTGCGAAGGGCTGGCGCGAGCGAAGGGGGCTGCGGGCAAGCTCCGCCGCACCGGACCCTTTCCGCGTCACCTGACCGTGACCTGGCAGACCCCGGCAAGCACACAGTCGATGTTCCTGGTCATCGCCGAGGTCAGCGATGGCGCGACCAAATATGCGGTCGACAAGACCATCGCCGCGCTCGGCAATCCGGCGGGCGCTGGAATTCGCGCGGCGCTCGATGCCACTGGCGTAGTCCACTTCGGTTCGCTTGCGACAATCCACTCGGATAAGGCGCTGCACATTACCTTTGAGCTGAGCGTCGATGGCACGCCTGAAACGGCGCTGGCTGCTATCGCTGCACAGGCCGAAGCGCTGCTCCGCCCGGTCTTCGCCCATGCTGGGTTTGCTGCGTACGCCGACCTCACCGCTTTCCTGACCGACCACGTCGTGGAACTTCACGGCAAGCCGTGGGGCGCGAACGGGCTGAACTATAACGGACTGGGCGAATTCGCGGTTCGCGAAGTTGAACGCCAAGCCAAGTTTGCCGACTTCGCCGACCGGGTCTTGCGCGATTACGTCGCCAGCGAAACCGCACGCGGCAGCCACCCGACCCTGGCGATGGCGCACCTGCGGCGGATCCTGCGCGGCGATCCGGGCCTCAAGGCTGAGGCCAGCCCGGCGCAGAACGCGCTGATTGACGAGGCCCGCGAACAGGGCTTTGATGCCGTCAGCCTGATGACCGACGCCGCGCGGCTCAAGCTCTCGACCTACCGGAAAGAGAGTCACGGCAAGGCCTTCGTGCGCTTCCTGACCGGGCGCGACGGGCGGATCGTGCT
Source organism: Novosphingobium sp. (assembly GCA_031422595.1). Classification (GTDB taxonomy): domain Bacteria; phylum Pseudomonadota; class Alphaproteobacteria; order Sphingomonadales; family Sphingomonadaceae; genus Novosphingobium. The sequence continues at coordinate 5,393 of JANPMA010000170.1, read as the reverse complement.
GTGGCCGCTGCTGGCCATGGCGGCGATCTTCGCGGCGCTGTTCTGGCCGAGCGCGAGCGGGCCGCTGGCGTGGGGGTTGCTTGCCACGCTGACCAAAGCGGTGCTTGCCACCGCATTGATCGCCACTTTGCTCATCACTGCCTTTCTGATCCGCCTGCGCAGCGCCGAAACCAGCGACATTCCAGACACCAGTCAGGCCCCGCTCGACCAGCTCCGCACTTTCCTAGCTCAGGAGAACCCGCCAGGCCACGCGCACAATCACATCCTCGCTGTTGGGACAATGAAGCCTGGCTGGTTCCGGGCCTTTGTTCATGCCTTTGCGCTGTGGGGGATCAAGATGGTGATCGTCTACGGCTTCCGCCCCGGCTTCGTGATCAACATGGGGACTATCCACTATGCCCGCTGGTGGCGGCTACCGGGGACCAACAAGGTCTGCTTCTATTCGAACTTCGATGGCAGCTGGGAAAGCTACCTTGAGGATTTCATCACCCGCGCACGACAGGGCCAGTCGGCCTCGTGGAGCAACTGGCAGGGCTTTCCGCGCACCCGTTTCCTGATCGGGCAGGGGGCACAGGATGGCGACGCCTTCAAGCGCTGGGTACGGACGGTGCAGCAAGTTGTGCCGTTCTGGTATTCGCGCTTCCCCGAGCTCACCACTGATCTGATTCGAGGCAACGCGTTGATCCACGCCGGGGCGGGGCTGGCGCGCAGCCCGAGCGACTGCGAGGAGTGGCTGCGCTGCTTCGGCTCGATGCCGCGGATGGCCAACCGGATCGAAAGCGACGAAGTGCAAGCGCTGGTCTTCCGGGGAATGAAGCGGCTGCCCTATTCGGCCGTACTTGCGCTGCGCTTGCCACCGGCGGGAGAGGCGCTGGGCGAATGGCTCAGCTGGCTGCGCGGAAAACCGATGCAAGCCGGGCTTGGCGGTGCAGGCGATATCGCCGCGCTGGTTGAAGCCGGAGTGCTCATCCGGGTGCCGCGCCCGGCAGGCCGCCCGCCCGAATATGCCCTGGCCCATTCGCTGGGCGTGGCCTTTGGCGACCGGCCCTTGACCGGCGACGATGCGGTTGGCCCAGCCGAGCCGGTTCCAACTGGCGATGGGGTGCAGCGCGATGCGATGGCCTCGGCCCGGCAGGCAGTATTCTTCGGCTTGTCTGGGGCCGGGATGGCGCGGTTTGAGGCGCCCAACTCGGCCGAGGGCACGCTGCTTGAAGCCTTCCCTTACGCCTACCGGATGGGCATGGCCGCGCGCGCCAAGATCAACGGCGACTTTGGCGCGAACGCTCCCGGCAATTGGCGCTGGCAGGACGATCCGCGCGACGCCTCCGCCACCCAAGCCGTGCTGATGGTCTTCGCTGCCAGCCCAGAAGAATTGACGCGGGCGCGGCAGGTGCACGAATTGCTGCTCGCCAACCACGGCGGCTCGGTGCTGTCCGCCACCGACTGCGCCCCCGCCTTCGCTGATCCCGCCAAGGCCGACTTCGAACATTTCGGCTACCGTGACGGAATCTCGCAGCCGGTGATCAAGGGTACCACCCGAAGCCTGCGCGGCGTGCCCGAACGTGACCAGATCGAGCCCGGCGAGTTCATCCTGGGCTATCGCAATGGCCCAGGCTTCTACCCGCCGTCACCCTTGCTGCCGCGCGAGGCCGATATGGCAGGTGCGCTGCCGCCGCCGCTCGAGGCAGACCTCTCGCGCTATCCCGACTTCGGCGAGAAGGCGCTGAGCGAGGGCCCGCGCGATCTGGGCCGCAACGGCACCTATCTGGTGCTGCGTGAACTGCGGCAAGATGTCGAAGGGTTTGAGCATTTCTGCGCCGATTCCGGTGTGCGGCTTAACGCCGGGGGGCTGGGTGAGCTCTACAAGCTCACCGGCCAGCGGGCCGATGCCGACTGGGTCAAGGCCAAGCTGATGGGCCGCTGGCCCGATGGCCGACCGCTGATCGGCAACCCGGTGCAAGTTGCCGCTGACGCAATCCAGCCCGGGGCCGAACGCGAGAACGATTTCGCCTATGGCACCGACGATCCGCAGGGCCTCGCCTGTCCGTTTGGCGCGCACATCCGCCGCAGCAATCCGCGCGATTCGAAAGCGCCGGGCGATGTGGCCGAACAAGCGATTTCCAACCGCCATCGCCTGCTTCGCCGCGGCCGGGCCTACACCCGGCCCGAAACCGGCGAGAAGGGCCTCCTCTTCGCTAGTGTCTGCGCTGACATCGAGCGGCAGTTTGAGTTCGTCCAGCAGTTCTGGGCCAATGCCCCGGCGTTCCACGGGCTCAACGCCGAACCGGATCCGATTGCCGGAAACGACCCGCTCGATCCCGATGGCACACCAATCGACGCGCGCGTCTTTACGATCCCGACTGTTGCCGGGCCGGTGCGCCTGGATGGCCTCAAGAGCTTCGTTACCACCATGGCCGGTGGCTATTTCTTCCTTCCCAGCCGTTCGGCGCTGGGCTGGCTCACCGAAACCGCGCTCCACGCGCCTCAAAGGACCGAATCATGATAGAGCGCGACGATTATGCCGACCTTGAGCGGCTGCTGCCGTTTTACGTCAACGGCTCGATCGAGCCTGCCGAGCGCCAGCGCCTGGATTTGGCTTTGGCCGATTCGGCATCATTGCGCGCGGCGCTGGAGCAGGAGCGGCGAATTCAGGCCAAGTTGGTCGCCGGGGTCCAGGCCGAACTTGCTGCGAGCGAGGCCGGGGCCGAAGCGCGCAATGCGGCCCTGCACCCGCGGCTTGAGACCAAGCGCGAAGCGGCACCAGCTCCAACCCCACGCCCATCTCCAACGCCAACCCCAGCCCGAGCATCCAGCGGCCTTGCCGCAGCGTTGGGCTTCCTTAATCCGAGCCGCTGGCACCCGGCTATCGCGCTTTCGATGGCGGCGGCGCTGCCACTGCAAGGCGTGGTCATTGCCGGAAAGAACGATGTCATCGGGCAATTGCGGGATGAGAATTTCCAGCTTGCCTCAGGCCCCTGTGAGGATCGCCCCGTGGCAGGCGGTGTGCAGCTCGAGCTGGCCGACGGAGCGAAGTGGGCAGAGGTTGCCGCTTTGCTCGATACCGAGGGCCTCGCCATCGCCAAGAGCGGCGATTTCGGGGTACTCACGGTCAAGACCGGCAAGCAGGGCGCCGAGCTGGCGGCGATGATCGCGCGGCTCAAGGCTTCAGCCCTGGTGGCGAGCGCGGAGCCTGCTGCATGAGGCGCGTTGGGCTGCTCTTGCTGCTCCTGGCCGGGCCATTGCTGGCACAGGCCGGGCCCATCCCGAGGGGCGGCCCAGTCGATCAGCCGCGCCCCACTGGCGATCGCGGCGGGTTCCCCGGCATCGGCCTCTCGCTTTCGCTCGGCGGCAAGAAGGTCAAGGAGCCGCCACTGACCGGGCCGCCTTTGCAGATGCAGGACCAGGCGATCCCCGATTATGTCTCCGGCGAAGCTCTCGCCTTTATCAACGGCGCGGACCCGACGCGGGTCGCCCGCGCGGCGCGGGTGCAGGTGATCGCGCGCGAACCGCTCGACGAACTCGGCGTCACGATGGTCACCTTCCGGGTCGCCGCACCCGATACGGTCGAGGCGGCGGTCGCGCGGCTGGCCAGCCAACGCGGGGTCGAATGGTCGCAGCCCAACCACCAGTTCCAGGTCCTCGGCGGGACCAGCCGCGACAAAGGACTGGCGCTGCACTCGCTGGTGATCGGCGAAAAGGTCCGGGTCAGCGGCACCATCGTGCTGATCGACAGCGCGATCGATCTGGCCAACCCAGCGCTGAAGGGTGCGCAGGCCAGCCAGCAATTGTTTGGGATCGCCGCCGATCCCTCCCCCCATGGTACCGCGATCGCCGAGATCATGGTTGGCACCGGACCGTTCAGCGGGGTGGCGCGCGGCGCCAACCTGGTCAGCCTTGCCGCGTTCTCGGCGGCAAGCGAAAAGTCATGGCTTTCGCAGACCCGCTTCCTGGCCCAGGCGATGAACGCCGGGATCAAGCTGCGCCCGCAAGTGGTCAACCTTTCGTTTGGAGCGAACCGCAACGACGAAGCGCTGACCCGGCTGCTCGCCAAGTTCGAGAGCGGCGGGACTTGCGTTGTTGCGGCTGCCGGCAACGGCAACGGCGGCCCGGTGTTGTTCCCGGCACGGCTCGCCAGCAGCATCGCGGTCACCGCGATCGACGGCAAGAAGCGCGCCTATGCCTATGCCAGCAAGGGGCCGGAGATCGATCTTGCCGCCTGGGGGGTTGATATGAACGCCGCGGTCCCCGGCGGGCGCCGCGCCGTTTCGGGCACCAGCTTCGCTACCGCGGTGGTTTCGGGCGCGCTGCTGCGGTTCCACGGCTGCAACGGCGGGCGCAACCCGGCGGGGATGCGGACCGGCCTCGCCGCGCTGGCGCAGGATCTTGGGGTCAAGGGCGTAGATCCTATCTACGGTGCAGGGCTGTTCCGACTGCCCAAGAAATAGCGCCGCTGCAGCAGGGGTTGGGGCGGCACGGTAAACCGCACCGCCCTTCCCGGCTTCGCCAGGAATCCGGCTTAGGGACTGGCGGGCTTATCGTTCGCCTTTACGGCGAAAAACGCCACTGCCAGCGCAGCGAGCACCGCGGCGAAGATGGCGATGGAACCAGGACGACCATAATCAAAGTGCTGCCCGCCTTTCGGGTTCTCGTAGGCCGAAGCCGTCCCGACCGTGGCGGGAATCGCCCCGATCATCAACGCCAGGGCGCCCAACGCGGCCCCCAGCTTTTTCTTCGTTGCTGTCATGTCAGCAGTCCTTTCCATGTGTGCACAATGGTGCCGGACCAGCAGGATTGCCGTCCGGCGGAGACTGGTCGTTGATCGCTACCAGAGGGTTCAAACATGAATGAAAATTTCTCCGGCGAAAAGTGACCTTTCTCACACCGCCATATTGGACCGCCGACTGCCCCCGCACGACCTTTCCCGTCCGCATCAAGTTTCCGGACCGAACCCGAAAGGAACCAAGTGATGTCCATTTCCACCAAGACCCGGCGCGCTGCGCTGGGGATCATCCTCGCCGCCAGTGCCGCCCCCCGGTGCCACTGGCGTGGTGACGATCAGCTGCTGCAGGTGCCTCGGGCAGGAAAGCGGTGCCGCCAACATCAGCACCGGCACGGCACCGTGGCGGGTATCGAGCGTGATCGGCCCGGTCAATTCGCCGACGAACACTTCGCCACTGATGGTGCCGGGTGCTATCGCTCCGCACAGTGCCTGGACTACCGCGCTGGCCCCGGCCAAATGGCTCCAGCCAAGCGCCTCGACCACGCGCAACGACGTCTTCCCCAACGGACACGTCACCTATGCGCTGAAGATCCGCGTGCCCAACTGCGCGATCGGGCAGCGGGTCACGCTGAGCGGACGGTTCGCAGCCGACGATCAGGCCAAGATGTTCGTC
>JANPMA010000169.1:0-3144 GCA_031422595.1 Novosphingobium sp. | reverse complement strand
GCCAAGATCATCCGCGTGGTCAAGTTCTGCGAAATCCTGATCATGCTGGTCGGCGGCGCGGGTCTGGTGCTCGCCTGGCAGAGCCAAGCCATCGAAAGCGTGGCGATCCCGCTGATGCTGGTCGCGCTGTTCGCCATGGGGGTCCATTCGACCTTCTTCGGCCCGATCAAATATGCCATCCTGCCGCAGCATCTGAAGCCTGAGGAAGTGCTCGCCGGCACCGGGCTGGTCGAAGCCGGCACCTATATCGCCATTCTGGCCGGAACCATCCTGGCGGGCTGGATCGAGGTCGAATGGGCTGCGCTGGCCGTCTTGGTGACTGCCATCGTCGGCTATCTGACCGGCCGGCAAGTGCCCCCTGCCCCGCCCGAGATCGCTGCCGAACCGCTCGACTTCAATCCGGTCCGCTCCTCCATCGCACTGGTCCGCAACACCATGCACGACCGGCGGGTGTTCCTCGCGATCATGGCGATCAGCTTTTTCTGGACCATCGGTGCGGTGCTGTTCATCCAGTTCGGCCCGCTGGCCAAAAACGTTTTGGCCGCCAGCAAGGAGGTGGCCAGCTTGTTCCTGGTGGTATTCTCGATCGGCGTCGCGGTGGGCTCGATGTCGGTCAATGCGCTGCTCAAGGGCACGGTTTCAGCGCGTTATTCGCCCGGATCGGTCCTCGCGATGGGGCTGTTCGTGGTCGGCTTCTTCATGGTTTGCCGCCAGTGGGCGCCCAGTATCCAGGGGCAGTTGCTCGATGTCAGCCAGTTCCTGGCCGAGCCGCTGGCCGTGCCGCTGCTGCTGTGCCTGCTGGGCATCGCCATCGCTGGCGGGATGTTCGTGGTGCCGCTCTATGCGTTCCTCACCACTTTCGTCGACAAGTCGCAGACCTCGCGCACGATCGCGGCGAACAACATCGTCAACTCCGGCGCGATGGTGGTCGGATCGCTGCTCGCGCTTGGCCTGAGCCTGGCGGGCGTTCCGATCGTCTACCAGTTGCTGCTCAGCGCGGTGATGTGCCTCTATGCCGCGCAACTCGCGCGCCAGCTGGTCGCCGCGGAGCGAGCCGCTTAGGCTATGTAAAGGCTGACCGCGATGAAGCAGGCGCAATAGGCGGCCAGGAAATCGCGCAGGTCACGGCTCCATGAAGAGCGCGACCGGGCGACTGCCACAGGCTGCGTGCCCAGCCGGACGTGGGGGGGAAGGCTGGCCAGGAATGGGTGGCGGGCCTGTTCATCGGTAAGGACTAGCGATCTTCTCATGGAGCCTCGGTTAAGAACTTCTCAACCATCGCACCAGCCGGAAATTCACGGTTAACGGCCACTTTCCCAAGGTGGGACAGTAACCATTCCAGTGGTGAAGAACCACAGCCACGTTGCCCCACCGTCCGCGCCTCGCTAAGGCCCCGTAATGACCCAGACCAAGACCATCAACGGCGGGCGGCTGCTCGTCGATTGCCTGATCGCCCAGGGCGCTGACCGGATTTTCACGGTGCCCGGCGAAAGCTTCCTCGCGGTGCTCGATGCGCTGCACGATTCGCCCGAAGTCCAGACCGTGGTGTGCCGCCAGGAAGGCGGCGCGGCGTTCATGGCCTGCGCCGATGGGGCAATGACCGGGCGACCCGGCGTCTGCTTCGTCACCCGCGGCCCCGGCGCGACCAATGCCTCGATCGGCGTTCACGTGGCGATGCAGGATTCGCAAGCCATGCTGCTGTTCATCGGCGATGTCGATCGCGGCATGAAAGACCGCGAGGGCTTTCAGGAAGTCGACTTCGGGCAGATGTTCGCACCACTCGCCAAACTGGTCTTGCGGATCGACGATCCGAAGCGGATCCCCGAATACGTCGCGCGGGCCTGGAATGTTGCCCAGGCCGGACGCCCCGGCCCGGTGGTGATCGCATTGCCCGAAGACATGCTGCTCGAGCAGGTCAGCGGCCTTGCCCCCCGCCCGGCCGTGGCGCGCCCGGCCCAGCCGGTCTGTCCCGATGCGCTGGGCGTGCTGATGCAGATGATCGCCGATGCCGCATCCCCGGTCGCGATCATCGGCGGGGCCGGCTGGCACGCCAAGGCTCGCGCGCATTTCACCAGCTTTGCCGAACGGATCGGCCTGCCGGTGGCCGGAGCCTTCCGCCGCCAGGATGCAATCTCGAACGCCAGCAAGGTCTGGGCCGGGAACCTGGGCTATGGCCCCAATCCCAAGCTGACCCAGCGGATCAAGGCCGCCGATCTGGTGATCGCGGTGGGCGCGCGGCTGGGCGAGGCGACCACCGACGGCTACACGCTGATCACCCCCGAGCATCCCGGCCAGCTGCTGGTCCACATCCATCCGGACCCCAACGAATTGGGCCGGGTCTACCACGCCGATCTGGCGATTTGCGCCGACATGGCCGAATTCGCCGAAGCCGCCGATCTGTGGGATGACGATGTAATCCCTTTCGACGCCGGGGATGAAGCCCACGCCCAGTGGCTCGACTGGACCACTGCCCAGCCCGCCCCCTACCCGCTCGACATGGCCGCCTGCGTCACCGCAATGCGCGCTACGCTGCCCGATGACAGCATCATCTGCAACGGTGCGGGCAATTTCTCGGGCTGGTGGCATCGCTATTGGCACTACAATGGCTTCCCGACCCAGCTCGCTCCCACTGCTGGCGCAATGGGCTATGGTGTCCCCGCCGCGGTCGCCGCCGCGCTGCGTCATCCCGAACGCACCGTGATCGCGCTGGCGGGCGACGGCGATTTCCTGATGAACGGGCAGGAACTGGCCACCGCAGTGCAATATGGCTGTGATCTGCTGGTGGTGCTGGTCGACAACGGCACTTACGGCACGATCCGGATGCACCAGGAGCGTGAGTTCCCGGGCCGGGTTTCGGGTACCGACCTGCACAATCCGGATTTTGCCGCGCTGGCGGTGGCCTATGGCGGCTGGTCGGCGCGCGTCGAGACCACCCAGCAGTTCGAGGCCGCACTGGCTGAAGCGAACCTCCGCAAGGGCTTGCGCCTATTGCACCTGCTGATCGATCCTGAGCAGCTGAGTGCCGGCGGAGCGACGATTTCGGGGCTTAGGGCGAAAGCGAAGGGGTAGTCCGCAAGGGGCTTCGACAGGCTCAGCCTGAGCGGGAACAAAGGGACCTCTCAAACCCGCTCAGGCTGAGCCTGT
>JANPMA010000168.1:0-18094 GCA_031422595.1 Novosphingobium sp. | reverse complement strand
GCGCGGGCGCGCTGGGTGCCCCCCGGGGGGGCGCGCGGGGGGGGGGGGGGGGGGGGGTTTCCCCCCCGGGGCGGGGGGGGGGCACCTGGGGCCGCTGGGTGGGGGGTAACGCGCGAGTGATCCTGAGGTGTCGGGACCACTCTCGCGTACCCCTCCACCCCCGCTTCGCGGCGGTCCCCCTCCCCGTCCCGGGGAGGAATGCGGCGCGCAATCGGCTTCACCGTGCGCGCCACCTGCGCCCACAGTTGTGCTTCCTCGCGGCTGAGCTTGCGGCTGCGCATGGCTTACTTGGCCGTGAGGCGCTGGACGGTGCCTTTAGGCAGCAGCAGCAGCGCCTGGCCGCGCGCGCTCATCCCCCCGGCGATGGTCCGGGCCTCGTCGCCCGCGCCCCAGAAGGTGTCGAACCGGTTGGCGCCCTTGATTGCCCCGCCAGTATCTTGCGCCACCCAAAGCCCGTTGGTTTCACTGCGATCGAGCGTCAGGAACACCGGCGCGCCCAGCGGCACGAAAGCCGGATCGGCCGCCACGCTGTCGCGCGCGCGCACTGCCACCCCCAGCGATCCGAACGGTCCGTCGATCCCGGTCTCCTTGAAGAAGACATAGCTCTTGTTCTCGCGCATCAGCGCTTTGCCGGCCTCGGGCTGGTCGGCGATATATTTGAGGATCCCCTGCATCGAGCCGGAATAGAGCCCCGATCCGCTACCAAGCAGGCCGCGCGTGCGCATCACCGATCCGATTCCGGTATAAGGATGGCCGTTCTGTCCGGCATAGCCGATCCGCATCACGGTGCCGTCAGGTGCGCGCAGCCGGCCCGAGCCCTGGACCTGGAGGAAGAACAGCTCGGCCGGATCGGCGGCCCAGGCAATCTCGAGCTTGCGGCCCATCAGCGCCCCGTCCTCGATCCCGGCGCGATCGAAATAGGGCGCGAACTTGCCTTCGGCGTCATAGCGGCCGAGCGGCAGCACGCCTTTGTCGTTGGGCTCGGCCTCGCCCGGCTGAGCCCGCACCAGATCGCTGGGGAGCGCATAGACCGGCACGTCGTAACCCGGCTGGCGGACCCGCACCCCGGCAATCTCGGGTTCGAAATAGCCGGTGGCGAAGGCCTTGCCCTCGCCCACCTTGGCACTTTCCAGCCAGATTTCGAAAAAGCGCGGGGCCTGCCCGGCGGGCCAGCTGGCGGCGGCCTCGCAGGCCGGTTTCCAGTCCGCCCCAGCGGTCAGCCCCGAGGCATCGCTGCGGCTCACCAGCCGTGAGCAGCTGGCCTTGAAAGCGGCGAGCGCGCCGCGCGCATCGGCACCGCCCAGTTTGAGGCTGGCAATCGAAGGCCCGGCGCTGATCCCGGCGGCAAGCGCATTGGCGGGCGGCGGCGGCGCGGTGGTAGTGGAGGTGCCCTCAGGGATCAGGCGGACGCAACTCGCCAGCAGCAGCACCGGCGCGATTGCAGCCAGCCTGCCAACTGAACCGCGCATCAGGCCTCGTCGGTTTCGTCGAGCAGCCAGTCCGGCGTCGGGGCATCGACTGCGCGCGCAAAGGTCCACAGGTCGCGCACCTCGATCGCATCGGTCAGCGATCCGGCGATCACTTCGCCTGCTGCGTTGCGGGTGACCGCAGCGATATCGGCGGTGAACCGCACAGCGACCCGCGCCAGCTTCGCTTCCAGCGAAGCCGCGACGATCACCGCATCGGTGATCCGCACCAGCCGGTTGTCGAGCTTTTCGCCAGCCTTTTCGCGCGCATCAATTGCGGCAGTGAAGGCACCCTGGACGTCGCTATCGCACAGCTTGCCCAGCGCCTCGCGGTCGCCGCCCCAGAAGGCTTCGAGGACCATCGCATAGGCACCCTTGGCCCCTTCGAGGAACGAAAGAATATCGAACCCCTTGTCGGCAACTGCGATTTCCTTGAGTCCGCGTTCGATCACCGGGGTTACGCCCGGAACCAGCGGGCGTGGCAGCGATCCGCCGCCGCCGCTGCGATCGGTCAGATCGGGCACCGATACGCGCGGCGCAGCCTCGCCCTTCGGCTCCAACCGGGGCTGCTCCTCATGCGAGGCGCGGCGGCCCAATACCGAATAGAGCCGCAGGCCCAAAAAGGCCGCGACCATAGCCAGGATCACGATCTCGACAGTCTTGTCCAACTTACCAGTCCCTGCCGCCAAGCGCGGCCAATGCAGTGTTCTAACGATAAATAGGTATCAAACACAAATGAACAACGCGTGGACGGGTGGAATCGTGCGATTTTGCAGTCGGGTTGTGGCATGCTTGCACTTCCGGCAGGTCCAGCCCTTTCCGATTGCCCGTCGCTTCCCGCAATGCTAGGCGCGCGCCGAACCCTATTATCTGTCAAGAAAGCCAACCAGACCATGTCCGACGACGGCAGCATCATCACCGACCTGGGCCTCGGCGCCCCCCAGCCCAACGGTGCCGACACCGGCCCGGCCGTAGGAATTATTTCACAATATATCAAAGACCTGTCGGTCGAGAACCCCAATGCACCGGCCTCGTTCCAGTGGCAGGATCCGCCGCAGATCGATGTCCAGTTCAACATCGGGGCGCGCGAAATCCCCGAAGCGGGCGGCGAAGTCAGCGAGGTCGAACTGAAGATCTCGATCACCTCGAAGGGCCAGGCCGGGACCCAGTTCATCGTCGAGCTGTCCTATGGCGGGCTGATCGGGATGCGCAATCTGGACGATCCCAGCAAACACGCCTTCACTTACGCCGAAGCCCCGCGCCTGCTGTTCCCCTTTGCCCGCCGGGTCATCTCGGACGCGGTGCGCGACGCCGGCTTTCCGCCGCTGCTGCTCGAACCGATCGACTTCAATGGCATCTACGTCGCCCAGATTCAGGCCCAGGCGGAGCAGGGCGAAGGCGAAGCCGCGCCGGGCGAGGCCTGAGCAAGGGCCCAGCACTTGCCGGGTAACAGCCGATGAACCTGCTGAGATCAACTGGCATCATCGGCGGAATGACGCTGATCAGCCGGGTATTCGGCTTTGTGCGTGATATGATGCTGTCCCGCCTGCTTGGCGGGAGTGCGATGGGCGATGCCTGGCAGATCGCTTTCCAGCTGCCCAACATCTTCCGCCGGCTGTTTGCCGAAGGGGCCTTTTCGGCCGCCTTCGTGCCGCTGTTCAACAAGCACGTGGCCCAGGACGGCAGCCGCGATCACACCAGTGCCGAACGTTTCGCCAACGAGACGCTGTCGGTATTCGTGCCAGTGTTGCTGATCTTTTCGGCACTGATGATGCTGCTGATGCCCTGGGCGATCTGGCTGATCGACGATTTCGGCCAGGGCGGGCGCACCACGTCCACTTCGATCGCGCTGGCCCGGATCGCTTTCCCATACCTGGGGCTGATCAGCGTGATGACGCTGTTCGGCGCGATCCTCAATTCGATCAGCCGCTTCGCCGCAGTGGCCTTTGCCCCGGTGCTGCTCAACCTGTGCATGATTTCGGCGATGTCGCTGGCAATCTGGCGCGGCAGCGCAGCCGATCCTGAAGCCATCGCGCTGGCGCTGGCCTGGTCGGTCACGCTGGCTGGACTGCTGCAGATGGCCTGGCTCTACTGGCACGCCCGCCGCGCCGGCTTTCGCTTTGCGATTGGCCGCCCGCGGCTGACCACCGACGTGCGCCAGCTAGGTGTGCTGATCCTGCCCGCGGTGTTCGGGGCGGGGATCTACCAGATCAGCCGCTTCATCGACCTGTTCTTCTTGGGCCGGCTGGAAGAAGGCTCGTTCGTGTTCCTGGCGCTGGCCGACCGGCTCAACCAGCTGCCGCTGGGGATAATCGGCATTGCCCTTGGCACCGCGATCCTCCCCGCGTTGTCGCGGTTCATCGCGGTGGACGATGCCGGCGGGGCGCAGCGGGTGCAATCGAACGCGATCGAGCTGGGCCTGCTGCTGACCGTCCCGTCCGCGGTCGGCCTGTTCTTCGCTGCCCAGCCGCTGGTCAGCGCGTTTTACTACGGCGGCAAGTTCAGCGCGGGCGATGTCGCAGCGACCTCAGCCGTGGTCGCGATGCTGGTGATCGGGCTGCCGGCCTATGTCATGGTCAAGGTGCTGACCCCCGGCTTCTTCGCTCGGCGGGATACCAAGACGCCGGTTTATACCGCCGGGATTTCGATGGTGATTAACATTGCCTTCAACATTGCACTGATCCCGCTGCTGGGGGTGGCCGGGTTGGCGCTGGCCGGATCGATCGCGGCCTGGACCAATTGCGCGCTGCTTTATGCCGTGCTGCACCGCCGCGGCCATTTCGAGGTCGAACCCGACCTGCTGGGCCGGATCGGACGGATTATCCTGTCCGCCGCCGCGATGGGCGCTACGATACACTTCCTGGTCCCGCTGGGCGCCGCCTGGTACGGTGGCAGAGCCTTGGCGCGGGTCGGCAGCATTGTCGCGCTGGTCGGCACCGGTGCATTCGTTTATTTCGCGCTGGCCTGGCTCACCGGGGCGATCGACCGCAGCAAGGTCAGCATGCTGACCCGCCGCCAATCCAATCCAACCGAGTAACCGTTCCATGCGTATCGTTTCCGGCATCCAGCCCACCGGCAACCTCCACCTCGGCAATTACCTGGGGGCGATCCGCAATTGGGTGCGGATGCAGGACGAAGTGGCGGCGAGCGGCGGGCTGTCGCTCTATTTCCTCGCCGATCTCCACGCGCTCAGCCAGCCGCATGTTCCGGCCGAACTCGCCGCCAATTGCCGCGAGATGGTCGCGGCGCTGGTCGCCTGCGGGATCGATCCCGACAAGTCGGTGCTGTTCAACCAGGCCCAGGTCCCCCAGCATGCCGAGCTGCAATGGCTGCTGAGCGGCACCGCGCGGATGGGCTGGCTCAACCGGATGACCCAGTGGAAGGACAAGTCCGGCAAGAAAGGCGACAGCCAGTCGGTTGCCCTCTTCACTTACCCGGTGCTCCAGGCCGCCGACGTGCTGCTCTACCAGGCCACCCACGTGCCGGTCGGCGACGACCAGAAGCAGCATCTGGAGCTGGCGCGCGATATCGCGCAGAAGTTCAACAACGATTTCTGCCCGGAAGACGCGCCGGTCTTTACGCTCCCCGAACCGACCATCCCGCCCGAAGCCGCCCGGATCATGTCCTTGCGCGACGGCAATGCGAAGATGAGCAAGAGCGATCCTTCGGATATGAGCCGGATCAACCTGACCGACGACGCCGATACGATCATGCAGAAGGTCAAAAAGGCCAAGACCGACCCCGAGCCGCTGCCCCAGGGCAAGGCCGGGCTAGAGGGCCGTCCCGAAGCCGCCAACCTGGTCGGCATCTATGCGGCGATGGCCGGGACTTCTGTGGAAGCGGTGCTCAGCGAGTTCGGCGGCGAGGGCTTTGGCAAGTTCAAGCCCGCGCTGGGCGAACTGCTGGTCGACAAGCTCGCGCCGATCAATGCCCGCTTCAACGACTTGCGCCACGACAGGCAAGCGCTCGACGCGATCCTGCGCAAAGGCGGAGCAAAAGCGCGCGAACTGGCCGTGCCGACCTTGGAAGCGGCTTACGGGGCGCTGGGCCTGCTGCGTTGAAATTCCTCCCCGTCCCGGGGAGGAACACTTGTCCATTCAAGCCCGATTAAGCAGGCTTGGCGCAAGCCTTCAGAAATCTTAGGATTTCCGCGATCCGTTTGCGATTCGCAATTCCAGCGGGTCAACAGGGAGTTTGGGTTCGATGACGCAAGACCGTTTCACGCCGATGGGCCTGATCAAGGCCGTGGTGGCATCGCTGATGCTGGCGGCACTGGCCGCCTGCGCCACGCCGTTCAACGCCAAGGTCCAGCGTTTTTCCGCGCAGCTCCCCGCACCGCAGGGCCAGACCTTTGCCGTGGTGGCAGAGGACAAGGCACTCGCCGGCGGCCTTGAATTTGCCCAGTACGCCAGTCTTGTGACCGCCAAGATGCAGGCACTTGGCTATGTCCCCGCCGCCAGTCCGGCCCAGGCCGATCTGATCGCGCGGTTCGACTATGGGGTGGACAAGGGCCGCGAAAAGATCCGCTCGACCGGCTATGTCGATCCGTTCTGGAGCCCGTGGTACGGCTGGGGCCGCCGGGGCTATGGGGGCGGCTATTACCGTCCCTATCGCCCGTTCGGCGCCTGGGGTTACGGCTGGAACGATTCGTTCTTCGATCAGGGCTATGAAAGCTACACCGTGTTCATCAGCGGCATTTCGCTGAAGATCGACCAGCGCGACGGCAAGCGCCTGTTCGAAGGCCGCGCCGAAGCCGCCAGCACGTCGAACCGCCTGCAATACCTGGTTCCCAACCTGGTCGAGGCGATGTTCACCGACTTCCCCGGCCGCAGCGGCGAAACGGTGCGCATCTCGGTAGCACCGGAGAAGAAGAAGAACTAAGCGCTTCGACAGCGATTGAAAACTTGATGCAGTATCAGCTTCATAGCGGGGTCGGACCGGGAAGGTCCGGCCCCGCTTCTACATTCAACCCTCATCATTGTAACTTGGCGAACTTTCAACTAAACAACATTCGCAACATCTATTGACCTATGGAGACAACACAGGGGGAATTCAGCATGAGCACCTTGGCATACGCAAGCCTGACAAATCAGCGCTTCTCAGCAGAGCCAGACAAGGGCACAAACAATCCGCAAACAGGGGTCAAAACCTACGTCGATGCCCTATCGGCATTGGTTCCAGCAGAAGTCCTGGCAGCACATGCGGTGGTCATCAACTTCTTGTACGACAGCAAGAGCAAATTTGACGGCCACTCCGATGCCCAGATCGGTGTCTTATTCGCTTCCATGGTCATTCTGTCGAGCTTGCTGTTTGTTGCCCCACGGCTGCTCGGTGGAACTGCATGGATGCGAGGCGACGTTGTCCGGGCGCTAATTCCGCCAGCCGCATTTGTCGGCTGGTCGGTGCTGCAACCGGTCTCGCTGATCGACGGTTGGTGCGAAGGTATCGACAAGCAGCTCATGTCGGCATTCGTGATCGTGCTGGCAATTGTCCTGGGCGTTCTAACCTCAAGCCTTGCCAATGCAGCTGCCGCCGAACCGCCACCTGCCAAATAGGATTAACGCTCCAGCGCCATCACCCCGCCGGTACTCCCAAACCCGCCCTCACCGCGCGAGGTCTGGTCGAGTTCATGCACCGCCAACCATGTCGCCCGCGTAACCGGCGCAAGCACCAGTTGCGCCACGCGGTCGCCGCGGCGGATCTCGAAGGGCACGGTGCCGTGGTTGATCAGGATCACCTTCAATTCGCCGCGATAGTCGCTGTCGATTGTGCCGGGGGTGTTGGGCACGGTGATCCCGTGCTTGAGCGCGAGGCCCGAGCGCGGGCGGACCTGGATCTCGTAGCCATGCGGAATCGCGACGGCCAGACCGCTGGCCACCGCATGGCGCGCGCCGGGGGCCAAGGTGACGTCTTCGGCCGACAGCACATCCATCCCGGCCGCGCCATCAGTGGCATAGGTTGGCAGATCGAGCCCTTCGCCATGCGGCAGGCGCCGCACCAGCACGGGGACTTCAGGCGGGCTGGGCTTCCCCTGAGACGAGGGCATCGGCAATCCTTTCGACGAGCGCTTGGGCGACGTCGTCCTTTGCCATTTCCGGAAGCGTTTCGACAGTCTTGGCGGTGACGATATGCACCAGATTGGCATCGCCGCCCATCACATCGCCCGAGACATCGTTGGCCACGATCCAGTCGGCGCCCTTGCGCTTGCGCTTTTCCTTGGCGTGCTCGAGCACCTTTTCGGTTTCGGCGGCAAAGCCGACCACCAGCTTGGGCCGCTTGTCGCTGACCGAGACGATCGCGAGGATATCGGGGTTTTCGGTCAGCCGCAGCATCGGCGGAGCCGAGCCGCGCTTTTTCATCTTTTCGGCATGCTCGTCGGTTGAGCGCCAATCGGCCACCGCCGCGACCATGATCGCGACATCGGCGGGCAGCGCGGTCTTGACCGCTTCGGCCATCTGCCGCGCGGTCTCGACATTGATCCGCTCAACCCCCGGCGGGGTCGCAAGGTGAACCGGCCCGGACACCAGGGTAACCTGCGCGCCCATCCGCGCGGCGGCGGCGGCGATGGCAAAGCCCTGTTTGCCCGAACTGCGGTTGGCAATGTAGCGCACCGGATCGATCGGCTCGTGGGTCGGCCCGGCGGTGATCAGCACATGCTTGCCCTTGAGCGGGCCGTTGGGGTCGATCGCGGCGACTTCGTCGGGCGCGAAATCGGGCTGGCCGATCAGCGGATCGGCGAGGAAGTCCTCCGGCAGCAATTCGGGCGCGGCTTCGGGATCGTCCTTGACCAGATGGTTGAGCGCCTCGGGATCGGTTGGCGGGGCGGCCTTGGCCTTGCCTTTCTTCGAAAGGATCGGACTGTCGAGCAGCACTTCGGCCGGCGGCACCTCGGGCAGCGGCTCGGGCTCGAAGTCGACGTATTCGCCTTCGAGCTCGATCGCGTCGAGGTCGATCGTCCTGCCTTTGGTGGCGCGCGGGATCAGCCCGGAACTAAGCCCGCCCAGCCCGGTGTCGACACGTTCGGGCGCTTCCAACCCGCCCAGCTCAAGGTCCAGCTCGGGCTCGGGCGCGGGCAGCAGCATGGTTTCAAGGTTGAGCAGCTGGCACACCGCGTTCCACACCGCGGCCGGCTCAGGCAGGCGTCCGGCACCGAATTCACCGCAGGCCATCGGCCCTTCGTCGGGATCGAGCACATGGATCCCGCGCTCGACCAGGCTCTTGACGTTGTCGCGGGTTGCCTGGTGTTCCCACATCCGGACATTCATCGCCGGGACCGCGAGCACCGGCTTGTCGGTGGCGAGCAGCAGGGTGGTGGCCATATCATCGGCAATGCCGTGGGCCATCTTGGCGAGCAGATCGGCGGTCGCCGGGCAGACCACAATCAGATCGGCGCTGCGCGAGAGCTGGATGTGCCCCATCTCGACCTCATTGGTGAGGTCCCACAAGGTCGTATGGACCGGGTTCTCGCTAAGCGCGGCCAGCGTCATCGCGGTGATGAATTTCGAGCCGCCCTCGGTCAGCACGCACGAAACCTCGCCGCCGCCCTTGCGGATCAGGCGGACTAGCTCGCAGGCCTTGTAGGCGGCAATGCCGCCACCCACGACAAGCAGAATCCTTGGACCAGACATGGTAACGCGCTTGTGCATTGCCATTCCCTTGTGCGCAACAGGCTTTGCTTGGCGTCCGCCTTGGGGCACAGTGGCTAAATTGGGGTGAAGCGAGAGGGTTACCGAAATGCGAATTGCCGTTACCGCGCTGATCGTGCTGGCCGGAATGTTCAACCTGGGGCTGGGAATCAGTTTCCTTTACGATCCGGGCGGGATGGGGCTGCAATTCGGGGTTTCGCCCAACGGGCCGCTGGGCTTCGCGGTGCTGCGGGCCGATTTCGTCGCCTTCTTCCTGCTTGCCGGGTTCTGCATGGTGCGCGGAGCCTGGCGTCGCAATGGCGATATGCTGCTGGTCCCGGCCGCGCTGTTCGCGATCGCATTCTGCGGCCGGGCGATCAGCGCGCTGGTTTCGGGCACCCAGCCGGGGTTCTTCGAGCCGATGGTGGCTGAAGCGGCGCAGTTCGTGCTGATGGTGATCGGCTGGAAAGTGGTGCCGCACCACAAAATCGAAGAATTGACGAGCTGATCCTCCCCCTTGGGGGAGGATTATTTGGCCGCCTTCGCCAGCGATGCGATCGCCCGCGGCGCAAAGGCCAGTCCGACGAACATCGCCGGCGCGATCACCGCGCCCCAGTAGAAGTTGTCGGGCCGACCCGCGATCATGAAGGCGAGGCCGTAGCCAAGGTAGAGCAGCGTCGCGGTGGTGCCGAGCGGGCTTTTCCAGCTGGCCCAGCCCAGCACCATCAGCATGACCAGCGGCCCGGCCACGAAGTGCGGCAGGAACCGCATGTTGCTGGACAGCACCACGTTCGAGA
This sequence comes from Novosphingobium sp., assembly GCA_031422595.1. Lineage (GTDB taxonomy): Bacteria > Pseudomonadota > Alphaproteobacteria > Sphingomonadales > Sphingomonadaceae > Novosphingobium. Next base: position 8,206 of record JANPMA010000168.1, on the reverse strand, counting down.
GCCACCCCGACAGCCCGCGCAGTTCCAGCCAGCTTGGCCCCATCGGATCGCTGGGCAGCACATGCTGCGCCACCTGGCCAAGGTGCCAGGCGAGGTAGAGCCCAAACATTGCCACCAGCGCGCCCCAGGCCGCGCCTTCCTTCCAGTCGCGCCGCCACAGCGCCAGCGCGCCCATCAGCAGGACATAGGGCAGCACGTGCTCGCGGATCGCCAGGGCCAGGCCGGCGACCACCAGCGCGGCCAGCCATTTCTGCCCCGGCCGGTGCAAGGCCAGCGACAAGGCGATCAGCATTCCGGCCCACAATTCGTGGAGGACGAAGTAATAGCGGTTGAGCCCCAGGCTCGCCCCCATGAACATCAGCGCGGTGCCGATCCGCTGGAACTGGGCTCCGCCCGGCTCTGCGCCCAGCCGCTTCCACCAGGCCATGACCACTGCGAGCAATAGCACCAGGGCAGCACCAAGGCTGCCGGGCACGATCACTTCGGCGCCCCGTCCGGTGTCCCCCAGCCACAGGCTGAGCCAGGCCAGGGTCGGTAGCCGCACCGCGACCCCGGGGCGCAGCGGATAATTGGCCTTGCGGTGCTCGTCGGCGGCGACCGCGTAGTAGTTTTCGCCCTTGCCGATCCGCGCGATGACATGGTCGTATAGCGCCAGATCGTCGTCGCGCGGGCGCTGGGCCTGCTGGTTCGCTTCGCCGCCCTTGATCGCCTCGACAAAGCCGACGGTCCTGGTCTCCTGCTGGCCGGCCTGGATCGGGACCAGCGCGGCGGCGACAAGGATCAGCGCCAATGCGGCCAGCAACAGCCGCGCGGGCAGGCGCGGCCAGTGGGCGAATCGGTCGTCGGCGGCTGGCGTGGCAGTCATGATCTTCCCCTTGGGCGCTTTGTGCAATCAGCCTCGCAACCACGCAAGCCGCTGCTAGCAAAGCCGTGGATATCCGCGTTAGCTTGCGATTCAGTACCGCCGCCCTACATAGGCCCCTGAAAGGATCGCTTCCCCGATGAACGACGAACAGCCCAGCGGCACTCCCTGGATGAAGAACCTGATGATCTGGGGCGGGGTTTTCCTCGCCCTGATGCTGGTGGTTTCGATGTTCAACACCCGCGGCGAAGCGGCGGCGCAGCAGATTACCTATTCCGAATTCCGGGCCAAGGTCCAGGCCGGCCAGGTCGCTTCGGTCCAGGTCGGCGAAACGCGGATCGTCGGCAAGACCAAAGACGACAAGGCCTTTACCACGATTCCGCTGCCCAACGATCCCAGCCTGCCCGAACTGCTGCAATCGAGCGGGGTCAAGTATGACGGCAAGTCGCCCGAGGAAAGCAGCCTGTTCGTGGTCATGCTGGTCCAGATCCTGCCGGTGTTGCTGTTTCTGGGGCTGGCGATCTTTGTGATCCGCCAGATGCAGAAGGGCGGCGGCGCGGGCGGCGCGATGGGCTTTGGCAAAAGCAAGGCCAAGATGCTGACCGAAAAGCAGGGCCGGGTGACCTTTGCCGATGTCGCCGGGATCGACGAAGCGCGCGAGGAACTGGAGGAGATCGTCGATTTCCTCAAGGATCCGCAACGCTTCTCCAAACTGGGCGGTCAGATCCCCAAGGGGGCTTTGCTGGTCGGCCAGCCCGGTACCGGCAAGACCCTGCTGGCCCGCGCGATCGCGGGTGAAGCGGGTGTGCCGTTCTTCACCATTTCGGGTTCGGACTTCGTCGAGATGTTCGTCGGCGTCGGCGCGAGCCGGGTCCGCGACATGTTCGAACAGGCCAAGAAGAACGCGCCGTGCATCGTCTTCATCGACGAAATCGACGCGGTCGGCCGCCATCGCGGCCACGGCCTGGGCAATTCGAACGACGAGCGCGAACAGACGCTCAACCAGCTGCTGGTCGAGATGGACGGGTTCGAGGCCAACGAAGGCATCATCATCATCGCCGCCACCAACCGCCCCGACGTGCTCGATCCCGCGCTGCTGCGCCCGGGCCGGTTCGATCGCCAGGTCACCGTGCCGCTGCCCGATATTGAGGGGCGTGAAAAGATCCTGCTGGTCCACATGAAGAAGGTGCCGCTGGCCCCCGATGTCGAACCGCGCACGATCGCCCGCGGCACGCCTGGCTTTTCGGGCGCAGATCTGGCCAATCTGGTCAACGAGGCTGCGCTGCTGGCCGCGCGCCGCAACAAGCGGCTGGTCGCGATGCGCGAGTTCGAGGATGCCAAGGACAAGGTGCTGATGGGCGCCGAACGCCGTTCGATGGTGATGGACGACGATGAAAAGAAGATGACCGCCTATCACGAGGCGGGCCACGCGCTGGTCATCGTCCACGAACCCGCGCACGATCCGATCCACAAGGCGACGATCATCCCGCGCGGCGGGGCCCTTGGCATGGTCATGCACATGCCCGAACGCGATCGCTATTCGTACCACCGCGACAAGATGCACGCCGACCTCGCCTGCGCAATGGGCGGACGCGTCGCCGAAGAGCTGATCTTCGGGCGCGACAAGGTCTCTTCCGGCGCCAGCTCGGACATCCAGTACGCCACCCGCCTGGCCCGGGCGATGGTAACCAAATGGGGCATGTCGGACTTATTGGGGCCCTTGCAGTACGAGGAAACCCAGGAAAGCTATCTCGGCTATGGCGGTTCGGCCCGGACGATGAGTTCTGCCGAGACCAACAAGCTGATCGACTCTGAGATCCGCGCCCTGGTCGAAGGTGCGCACAAGCGCGCGACCGTGATCCTCAAGAAGAACATCAAGCAGCTGCACCTGATCGCCCAGGCCATGCTCGAATTCGAGACGCTGAGCGGCGATGAGATCAACGAGCTGCTGGCAAAGGGCAAGCTCGACCGGCCCGACAAGCCCAACGCCGCGCTGGCAATCCCGCCGGTGACAAGCTCGGCGATCCCCAAGGCCGGTGGGCGCAAGGTTGCGGGGGCGGTTGCCGGCTAACCCATCACGATCAGCAGCAGCAGGAACATCAGTAAAGCCAGGAAGGCGTAGATGCACAGCGCCAGCGTGCGCCAGGCTGCACCCCAGCGGGTCAGGCCGTAGCTGTATTTGACCTGCTTGTAGATGTGCAGCGGCGGAAGCAGGATCATTCCGGCCACCATAACCGGTAAGCCCAGCCACCTGAGCAGCGTCAGCAGCGATACCAGCAGCAGCATGAAACACAGCGAATAGGTGACGAAGACAATGTGATCGTAAAGCCCGAAGCGGCGGCTGAAGGGAAACAGCAGCCACATGAACGGCACCGAGATCGGGATCAGCGCCCAGGCGAATTTGTAGGCGTTCGATTGCAGCTTGTAGATCGCCAGCTGCGGATTTTTCCGGGTCTGCTCGAGCATGGCATCGATCGCGGGAATGTTGCTCTGGGCGATCGGCTTGCCGTCTTTGGCGGCATCGTCGAGCACGGTCTTGGCCGGATCGCGGATCGCTTCGGTGGATTCGATGCCGCTCCGGCGCCCTTCGATCTCACCTTCGATTGCGTCGACCGGCTTGCCCTGGGCCTTGAGCGCATCGCGCTGTTTTTCCAGCCGGGCGACTTCGGCCTTGTTCGCCGCAAGTCCCTTGATGTCCTTGCCGTTGACGTCAATGTTAACCACGCTGACCGGCACAATCTGCGCGTTCTTGACCACCGCGAAAGTCAGAAACACCGCGAACAGGAACAGCGCGATCGGGCTGACATAGCTGGCGCGGCGGCCATCGATGTATTCGCGGGTCATCTGCCCCGGGCGCAGCGCCAAAGCCGGCAGGGTCCGCCAGATCTTGCCTTCGAAGTGAAACACCCCGTGCAGGAAATCGTGAAAGAACGCGCCCAGCGTCTTGTGGACATGCGCGGCCTGACCGCACTGGTGGCAATGCCTGCCCAGCAGCGAGGTGCCGCAATTGAGGCAGGCGCTTTCGTGGGAATGGCCCTCACCCGCCTCGCCGTGGGCAGGTTCAACCGCCCGGGCGGTCAGCGCGCTCTGGGCCAGATCGCCGATGATTTCTCCGGTTCCGGTCACTGCGAAGCTCCCCATCTGGTTTGTGCCGTTCATGGTCTTGCAAGGCGCGAGCGGTCAAGCCATGCAGGGACAAACATGTCTGGGAGATCTTGATGAAGAGAATGCTTGTGACGCTGGGACTGGCTCTGGCCGTGCCGACAGCGCTCTATGCCGCGCCGGGCGACATGACTGTCTCGACATTCCTGGCCAAGGCCGATGGGCTCAAGGCCAAGGGGCCGATGGCGCTGTTTTCAAGCGATATCAACGTGCTGAAGGCCGAAGGCCGCGCCGCCGGCGAATCCTATACCGCGCGGCTCAAGCAGGAGCGCGCCGCCGGCCGCCCGTCAAGCTGCCCGCCCAAGGGCGTGAAGGTCAGTTCGGACGAACTTCTGGCTTTCCTGCGAACCTATCCGGCCAATGTCCGGCCCAAGGTGCCGATGAAGCAGGCGATCGGGGACTTCTTCATCAAGAAGTATCCCTGCAAGTAGGTCCGCAACAGATTCACCCTAGACCCGTTCGTCCCGAGCGAAGTCGAGGGATCGCGCCAGGACCAGACCCCTCGACTTAGCTCGGGGCGAACGGAATTTGGACAGGCTCTTGATGCGAAAAGGCCCGCCTCCCCTTGGGAAGCGGGCCCTTCTTTGATTTCGTAGCGGCAGGCCTCAGCCTTCGTAGTCGCCGCCCAGCGAGGTATTGCGCACCGGCGCGGCAGCGGTGATCCGCAGCGCTTCGGCCGACTGGCTGAGCGAGCCGACATCATCGACTTCATCATCGTCATCGGGCAGCACCCGCTGGAGCGAGCCGATCACCGATTCCTTGAGGTTGGCCGGGTGCACAGTCTGCTCGGCGATTTCGCGCAGCGCGACGACGGGGTTCTTGTCACGGTCACGCTCGATGGTGATTTCCGCACCGCCGGAGATTTCGCGCGCACGCTGCGCGGCCATCAACACCAGGTCGAAACGGTTGGGAATCTTGTCGACACAATCTTCAACGGTAACGCGCGCCATCAGGCACTCCAGTTCATGAAATTCAGGGAATATCCGCGCTTAGCGGGCAGGCCTCTGATAAGTCAAGAAAAAATCGCATAATATATTGATTTTACACGTTATTATCGTGCGAATCAGTCATCGTCTCCGCGCCCGAACTTGCGATCGTCGGCCAGGTTGCCGAACTTGGTGAATTCGCTCTGGAAGTGCAGATAGACGTTTCCGGTCGAGCCGTGGCGCTGCTTGGCGATGATCACGGTGGCCTTGTTCACCACCTCTTCGTGACGCTCTTCCCACTTGCGGTATTTCTCGACCGCGTCGGATGAGCTGGTTTCGCTCGGCTGATCAGGCTTGGCGGCGCTGTGGTAGTATTCCTCGCGGAAGATGAACCAGACCATGTCGGCGTCCTGCTCGATCGAGCCGCTCTCGCGCAGATCGGACAGCTGCGGGCGCTTGTCCTCGCGGCTTTCGACCGCGCGGGAGAGCTGCGAGAGCGCGACGACCGGGACCGACAGTTCTTTGGCCAGGGTCTTGAGGCCGCGGCTGATTTCCGAGATTTCGTTGACCCGGTTGTCACTCGCGCGGCCCGAGCCTTGCAGCAGCTGGAGGTAGTCGACCACCACCAGCCCGATATTGTGCCGCCGCTTCAAGCGCCGCGCGCGGGTCCGCAGCGAGGCGATCGACAGCGCGGGCGTATCGTCGATGTAGAGCGGCAGTTCGGCCAGGCGCTGGCTGGCGAAAGAGATCTGCTGGAAATCCTGGTGGCTGATCGCGCCCTTGCGCAGGCGTTCGCTGCTGATTTCGGCCTGTTCGGCCAGGATCCGCGTGGCGAGCTGGTCGGCGCTCATTTCCAGGCTGAAGAAGGCAACCGGCGCGCCGACCGACTTGTCGGGCGCGATCCCGTCCTTCATGTCGCGCAGGAAGCGTTCGGCGCAGTTGAAGGCAATGTTGGTGGCGAGCGAGGTTTTGCCCATCGCCGGACGCCCGGCCAGGATCACCAGGTCCGAATCGTGCAAACCGCCAATCTTGTAGTTGAGATCGTCGAGCCCGGTGGTCAGCCCCGAAATATGCCCACCCGAATTGAGCGCCTTTTCGATCTGCTGGATCGCGGTCAGGCTCGATTGGCGGAAGGTGATTGCCTCGTTGCCCACAGACGCGCCTTCGGACACGCGGTAGAGCGCGGCCTCGGCTTCGGAAATCTGCTCCATCGGCTCGACGCTCTCGCTGGTGTCGAGCGCCGAATTGACCAGGTTGCGGCCCACCGCGACCAGTTCGCGCAGCAAGGCCAGGTCATAGATCTGCCCGGCCAGTTCGCGCGGGGCCAGCAGGCCCTGCCCATCGGCGGTCAGCCGCGCCAGATAGCCGGCGCCGCCCAATTCCTTGAGCGCCTCGTCGGCCTCGAAATAAGGCCTGAGCGTCACCGGGGTGACCACTGCCTTGCGATCGAGCAGCTGGCCGATCCGCTCATAGATCCGGGCGTGGATCGGCTCGAAGAAATGATCGGGGCGCAGCGGGGTAACCAATTCCTCGATCACCCGGTTGTCGATCAGCACCGCCCCCAGAAACGCCGCCTCAGCCTCGACATTGCTGGGCAATGCCCGTGCGGCGGCTTCGTCGGGGCGGGGAAAGGGGATCGGTTCGGCCATAGCTCGCGTTCCATGCGCCGTTGCCGGTTGGCGTGCAAGGTGGTGCATTCATGCACAGGCTGTGGATAGCGGGGACGGAGTGATTTTCGGTTCACACGAAGACACCAAGATGTTTCGCTTGCGGCGAAGCCGCTCACCAATTTCGACGCTTGGGCATGGACTCAGGTAGAGATGATTCAATGCGCCTGCGGCGCTGCCCAACATCTTCGTGTCTTCGTGTGAGCCCCAATCAGCCCCCTTGCCCGCGAATCCCGCATCTGCGAAAAGCCCGCCAGCATGGCCGACCCGCGGATCAACCATATCGAGCTCGACGAAGCGACGATCCTGTGGCGCAATGCCGATATCGAGCAGGAGCGGCGCATCGCGATCTTCGACCTGATCGAGGAAAACGCGTTCAAGCCGTGCCGTGCCTGGGAGGCCGGACACGAGGGGCCCTACCGAATCAAGCTGGCGGTCGACGATGGCCGCCTGCTGCTCGAAGTGGCGGATCAGGACGGCCAGCTGCTCGAACAGCTGATCCTTGGCCTGGGCCGCTTCCGCCGCCCGATCCGCGAGTATTTCGCGATCTGTGACAGCTACTACCAGGCGATCCGCAAGGCCACCGCGGCCGAGATCGAGACGATCGACATGGCCCGCCGCGGGGTCCACAACGAAGCGGCCGAACTGCTGCTCGAGCGGCTGGAGGGCAAAGTCGAAACCGATTTCGCCACCGCGCGGCGGCTGTTTACCCTGATCTGCGTTTTGCATATCAGGGGTTGAATTTACATTCCGCCTCACGGCGGGGCAACACCGGCCCGCTCCCCCTCCCGGCCACCCTATCATAGGTAGCCTATGGTCGGCCGGGAGGGGGTGCGGGCCGGTGTTGCAAGCCATCGACGGATGTCGATGGCGCACCGAACAAAAAGGGGGGTCGCACCATGGCACGTACCAAGACCAGCCGTTGGCGGCTGCGCCTGATCGGCGGCGCGCTGCTGATCGCGCTGATTGCCGCGGCCTGGGGCTGGTGGACGCTCCATCATTGGCGGCCATCGCAAAGCGCCTACCCGGTCCAGGGGATCGAAGTGGGCAGCGCGGACGGCGCGGTTGACTGGAAAGCGGCCAAGGCGATCGGGGCCAGCTTTGCCTACCTCGACGCCTCGGCCAGCGCTTTTGCCCGCGATCCGGCCTTCACCCAGAACCTGGAGGATGCGCGCGCGGCAAAGCTGCAGGTCGGTGCGGTGCACACATACGATCCGTGCCAGCCGGCCGAAAAGCAGGCGGCCAATTTCATGACCGTGGTCGCCCGCGACAAGGCCATGCTGCCCCCCGCGCTCGATCTTAATATGCTGGCCGACGATTGCCCGGTGAAAGTCAGCGATGCCGCGGTGACCAGCGAGCTGATGACTTTCCTCAACCAGATCGAAACCCACACCGGCAAGGCGACGATCCTGAAGATTTCGCGCCGCTTCGAAAAGCGCTATCACCTCGCCACCCGGATCGATCGCAACCTGTGGTTGGAGAGTATCTATATGCAGCCCGAATATGCGGGGCGCCCCTGGACGCTGTGGACCGCCAATCCCTCGCTGCAAAGCGAAGCCAGCGTCAATGCGCTGCGCTGGCTGGTGGTA
>JANPMA010000167.1:0-3854 GCA_031422595.1 Novosphingobium sp. | reverse complement strand
CCGGTGCGCCCGGACGAGTGGGAGCGGATTGTCGCGATGAGCCGCGCCAAAGCGCCGGGAACGAGTTGAGCTTTTGCACAGATGGCTGTCCCAACTTGCGACGATCCGCGCCAAACATGGTGAACGCGCTGTTAGGACTTTCGCTGCCCGGCTAGCCTTGGGCTCATGAGTCGCACCCTAACCCTGATCCGCCCCAGCGAGCCGCACACGTTCCGTAACCGGCTGCGCTTCGTCGCCCTCAAACGTGCATCGCGCCGCAGCGGGTTGACCGCGCAGGACGCGCGCGAATTCCTGATGGCCTATTGCGCCTGCTTCCTCGCGGTCAGCACGTTCATCGCCTGACCGCGCGTTGCGGCCCGCCCGTCAGGCCTGAGCCGCCACGCGCTTCTCGGCCTGGAACAGCTTCTGCGCCAGCCACGCCGAAACCAGGCACATCCCTGCGCTGAGCAGCAGCTGGTCGACGATCGAGACCCCCGCAGCGGACAGCCCCACCGCGAGCAGCGATCCCACCACCATCGCGCCCGAATTGACGATGTTGTTGGCGGCGATCGTCCGCGCGGTCTGCGCCTTGTCGACGAAGGTCGTCAGAAACGCGTAGAGCGGCACCACGAACATGCCGCCCGTCACCGAGATTCCCAGCAGCGAGAGCAGCAGCGGCACCGCCAGCGGCTGGCCGAGGAACTGTGCAGTATCGAGCAGGCCATCGCCGGGGTGTCCGCCCCAGGCCCGGCACACGGTATAGAACCCCACCACGAACGCGGCCATCAGGATCACCGATCCGGTCGAGAAGCGCGCCGAAACCCGGCCCTTGAGCATCGCGTTGATCGACATCGAGCCGATCGCCACCCCGATCGAGAACACCACCAGAAACAGGCTGGCGACTTCCTTGCTCGCTTCGAGCACGTTCTTGGCGAGCGGCGGGAACTGGATGAACAGCACCGCGCCGATCGTCCAGAAGAAGCTGATCGCCATGATTGCCAGGAACACCCGGCGATCATGGCTGGTGTTGCGGACCAGATCGATCGAGGCGCGGATGAAGTGGTAGTCGAGCGGATCGGGATCGTGATGCGGCGGGGCATCGGGGATCTGCCGGCTGGTGAAGAACCCTATGATCGCAGTCACGATCACCCCGAAAGCCGCCCATTCGACCGGAATCCAGCCGGCCAGGATCGTGCCGGCCAGGATCGCGATATAGGTTCCCGCTTCGACCAGTCCGGTGCCGGCCAGCACCTCGTCCGGGTGCAGGTGCTGTGGCAGGATGGCATATTTGATCGGTCCGAAGAAAGTCGAATGAATCCCCATTCCGAGCAAGGCCAGCAGCATCAGCGGGATTGCAACGGCAGAGACCATGATCCCTTTCGCCGCCATCAGCAGCCCGGCTGCGCCAACGATCATGATTCCGATTTCCGCCGCCTTCACCAGCCGGATGATTCTGGCCTTGTCGCGCATATCGGCCAGTTGTCCGGCAATTGCGGAGAGCAGGAAGAACGGCAGGATGAACACCGCCGAAGCAATCGCACTGAACTGCCCTTCGGCCTGTTCCGACTGATAAACCTGATAGACCACGAACAGCACCATCGCGTTCTTGAACAGGTTGTCATTGAAAGCATTGAGCAATTGAGTCACGAACAGCGGCAGGAAGCGCCTGCTGTGGATCAGGTGGGTCTGGGTTGTCATGAACTGGCTTTGCGGATCCCCGTGTCGCGCCGGACCCTAGAGCATGTTGGCGTGTGAACAAGAGCCATCTACGCTCTTTTGCACGCGTGCTTGCCCCGCTATGCAGTGCCGACAATGATGAGCTTGCCCAACATCCTGACGCTGTCGCGGATCGTGACGCTGCCCCTGCTGGCCTTCCTGCTGTGGTGGCCAGAGTGGGAGTGGGGCTATCTGATGGCCTTCGCGCTCTACTGCGTGATGGGGTTCACCGACTATTTCGACGGCTATCTGGCCCGTTCAAGCGGGGCGGTCAGCCGGCTCGGCCAGTTCCTCGATCCGATTGCCGACAAGATCATGGTCGCCACGGTGATCCTGGTGCTGGCCGCCCAGGGCGTGCTGCGCGGGCCCTATGTGGGCGATATGCACGTCATCGCCGGGCTGATCATCCTGGTGCGCGAGATTGCGGTTTCGGGGCTGCGCGAGTTTCTGGGCGGGCTGCAGGTCTCGGTCCCGGTCAGCCGCCTGGCCAAATGGAAGACCACCTTCCAGATGGTCTGCCTGGGCGCGCTGATCCTGGGCAAGGCGCTGCCCGGCTGGAACATGACGCTGGGCGGTCTGGTGATGAATGTGCCGCACACGGTCGGCCTGACCACGCTGTGGGCCGCCGCTGCGCTGACGGTGATTACCGGCTGGGACTACCTGCGGGTTGGTCTCAAGCACATGGACTGAGTGGCAAGATCAGCCCCGGTTGCTTGGCGATCACCGCGTGCCGATCGTGCGGAATTTCCAGCGCGATGTGATCGCGCATGCATTGAACTACCCCGCCCGCAGTTCCTCGGCCAGCAAGCGAAACTCATCCCCGCGCGGGCTGTTCTTGCGCCACACCAATGCAATCTCGCGGTTGGCGTTGTTGCTCTTGAGCGGCCTTGCGACCACGTCGGTGCCGTTCAATATCCCGGCATCGAGCGCCATTTCGGGCAGCATGGTCAGCCCCAGGCCGTTGTCGACCATCTGCACCAGGGTGTGCAGCGACGTGCCGATCATTGTCGCCGAAGCGCGCAGTTCTGGCCGGTTGCACGCGGCTAACGCATGTTCCTTGAGGCAGTGCCCATCTTCGAGCAGCAACAACCGTGTCTCGTCGATCAGATCGGGCGAGATCTCGTCGGGTGGATCGCGCGGATCGTCCTTGGGGAAGGCGACGTATAGCGCGTCGAGCTCGATCGTCTCCTTTTCAACTTCGCCGGTGGGGAAGGGCAGCGCCAGCAGCACGCAATCGCTGCGCCCGTGGTGGAGCGATTCCATCGCCGCCTGGCTGGTTTCCTCACGCAGGTAGAGCTTGAGCTGCGGCCGCTCACGCCGCAGGCGCGGCAACATACGCGGCAGTAGGAACGGAGCAATCGTCGGAATCACGCTCATCCGCACTTCGCCCGATAGTGGCTGGTCGGCCGACTGGACCATGTCGGAGAGCTCCTCGGCCTCGCGCAGCAGGCGGTGGGCCTTGGCGACCACTGCGTTGCCCAGCGGGGTAAACCGCACCGCGCGCTTGGTCCGCTCGACCAGAATTACGCCGAGCAAGGTCTCCAGATCGCGCAACCCCGCCGAAAGCGTTGATTGCGAAACGAAGCAGCCATCGGCGGCGCGGCCGAAGTGTCCGTGCTCGTGCAAGGCAACGAGGTATTGTAGCTGCTTGATCGTGGGCAGGTAGGTGGTCATCGCCTTCTGCTATCGCATAGCGCGGTATCAAGGCCAAGCGGTGCGCGCGTTGCCATGGCCAGGCGGCAATGGTAATTTGCCCGAGAGCATGAGAGGTTTGTGATGCCGCACCGCCTGCCACTGCGAACCGCTCTGACCCTGCTGGGGCTGGTCGCCGCGATGCCCGCGCCGGCCCAGCAGGACGCTTCGGACATCGTTGTCGAGGGTGAGCGGTATCCGCCCGGGCAGGCCCGCCAGATCTCGGTCGATATCCTAGGCGACTTCGGAGTGGCCCAGACCAATGCCCCGGCAGCGCGCTGGACCGAGCCGATCTGCCTGCGGGTGTTCGGGCTATCCGATCGCCACACTGCGATTGTCGAGGCCCGGATTCGCGAGGTAGCCACAGCGGTGCGGGCTCCGCTGGCGCGCGGCAAGTGTAGCGGCAATGCAGTGGTGACTTTTACGGGCGACGGTGCCCAGGTGACTGGTGAGATCGCCCGCCGGGC
>JANPMA010000166.1:0-5756 GCA_031422595.1 Novosphingobium sp. | reverse complement strand
CGGGCCTGCGGATCGACCCCGGCGGTGGGCTCGTCGAGCAGCAGGATCTTCGGATCGTGGAGCACCGCTGCGGCCAACGCCAGGCGCTGTTTCCACCCGCCCGAAAGCTTGCCGGCCAGCTGGGCCGAACGGCTCGCCAATCCCAGCCGTTCGAGCGCCGCAGCGACCCGCGCTTTGCGGTTGTCGAGCCGATAGACCCGGGCGATGAATTCCAGATTCTCGGCAATCGACAGGTCGGAAAACAGCCCGAACTTCTGGGTCATATAGCCGATCTGGTGCTTGATCGCGCGGCGCTTGGTGGCCAGGTCCAGCCCCAGCACTTCGCCCTCGCCTTCATCGGGGATCAGCAGGCCGCAGATCATCCGCAAGGTGGTGGTCTTGCCCGAACCGTTGGGGCCCAGGAAGCCGCAGATCCGCCCCGGCTGGACCGTCAGGTCGACATGATCGACCACGGTCCGCGGGCCAAACCGCTTGGTCAGACCGCGCACCGCAATGGCCGGGGCCTCGCTCACTGCGGCACCACCTCGACTGGCAAACCGGGAGGCAGCGGTTTGGCTTCCACCGGCAGCGCAGCTTCGACCAGGAACACCAGCTTGGCCCGGGCCCGTTCGGAATAGATCACCGGCGGGGTGAATTCAGCGCGCGGCGATATGTAGCTGATCTTCGCCTGCCGCGCCGCACCGCAGCCATCGCAACTGAACGTCACGCTCATCCCCTGCTTGAGGTTCGCGACCTTGTCCTGCGGGACATAGAAACGCAGCTTGCGCCGCGCATCGGGCAGCACCGAGACCACCGGGGCGTTGGCCGGGACCCATTCGCCCGGGTTGTAGAAGGTCTGCTCGACCACACCCTTTTCGGGCGCGACCGGGGCAATCTCGCGGCGGCGCTGGCGCTGGCCGCGCAGCGCGGCCTGGCTGGCGGCCAGATCGGCCCCGGCCGCGGCGATCTGGCCCTGGCGTCCGGCGCTGAGCTCACCCGCGGCGGTCTGGGCGCGGGTCTGGGCGAGGTTGGCGGCAGCGCCATCGCGCGCGGCGCGCGCGGCATCAAGCTGCGAACGGCTGGCAAAGCCGCGCCGGGCGAGCGCATCGACGCGGCTGAAATCGGCCTGGGCCTTGGTCAGCTGCGCCTGCGCTGCTGCCTCGGCCGCGCGGCTGACCGCAAGTTCGGGTGCACGCTGACGGGCCTGGCCAAGGTCGGCCTGCTGGGCCGAGGCCGCGGCAACTTGGGCTTCGGCCCGCGCGGTATCGGCATCGGTGCTTTCGGGATCGAGCGAGAACAGCACCGTTCCGGCCTCTACCGCGGCCCCGCGCTCGACATTGCGCTGCGCCAGGCGGCCCGAAACCGGCGCGGCAACATAGGCGGTTTCGGCCTCGACATAGCCCAGCCACTGGGCGCTTTCGTTGGCGCGGCCGAAGTACCAGTAAGCCCCGCCGGCCAGGGTCAGCACGGCGATGACGATCACGGGTTTGGGAAGTCCGCTCATGATGCGCTGTTCCTTCTCAGCAGTCCGTTCAGCACCGTGTCGGCATGCGCCAGTGCCATCGCGGCGGGTTCGATCGGCTCTGCCCCAACGGGCTCGAACGTGGTCTTCCAGATCGCCGCAATCAGCACCCCGCCGATCACCGTGCGGCAGGCCTGCGGCACATCGGCGCAAGTGAATTCACTGCGCGCGATCCCGTGGTGCACGATCCTTTCGACAATCCCCATGCCCCGGCTGATCACGTGCTCGTGATAGAACCGGGCTAGTTCGGGAAAGTTCGCCCCCTCGCCGATGATCACCCGCGGCACGAAAGCCATTCCCGGTTCGGTCAACCGCGCGGCCATGAAGCCGATGAACTGGCGCAGGATCGCTTCGGCGGGCATATCGCCGAATTCGGCCGGCGCGGCCTGGGGCAGCATCGCCTCGATCAGCTCAACCACAAGCGCCTCGAACAGCGCCTCCTTGCCATCGAACTGCAGGTACAGCGCCGCTTTCGAGATGCCCGAGGCCCGCGCGATATCGTCCATCCGCGTCCCCGCGAACCCGCGCGCATTGAACACGTCGCGCGCCGCCAGCAGGATATCGGCGCGGCGGGTGGGGACCGAAGGACGGGGCATTCCTCATTTATAACTGACCAGTCAGTTATAAAGCAAGAACAGAAAACAGGCGGGCAACCGAGGTCGCCCGCCCGCAAGGGAGGAAGGATCGGGAGGATCAGAACGAAAGCGTGGCTTCTACCCCGAAGGTGCGCGGTGCGTTGAAGTTGGCATAGTCGCCCACAACGGTGCGGAAATTGCCATCGATCGGCTGCCGGTTGGCGTTCGAGCGGCGATAGATATGCTCTTCGTTGAACAGGTTGCGCGACCACAGCGCCACGGTCAGCTTCTGTCCGCCGCTCGACATCGGGATGTCGACCACGGCCAGGCGGGCATTGACCAGGAAGCTCTTGTCGACCAGCACCGGCTCGTTGTCGAAGCTGTAGTGCGGGTCCGAATAGTTCGCATCGACGTGGAACTTGAGCGCCATGCCGTTGTCGCCCGACAGCGGCACGGTGTAGTCCATATTGCCCGAGAACGCGTGCGGCGGGGTATAGACCAGGAACAGCGGCTGGAGCGGATTTCCGACCACCAGCGGGTTCGGGGTCGGCGGAACCTTCCAGTACGTGTAGGAATAGGACATGCCCATCGACAGCCCCTCGACCGGCCGCACGGTCAGATCGGCTTCAATCCCGCGGATTTTGGTAACCCCTGAGGCATTGACCGTTTCCAGCGTGTGCCGCACCGATCCGTTGGTCTGGACCTGATAGAAGTCGAAGTCGAACTGGCTGTCGAAGCGGTTCATGATGTAACCGGCCAGGTTCAAGCGCACGCGGCGATCGAAGAATTCGGTCTTGGCGCCCACTTCATAGGCCTTGACGTTTTCCGGCCCGAAGGTGGCGTATCTGATCGAGCGCGAGCTGGCCCCGCCGGCGCGGTAGCCGGTCGAGTACTTGGCATAGAGGTTGATGTTGTCGCTGGCATCCCAGGCCAGCACCGCCATCGGATCGAACTTGTTGTACTTGAACGCGAAGGGGAACGCCGAAGCGACGTTGTTGAGCTTGTACAGATCGCCGCTCTTCTCGTCGTGGGTGTAGCGCCCGCCCAGGGTCAGGTGCAGGCTCTCCATCCCGCCCGGGGTCCAGGTCATCTGGCCAAACGCGGCATAGCTTTTCGAATTGGCATAGCTGGCGCGGCTGATCGACAGTGCCGAACGCTGCCAGGTCATCGCGTCGCGAATGATATAGTTGGTGCCGGTAGCGTTCCACTGGTTGGTGTTGGGCGTGGCCGCGACCTCTTCGGCGCGTTCGTTGAAGTAGTAGAGCCCGGCAACATAATCGATGTCACCCAAACTGCCCACGGCCTGGATTTCCTGGCTGAACTGACGGGCATTGAGGAACGAGAGCGAGTAGCGGCTGAACGACTGGCTGGGCAGGAACGAAGGACTACGGTGCGCGCCGCCCGAATTGTCCCACTGTTCGGAATCGACGGTCCGCCAGGCAGTAATCGAGCGCAGTTCAAGCCCGTCCGCCACCTTCCAGCGCAGGTTGCTCGAAAAGCCCTTGGTCTTGCCAAGGCTGACCTGCTGCGGCACGCCGATATCGGTCACGTCCATCCGCTCGCCGGTGACAATCACCATCGACGGCAGCGGCGCGATCATGCCCGCAGGCAGCGTGTTGGCCGGTACGTTGCCAACGATCTGCGCCAGCGTGGCGACCCGAAAGCCATCGGGATTGAAGTTGATCAGCTGGCTGTAGAACGGGGTGTTCTCATCGCGGCTGATGTCGAAGGCGAAATCGGCGGTGAAACCGTCCATCGGCTTCCAGCGCGCGGCCATGCGGCCACCATAGCGGTGGTACTGGTTCCACCCGGTCTGACCTTCAAGCGGGTTCTTCACAGTCGGGTCCTGGTGGCTGATCACGGTGTCGAGCTTGAACGAGAATCCGGCCACTTCGGGCAGGTTGAGATGCAGCCCGGCGTTATAGCTGCCCAGATTGCCGACCCCCACGTTCATGCGTCCGCCGAATTCACCGGTCGGCGCCTTGCTGATCAGGCTGACCGCGCCGCCTTCGGTGTTGCGGCCGAACAGGGTGCCCTGCGGTCCTTTCAGCACTTCGATCCGGTCTATTTCGAACAGCGCGGCGTTAAGGCCATGCTGGCGCGCAAGGTAGATCCCATCGATATAGACCCCGACGCCAGGTTCGCGCGCCGGCTGGTTCGCATCGCCCGGAACGATCCCGCGGATCCCCACAGTCAGCGCGGTCTGGCGCGATTCATAGGTCGCGACCCGCAGCGATGGGATCGAGCCATCGCCCAGATCGAGCAGGCTCTGGACCTTGCGTTCGCGGATCATCTCGGCGCCCAGCACCGAAATCGAGATCGGCGTCTTCTGCAGGTTGGTTTCGCGCTTGGTGGCGGTCACCACGATATCGGTCAGGCCCGGGTCCCTGGCAGCTCTTCCGGCATCTTCGGGCGAACTTTGTTCGGAATTGTCGGTCGCGGGCGGTGCATCGCTCGCGGCACCGTCAACCAGCACGGCTTCGTCGGTCACCATGACCGCGGCGTGCGCGGTGCCGGCCAAGGTCAGGCTGGCCGCCAGCGCGGCGAAGGAAGCGGTCGAGCGGCAAGAAAAGCGGATCATTGGGTTCATTCCCTGGTTCAATTGGCGTCTGTTGTCTCGACGCCGGCCCGGGAAGGACCCATGCGATTTGCGAATCGCCCCCCGTCCGGCCTCGCCGCCGAACTAGGGGGACCGTGTGACTCCTCGGCGTAGCTCAGGCGACAGATGCGTGACCGAAATGTGTCAGGAGCTATTCGAGGTGCGCGGACTTCAGCATGGCAAGCCATTCGCCGCGTGACTGCTCGCTCAGGTCATCGCGTGACAGGACGGCGAGCAGGAACAACGAGGTCTTGCCCTGCACCACCAGGTAGATCGCGTTCCGGGGATAGTTTCCGGGGCATCTATCGGAATGGCGCTCGACCAGAATTGAGCGTTCGTCCTGCGCCAGCAGGTTCAGCGCCGCGCTGCAGCGACGCTGGGCATCGCCGCGCAGTTCCTCGAGCCACTCCCCCGCGGTCCCGACCTTGGCTCCGGGCGCGCGGGCAATGATCACCAGCGCCTCGTCCCAATCCTTCGCCGAGCGCCCGCGCACCGCGATCACATCGGTGATGTAGCGCGGGTTGGAGCCGTTGTAGTCGATCATCGCGGAATTGCCGCTATCGAGCACTGCCTTGAGCGCAGGCACCAGCCGGTGATCGAACGAAAGCTTTTCGGCCGAGGCCGGAGCAGCCAACGACAGCAGGACCAGGAACGCACCAAGGCGCAGGCGGCGGAGCGGGTTGGGTTTCAACATGGCCTGAGGATAGACCCGCAAGCGGCAGGATTCATGCGATTTCGTGTGACAGTTATGTGACAAGACTGGCGTAACCCAACTGTCACAATTTCATCACGAATCCGTCACTTCACTGGCGCATACCATGACACAGAATCGTCCAACCCGTGTCCGGTCATGAACAAACATACGACACTTCTGCTCACCGCCCCGCCCGCCGGGCTGCTCGCCGACATTGCCCGCAAGCGGCCCGGCTGGGATATCGTACCGCTGGGCGACATGCCCCCGGCCGGCCCGTTGGGCGGGCGGGTCTGGGGCTTTATCGACTGGCTCTGCCCGACGATGTCGGGCCTGGAGATGTGCCGCCGCTTGCGCGAAACCGAAGCGACCCGCGGCGCGCACCTGACC
>JANPMA010000165.1:0-13296 GCA_031422595.1 Novosphingobium sp. | reverse complement strand
GCGATTTAATGCTGGCGCAACAATCAGCGCTCACTTAATCGCGGGCCATGAGCACGAGAACGGTTTCAAATCGCAACGATCCTGTGATCGAAAGCCGCGACCAGCTGATCGCGCCGATGATCAAGGGCGAGAAGCCAGCTGCTGCGTGGAAGATCGGCACCGAGCACGAGAAGTTCGTGTTCAGCGAGGCCGATCACCATGCCCCCAGCTATGACGAACCCGGCGGCATCCGCGACCTGCTGCTGTCCCTCACCGAGTTCGGCTGGAGCCCAATCGAGGAAGGCGGGAAGGTCATTGCCATGGCCGGGCCCGACGGCACCGTCAGCCTCGAACCTGCGGGCCAGCTCGAACTGTCGGGCGACGTGCTCGAAAACCTCCACCAGACTTGCGCCGAAACCGGACGCCACCTTCAGCAGGTCAAGGCGATCGGGGCGAAGACCGGCACTGGCTTCCTCGGGCTCGGGCTGTGGCCCGACAAGCGCCGCGAAGACATGCCGATCATGCCCAAGGGCCGCTACGAGATCATGCTGCGGCACATGCCGCGCGTCGGCAGCATGGGCCTCGACATGATGCTGCGGACCTGCACGATCCAGGTCAACCTCGACTATTCGAGCGAGGCCGACATGGTGCAGAAATTCCGCACCTCGCTCGCCCTCCAGCCGCTCGCCACCGCGCTGTTCGCCAATTCGCCGTTCACTGAAGGCAAGCCCAACGGCTTCCTCTCCTACCGCAGCCATATCTGGACCGACACCGACCCGCACCGTACCGGAATGCTGGGCTTCGTGTTCGAGGACGGCTTCGGCTATGATCGCTACGTCGAATACATGCTCGACGTGCCGATGTATTTCGTGTTCCGCGACGGCAAGTACATCGACGCCGCCGGGCAGAGTTTTCGCGATTTCCGCGAAGGCAAGCTGCCCGCCTTGCCCGGCGAGCTACCCACCGAAAGCGACTGGATCGACCACCTCTCCACCGCCTTCCCCGAAGTTCGGCTCAAGAGCTTCCTCGAGATGCGCGGGGCCGATGGCGGACCGTGGAACAAGATCTGCGCGCTGCCCGCGTTCTGGGTCGGGCTGCTTTACGACCAGGGCGCGCTCGATGCAGCGTGGAACCTGGTCAAAGGCTGGGACATGGACGGGCGCGAGGCACTTCGCGCGGCGGTGCCCAAGCTCGGCCTCGACGCGCCGATCCCGGGCGGGGGCACGCTGCGCGAAATCGCCGCCGAAGTGCTGGCGATCAGCCGCGCCGGCCTCAATTCGCGCAGCCGGCTCAATTCGATGGGCGATACCGAGGCCGGCTTCCTGAACCCGCTCGACGAGATCGTGCGCACCGGCAAGGTCCCCGCGCAGGTCCTGCTCGACAAGTACCACGGCGAATGGGGCGGTGACATCAGCCGGGTATATGAGGAGAGCTTTTAGATGATCGTCGTCGTCGGCCAGTTCCGCTTTCCCCCCGAAAAGATGGAAGCGGCCCGCCCGGTCATGCGCAAGGTGATGGAAGCAACCCGCGCCGAGGACGGCTGCGTCGAATACAACTACGGCGAAGACGTGCTCGATCCCGGGCTGATCCGGGTCAGCGAGATTTGGGAAAGCCTCGAGCAATTGAACGCGCACATGCAAACTGCGCATATGGCCGCGTGGCAGCGCGAACGGGCCGAACTGGGTCTGAGCGGGCGGAGGATCCTGGTCTACAAAGCGGGCGAAGGCCTGCCGCTTTAGCCCCCTATCCGTTCGTCCTGAGGAGCGGCTGAGCGCAGCGAAGACGCGTCTCGAAGGACCATGTGCGCGGCGATGGTTCGAGTCGGGCCTTCGCTGCGCTCAGTCCCTCCTCACCACGAACGGAGATTGGCGATGGTTACACCCCAATAACCTGCCGCCGCCCCTTCAGCGCCGCGCTTACCCGCGCAAGCGGTGCGGTGATCGCTCCGTGGCGGCTCATCCAGGCGTGGTATTCGCCGTACTTCGGGTCTTCGGCCAAAAGGTGCCGTTCCTCGGTCTTGGCCCGCCAATAATAGATCGCGCTGACACAGCCCAGGAAGAAGGCATTGCGCAGCGAATTGGTCCACGACCAGGGGTCAACCATGAACGGCATCGAGGCGCACCACCAGAAGGTGTTCTTGGCCAGATAGGCCGGGTGCCGGGTAAAGGCATAGGGCCCATTGGTCAGCACGCCGCGGTAGGTCAGGTTCGAAAAGCGGATCCCGAAGGCCACTGTCGCCCAGGCATAGACCGCGGTCAGGAAGACCAGCAGCGCCGCCCAGATCCACAGCATCAGCGGATAGCCTGCGAAGACGTGGAACCAGGTATCGTCGCCCCGGGTGTCGGCCAGATAGAACAGCGGACGGTCCGAAGGGCTCATCATCTGGAACGGCGGATAGCACATCAGCGCCGCCAGCCAGCCGGCCAGATAGGGATTGGCCGAACGGATCTGGGCGTCGAGCGGCTTCATCGTCAGGATATAGCCGACCGAGCCGATCTGCTCGTCGATCACGAACATCAAGGTGATCAGCAGCGTCGCGATTCCCACCGGGCCAAGGAAGAAATTGCTCCAATCGGGCGCGACCAGGTTCTGAAAGCCGCCCGGCACGATCATCAGCATGAAGGCCGTGAAAAAGCCCTTCACCGCCCAGGCCCGCAAGTGGATCCAGACCTGTTCGGGATCGAACGGTTCGCGCCCGACCAGCAGCGCGCCAAAGTGCCAGCTGGGGTCGCGTGGCTCAACCAGCACCCGGTCGAGCCACAGCACATAGGGCACCGACAGCAGGAACAGCGGCACCGCTGCAACCTGCATCACGTTCATCGCGATCAGGTACGGCCCCTCCCAATACCAGCGCCCGACGAAATAGAACAAGGCGATGATCGCCCAGGTCGCCCACAGCCCGGCCAGCTTGGTGATCGAAACGTCGATCACTTCTGACAGCGGCCTTGGCTGGTCCCAGTCGATGCCCGTAGAGGCACGGCGGTGAACCTTGTTGACGAATAGTTCCCACAGCACCATCGGGGCGGCGCAAGCGACCAGCCCGACCAGCGCGGCGTTGGGGCCGGTCAGCCGCTCGGCCCGGCTCGGCAGATCGAACAGGGCGACCAGCTCGGGCCAGAAGTGGCAGATCATGATCCAGCCGGTCAGCGAGACGAGCCCGACCAGCCCAACCGCCGATGAAACGTCGCTGGTCGGCCGGGGCGCGACTGGGGCGGCTTGGTCAGTCATCACCCGCGCCTATAGCCCCGGAAGGGTTAAAGGCCGGGTAACGCCGCAAATTTACCGGAATGCAGAGATCCGCCCGGTGTCGTCGAGCACATAGAGCGTGCTCCCCGCCACTACTGGTGCCAGGGTAACCGGAGCCCCCAAATCGGTGAGCAGGGTGGGCTGGCCATCGGCTGCCGCCGCGCTGTAAACCCGGCCCAGCGAGTTGACGAACCACAGTCTGTCGCCCGCCAGCACCGGACCCGACCAGAAGATCGGGCCTTTCTTTTTCTTCTGATTGCGGAAGTTATCGAGCTGGGTCAGCCAGCGAACCTTGCCGGTCGAACGCGCGATGCACAGCAGGCGCCCATCGTCGGTCAGGGTGAAGATCCAGTCCCCTGCCACCGCTGGGGTCGAAATCCCGGCCAGGTTGAGCTCCCAGATCCGCTGCCCGGTGACCAGTTCATAGGCCGCCATGCGTCCGCCCTGGCCCAGCGCATAGACCCGGCCGCGATCGATGATCGGATCGGCGTCGATATCGGTGAGCACCCCGACCGAGGTCGACAGGGACGTGCGCGCCAGCGCGTCTGACCACAATTCGCGCCCGTTTTCATAACGATAGGCGATCAGTTCGCCGGTCGAGTAGCCGGCGATGATGGTGCCCTGCCCGGCGGCCGGCGCGGCCACGCCGAACACCCCGGTCTGCCCGACCGAAGCCGCCTTATTCCAGACCTGCGAACCATCGTCGGGGTTGAGCGCGAGGATCTGATTGGCCTGGGTCATCACGAACACGGTGTTGAAGGCGATTGTCGGCGAACCACGCAGCGGCCCGGCCGGCTTGACCTTCCATATTTGCTTGCCGTCGGCGGCATTGATCGCCGCGACTTCGCCCATCCCGGTGGTGATGAACAGGCGTTCGCCAGAGAAACTGGCACCCCCGCCATAGACCGCGCTGGCGCCGTCGCCCTTGATCTGGAAGCCCAGGTTCCAGCGTTCGACCCCGGTCTTGGCATCAAAGGCATGGACCACGCCGTCTGTGCCCATCGCATAGACCAGGCCCCCGCCGATCACCGGCGCCGCGGCCAGCCGCTGCTTGAGGGTCGAGCCCATGACCCTCCCAGTCCAGGCGCGCTGCGGCGCGGCGGGCAGCGCCAGGTTGCCATAGCTTTTGCTGGCGGTGCCGCCGGCCTGGGCCCATTCGGCGTTTTCGGCCGCCGGCGGCAGCACCACCGCGAGGCCGGCGAGCGCGGGATCGACCTTGGCGCTGGTGTCGACCTTGGACAGAATCGGCACGCGGTTGCCCACGGTGGGCGTGGCAGGCTTGCCTTTGCCTTTGAACACGCCGCACCCCGAAAGGCCCAGCGCAAGTGCGAGAACCAGCGGGGCGGCGAGGTGGCGATGAATTGAAATCGAGGGCATCAAGGGATCCTTGGCTGTGGCCGGACTATTGCTGGGGTGCGGGTGCCGCAGAGGGAGCACCGGCGGCAGGCTGTTCGGGCGCTTCCTTGGGAATATCGACCCCGGCATCGAAGCCAAGGCCGCTGGCCATCTGCTTGGCGCGGGCGCGGAGCGTTTTGGGGGCGTTTTCGTCCTTGCCGATCTGCGCGAACAGCGCACCGGCCAGGTCGTTCTTGCCCTGATCGAGATAGGCCATGCCCAACAGCTCGCCCGCGCTGCCGAAGAAGGCATTGCCCGGGACCGCCAGCGGCTTCATCCGCGCGACAACGTCTTCGCTCTTCATCGTATCGAAGCGGATCGTGACTTCGCGGATCGAAGCGAGATCGCGGAAGGGCTTGGGCATCGAGCTGTCGGCGGCGATCGCGCCGAACTGCTTGGCCGCTTCGGCTTCCTTGCCTTGGGCCAACGCGATCGCGGCGAGGTTTGTCGCGGCCACTGCGCGGCTGCCGGCGCTGCCGTCCTTGAGCAGCGGCTGCAGGTCGTTCGCGGCGGCATCGAGCTGGCCAGCCTGCATCTTGTCAAATGCCAGCACGACCGCCTCGCTGCGTTCGGCTGCCGCGCTCTTCGCCTGATAGTCCCACACCAGGTAACCGCCCAGCGCCACCAGCACCACGGCGATCACCCCGCCGACCGGCTTGGCAAAGCGCTTTACCGCGCCGACCAGCTGTTCTTCACGCAGCGCTTCATCGACTTCGCGCAGGAAGCCGTCCTGCTGCGCGGCATCGCGCTCGGCAGCTTTGGAAGATGGGACTGGGGACTTGTTAGGTTCGATGGCCAAGGTTAGCGCCTTCGCTGGCTGATTGATCGGTTGCGGGGCTGTTTAGCGGATGGTGCGGCCATTTCAACGCGCAACTTGTGGCTATACCCCGCTGAAGCTGCGGTGAACGGGGCTTAGGGGAATGCAGTGCGGCCCAAGGCCTGTGCATAGGTAGCGCGGTAGGCTGCCAGCATCGCCGCCTCGTCGTAGTCGGTGAGTGCCCTGGCCCGGTTGGCTGCGCCTACTGCCACCCGGCGCGAGGGATCGGCAGCGGCTTCGGCCAGCACCACGCCCAAGGCCTTGTCGCCCGGCGACGGCACGATCCAGGCAGCGTTTTTAGCCGCGACCATCGCCGCAATATCGCCCACCGCCGGGCTGACCACCGCCAGCCCCGCCGCCATCGCCTCGACCACCGAGACCGGGAATTGCTCGCTGTCGGAAGACAAGGCGAACAGGTCGAACAGACCCACAACCGCCGCTGGATCGGGCGCGAAGCCGGGCAGGTGGACCCGCTCCGCCAGCCCCAGCCGCGCGGCCTCTGCCTGAATGGCCGCGCGCTCGGGACCTTCGCCGACGATCACCAGCTTCCAATTCGCGGGCATCGCCGCAAAGGCGCGCACCAGCCGCGGCAGGTTCTTGATCGCGCGCAGCCCCGCGAGCGTGCCCAGCCATAGCTCGCCGGGCTGCTTGACCAGCCCCGGCAAGGCATCGGCGCGCGGCTTGTCGGCATAGCGGTCCAGCGGGATGCCGTTGGCGATCCGGCGGACCCGCGCGGGCGGCAGGCGCCACTGGCCAAGCGCGATTCCTTCCAGCCGCTGCGATGGCACCACCAGCGCGGCCGCCCCGGCCATCCCGAAGCGGCGATAGATATTGCGCGCGGGGCTGAGCCGCTGCGCCTCGTCCTGGTTGAACCCATCCTCGTGGTGAACCAGCGGCGGCAGGCCCAGGACGCGCGCGAACAGCCGGTGCGCCACCACCGCGTCCATCGCCCCCCAGTTATAGGTCAGCACCAGGTCAAATCCAGCCATCGCCCGCGCCAGCGTGAGCAGCCGCCCGGGCAACGGCTTGCCCGAAAGCGATGGAAAATCGGCGGGGCAGGAAACATCGACCGCCGGATCGATTGCTTCGGCCGCACCCAGCGCGCCGGGCACGCCCGAAACCACCGTGTGCGAAAGCCCGGGGCCAAACAGGTTCATCAGCTTGGCGGCACGCAATTCCTTGCCGCCGGGTGAAAAGCTGGAATGGAGGTGGAGCAGGCGCAGCGGTCCTGCGGCCCCGCTCATCCCACCCGCGCCAGCAGCCGGTCAATCGCGGCCACGGCTTCGCTCTCATCCAGCATCGGTGCGTGGCCGACCCGGGGCACGGTCACCGCATCGCTTCCGGGCAGGCTCTTGGCCATTCTGCGATGGATTTCGTTGCTCAGGATGTCGGACAATTCGCCGCGCAGCAGGGCCACTGGCTTGCCCTTGAGCGCGAGCAGAGCGGGCCACATATCGACCCCGGCCTCACCCCCCGGCTGCGCAAACGGTTCGGCGATCTTCATGTCGTAGTCGAACACGATCCGCCCATTGCCGCCCACCACCATGCAACGCTTGGCCATTTCGAGCCAATCGGAAATCCGGTAATCGGGGAAAACATCGCCCTGGCTTTCCTCAAGCGCGCGCGCCGCATGCATCCAGGTCGGGAAAGTACGCCCCTGGCCGACATAGCTGCGGATCCGCTCAAGTCCCTCGGGCGAAACTTCTGGCCCGACATCGTTGAGTAGCACCCCGGCGATCCGATCGGGGATGGTCATGGCCATGATCATGGTCAAGAGGCCGCCCAGCGAGGTGCCAATCGCCACAAACCGCTCGATCCCGGCTTGAGCGAACAGTTCGCCCAGGTCCTCGACATATTGCAGCGGGTTATAGGTCGCCGATTCCTTGGCATAGGCACTGTCGCCGCGGCCGCGCAGATCGGGGCAGACCACCCGCCAGTCCCCGGCAATCCGCTGCGCGACATGCGCGAAATCGCGGGCATTGCGGGTCAGCCCCGGCAGGCACAGCACGACAGGGCGGTCCGCACGCCCGGCATAGTCGCGGAAATGCAGTTTCAGCCCATCGCGGCTGGTCCAAAAGAGATCGGCAAAAGCACCATCGACTGGCTGGGCGGACAGGGCGGGTTCGGCGGTCATGATCGGCCACTCTATCGCCCGATGCGGACAAGCAAGCAAGCCGCAAGGGGCAATTTTCATGCAAACGCCCACAATCGAATTTAACCATAACATGTGGCCGGAAAAGGAAGACTTCCCAACTATGGCACGACGTTCTAAGACCAATTCACGCCTGGGGTTCGCACCACCACACGACGGGACGGTATCTTTGAGCAAAGCGCAGCTGATTTCCTATGAGCCGGCGACCGGAGCCGAGATCTGGCGCGGCAAGCACGGCAATGTCGACGAGATTGTTGATCGAGCACGGCGGGCCTGGCCGGCCTGGGCGGCGCAGCCACTTGCGACCCGGATGGAACTGGTCCGCCGCTTTGCCAACGAAGTGCGCAAGGACGCCGAAAAACTGGCAACGATGATTTCGCGCGAAACCGGCAAGCCCTTGTGGGAAGCGCGCACCGAAGTCGAAAGCGTGGTGGGCAAGGTCGAAATTTCGATCCGCGCCTATGCCGACCGGACCGCGCAAAGAAAGCTCGACAATGCCCTGCAGGGCACTGCCTCGCTGCGCCACAAGCCGCATGGGGTATTGGCAGTCCTGGGGCCCTACAATTTCCCCGCACACCTGCCCAACGGCCACATCATCCCGGCGCTGATTGCGGGCAACGTGATTGTCTTCAAGCCTTCGGAAAAGACCCCGGCAACCGGCGAGATGCTGCTGCAATGCCTGCACCGCGCCGGAATCGCCGGGGCGGTCGCGCAATTGCTGGTCGGCGGCGCCGAGGAAGGCCAGGCGCTGGTCGCCCACGAAGGGATCGACGGGGTGCTGTTCACCGGATCGGCGCATACCGGGATCGCGATCAACCGCCGCCTGGCGGCACGGCCCGACAAGATCGTCGCGCTGGAAATGGGCGGCAACAACCCGCTGGTGGTGTGGGATACGCCCAAGATCACCGATGCCGCCGCGCTGGTAATCCAGTCGGCTTTCACCAGCGCCGGGCAGCGCTGCACGGCGGCGCGGCGACTTATCGTCAAGACGTCGATGTACGACGCGCTGATCAGCGAAGTGAAGCGCCTGGCCGACCGGATCATCGTCGGTGCCCCGTTTGACGATCCCGCCCCGTTCATGGGCCCGGTGATCGACAATGCCGCAGCCGATGGCCTGACCGAGAGCTTCCTCTATCTGCTCAGCCACGGCGGCAAAGCAATCAAGCATATGGTCCGCCCGCGCGACGACCTGCCGTTCCTCTCGCCCGCGATCATCGATGTCACCGCGGTCAAGGACCGCCCTGACGTCGAACTGTTCGGCCCGCTGCTGCAGGTGGTGCAAGTCAGCGATTTCGACGAGGCAGTGGCCGAAGCGAACAATTCGCGGTTTGGCTTGTCGGCCTCGCTGATCGGCGGAACACCGCAGGAATACAACCGCTTCTGGGCCAATGTTCGGGCCGGGGTGATCAACTGGAACCGCCCGACCAATGGCGCCAGCTCGGCTGCGCCGTTCGGCGGGGTGGGTCTATCGGGCAACCACCGCCCCAGCGCCTATTACGCGGCGGACTATTGCGCCTATCCGGTCGCCTCGAACGAAATGGAGCAGCCGCGTGCCATGATCGGCGTGGGTTTGCGCGACAACTAGAGCCCGATGGTCACCAGATCGACTTCGGTCAGGCCGTCGCCACGCTTGCGCGCGAACAGCACATAGCCTTTGCCCGAAACGACCTCGTCGTCGCCCTCACGGGTGCGCTCGGCGGGCAGTTTCACGGCGCTGGCACTGGCAAGGTAGAACGCGATCACCTGGCCCGGATCAACCGGGGTGACAAAGCGCACCGCGCGCAGCTTGCACCCGGCCTGGTCACTACCACCCGCAGTCAGCGCATGACCGCGCGGGTAGACCGGCAATGCCCCTGGCAGGCGAGCGGCCCAAACCAGCGTATACTCCATTTTCGCCGCGCAATCCCCGCCCAGCCCCGTTGCCCTGGCAATCGCCTGCAAAGTCACGGCCCCGGCCAGGCGCGAGGATTTGGCGCTGCTGGCCGGCTCGGGCGCGGCCGGGATCGGTTTCCCCAGCAGCCGTTCCGCATCGGCCCTGGCTGCCGCGACTTCCTCTGGGCTGCGTTTGAAGGCCGGCATGGCGCCATCGGGCAACCCGCCGTCGAGCGCCGCGTTGCCGCGATTCTGCCCGGTCAGGTCGGGATCGGTCATCAACGGATCGTCGAGCGCGGCGGCGGCGACCGGATCGCGCTGGGCATTGGGGTCGGCCGCATCCTCCCCGCCCGAACAGGCAGCGAGCAGCATCAAGGGTATCAGGACGGGGTATCGCATCGGCTGCGATCATGCCGCAGCGCTGGACAACTGCCTAGTCCCCGTGTGGCAATTGCCGGGTAGGGGCGCCCCTGTCAGCCAACAAGCCAACAAGGGCGCCCCCCGCAGCGCACTTGTGCGACCCGGCGCTGCGTTGCCCGCGAATCTGCTGGCACCTGGACCCGTGCCGATTCGTGTGGTGCGCGCCTAGACCCTCCAAGCTGAATGAGGGACAACACGGGCGCCCCTTGCCCCGCGGGCCGGGCCCGGCTAGCGCCGCGGCGATGGACCGCCCCCAGCAACCCCACCCGCACGGCGGCCTGATCATGGCGCTGGGCGCCTACCTGGTCTGGGGGATCATGCCGCTGTACCTCATGCTGGTGCACTGGGTGCCGCCTTACGAATTCATCGGCTGGCGGATCATCTGCACCCTGCCGGTCTGCCTGCTGTTCGTGGCCTTGCGACGCGAGGCTGCGGCGGTGCTGCGCGCGCTGAGCCAACCCCGGATCGTTGCGGTACTCGCGCTCAGCGCGTTCCTGGTAGCGATCAACTGGACGATCTATATCGCCGCGATCCAGGCCGGACACGTGCTGGCCTCCAGCCTGGGCTATTACATCAACCCCTTGGTCAATGTGTTCTTCGGCACGCTGTTCCTGGGCGAGCGGCTGAGCAAATGGCAGTGGCTGGCGGTGGCGCTGGCGGCGCTGGGCGTCTCGCTGCTGGCCTGGGACGCGCGTGAGATGCTGTGGATCAGCCTGTCGCTGGCGGTGAGCTTTTCGGCTTACGGCCTGGTACGCAAGCTGGCCCCGGTCGAATCGCTGCCAGGGCTGACCATCGAAACGCTGTTGCTGCTGGTTCCCGCCGCGCTGACCGTCGCCTGGTATGCGCAGACATCGGCGGGCAGTTCGATGGGCCACGGCCCGGCCAATTCGGTACTGATCGCCTTTTCGGGGCTGATGACTGGCATCCCACTGCTGCTGTTCGGCGCAGCCGCGCGGCGGATGGACTATTCCAGTCTGGGAATGACCCAGTTCCTCGCTCCCACCATCGTTTTCGTGCTGGGGGTAACCGTGTTCAACGAGCCGCTGAAACCCAGCCAGTTGGCCTGCTTCGGCTTAATCTGGGCGGCGATCGCAGTGTTCATCTGGGATATCCTGTCCCGCCGCCACACCTCTACCTATTTAGGGACAGTCCCTAATTAGATCTATTTAGGGACTGTCCCTAAATAAGGCGCCAGCCTAGCGTCTCGCCTGCGTGAAACGGCACGACTGGCGTGCCATTGGCGTCGATGACACCGGGCACCTGCACTTCGCCGCGTTCAAGCGTCACCGTGCCTTCGTTGACTGGCAAGCCATAGAACGCCGGGCCGTTGAGGCTAGCGAAGGCTTCGAACCTGTCGAGCGCGCCCTCTTCGTCGAACACCTGGACATAGCTTTCCAGCGCATAGGGCGCGTTGAATATGCCGGCGCAGCCGCAGGCGGTTTCCTTGGCCTCGACCGCGTGCGGGGCGCTGTCGGTGCCGAGGAAGAACTTGGCCGATCCCGATGTGGCCGCCTTGCGCAGGGCCAGCCGGTGCACTTCCCGCTTGGCCACCGGCAGGCAGTACATATGCGGGCGGATCCCGCCGACCAGCATGGCGTTGCGGTTGATCTGCAGGTGCTGCGGAGTGATCGTCGCGGCAACATTGGCGCCCGCGCTTTCGACGAACTGCACCGCCTCGTGCGTGGTGACATGTTCGAACACCACTTTCAGATCGGGCAGGTCGCGCACCAAGGGCGCGAGCGTGCGTTCGATAAACACCGCTTCACGATCGAAGATGTCGACGTGGGCATCGGTCACTTCGCCGTGGACCAGCAGCGGCATGCCAATCGCGGCCATCCGTTCCAGAACGCTGCGGATATTGGCCACATCGGTCACGCCGTGCGCCGCTCCGGTGGTGGCATGCGCGGGATAGAGCTTGGCCGCCACGAACACGCCCTCGGCAAAGCCGCGCGCGACCTCTTCCGGATCAGTGCTGTCGGTCAGGTACAGCGTCATCAGCGGGGTGAAGTCCAACCCATCTGGCAGTGCAGCCATGATCCGTTCCCGGTATGCGGCAACCCCGGCGCGATCAATCATCGGTGGCGAGAGATTGGGCATCACGATCGCCCGGGCAAACTGGCGCGCGGTGTAAGGCAGCACGCCTTCCAGCACCGCGCCATCGCGCAAATGGACATGCCAATCATCGGGGCGGCGGATAGTCAGGCGAGTCACGGTGCTCATCCCTTCCCCTTAGTCACCCAGCACCCTATCTGTCACCCATGACTGCAACCTGCCTCACCAGCCGCGCCGTGATCCGCCTGTCCCCGCTCGATCCGGCGGAGGACGTGCGGGCCTTCCTGCAAGGGCTGGTCACCAACGATGTGACCGGTGAGCTGCCGGTCTGGGCGGCCCTGCTCAGCCCGCAAGGCAAAGTGCTGTTCGATTTTCTGGTCTGGGCCGATGGAGCGGATCTGCTGCTCGATTGCGAATCCAGTCAGGCCGAGGCGCTGGCCAAGCGTCTGTCGCTCTACCGCCTGCGCAGGAAAATCGGGATCGCCGTCGATGTCGAGCGGAGCGTACATTGGCGAACGGGTGATGGCCCCTCCTCCGATCCGCGCCTTGCGACACTGGGTCAGCGTTGGCTGGGAGATGTGGCCAGCGAAAGCGCTGATGGTCAATGGCTTGCCCATCGCCTTTCCCACGGAGTCTGCGAAGGCCAGGCTGAACTTGCAGACCTGCTCTGGCTCGAATGCAACACCGCCGAGCTGAACGGGGTCAGCTTTACCAAGGGTTGCTACGTCGGCCAGGAGAACACTGCGCGGATGAACTGGCGGCAGAAGGTCAACCGCCGGTTGGTGGTGGTGCCGCTGGCCGACAGCGATCCCAAGCGGCAGCGTGCGGCCTATCCTGAACTGGGGCTGGCAGTGGACCATCGGCGGATTGAGGATATCCGGGCGGAGTGGCGGCCTGCGTGGTTTCAGTCGGACTGAATCGCCGGAATCACAATCCCCGCCGCAATCGCCCCATCGATTAGCAGCTTTTCCGCCGTATCACGCGCCGATGCGCGCGATATGCCCAGCGAGGCGGCGAGCGGCCCGCCCATCAAGGCATCGCCCAGCGCCATCAGGCACAGCGCATGTGTAACATCGTGCATCCGGCCCGATTCATGATCACCCAGGTCGTCGACCAGCTCGTGGATCGCCTCGAGCAACGGGTCGAGTGCATCCTCGTTGCCGTTCATCAGCATCCAGGTGGCCAGCGCGCCGCCGCCTTCCTTGTCAAAGGCATCGAAAGTCAGGTCGACCACATCGCGCGCTGATCCCTCTCCCGCACGGCTGGCCAGCACCGCATCCTCGATACTCGCGCAGATCGTCACCGCCAGGTGCCGCGCCAATTCCTTTTGCAGCCCCGCGGCCGAGCCGAAATGGTGCAGCAG
>JANPMA010000164.1:0-1825 GCA_031422595.1 Novosphingobium sp. | reverse complement strand
AGCCTAAACCTTCTCCCGCATTGCCGCCACGATATCGGCCACCGGCTTGCCGTTCAGGTCCTTGTGATATTCCTTGAGCAGCGCCCGCTCGGTCATCTTGTGGTAGTGCCGCCGCATCTCACCCAGCGTCTTGGGGCTGGCGAAGACCACCAGCGCCTTGATCTTGCCCGCCAGCACCTGGCCGTTGAGCCAGGCGGTTGCGGCGATCGCGTGGGCGTCTTCATCGACCTGCTTGTCGGCATGGTTGCCCGCGCTGGAGTGGTGACCGCTGCCCGAGTGGTTGTGGCTATCGAGCCGTGGAGCATCAAGCGACTGAAGCTCGGGCTCGGCCTCGTCTCCGGCGTTGCGGTAGAGTTCGAAATTCTTGCCATCGACCAGCGCGATCACGGTGCCGTGGGGTAGCAGCATTGGAGGTTCTCCTGTGTGAGGTGCCAGCAAAGACCGGTGCGGCACTTGCGTCCATGCGCTAGGTCAAATTGCAGCATGGCTAGCGGCCCGCTATGGGTGGGCCATGCGTCCCGAACGGCTCAACCCACTGTTTGTTCCCGCCGAGAGCCTGAAAGGGGTCGGAATCGGCCTGGCGCGTCCGCTGGAGCGGCTGGGATTGGCGCGGGTGCGCGATTTTGCCTATCATTTGCCCGACCGTTTCGTCACCCGCCGCGCGGTCGCTAACCTCGACGAAGCCAGCGTGGGTGAGCAGGTGGTGGTCAAACTCACGCCGGTGGAATACCGCGCTTCGTCCGGGCGCGGGCCGTTTCGGGTGCTGGCCAGCGACGAAGCGGGCAATATCTGCTCGATCACCTATTTCGGGCGCGCTTCCTACAGCGGCAAGAAGGCGCTGCCGCTGGGCGAGGGCCGCTGGGTAGCGGGACGGCTCGATCAGTATGGGCAGATGCTGCAGATCGTCCATCCAGACCATGTAACCGAAGAGAGCGGCGTGGCGCTGGGCCAGTTGGTCGAGCCGGTCTATCCGCTGTCCGAAGGGCTGACCCAGGGGCGGATCGCGGCGCTGGTGCAGCAGGCCATGGCCGGCATCGCGCCGCTGCCCGAATGGATCGAGCCGAGCTTGCTGGGCAAGATGCAATGGCCGGCCTGGCGCGACGCGCTGGACCTGGCGCACAAGGGCGAACACGCCGCCGCGCGCGATCGGCTGGCCTATGACGAATTGCTCGCCAACAGCCTGGCGCTGATGCTGGTGCGCAATTCCAACCGCAAGCAGGTCGGCACTCCGCTGAAGGGCGACGGATCCTTGCGCGCGCGGTTGCAACTGCCGTTCGAGCTGACCGGGGCGCAGCGCCGCTCGATTGCCGAGATCGAGGGCGACATGGCCCAAGGCTCGCCGATGCTGCGGCTGCTGCAGGGCGATGTCGGATCGGGCAAGACCGCGGTGGCGCTGGAAGCGATGCTGGTGGCGGTGGAGGCGGGGGCGCAGGCGGCCTTGCTCGCCCCGACCGAGATCCTCGCCCGCCAGCACTATGAAACGCTCAGCCGGATGGCCGCGCCGACCGGCGTTACCATCGCACTGCTGACCGGGCGTGACAAAGGCAAGGCGCGCGAATCGATCCTGATGGGGCTGATGGATGGCAGCATCCAGATCGTGATCGGCACCCATGCGATTTTCCAGGACGCGGTGACTTACAAGAACCTCGCGATGGTGGTGATCGACGAGCAGCACCGCTTTGGCGTCGCCCAGCGCTTGATGCTCAACCAGAAGGGGCGGCGCACCCCGCACTGCCTGGCGATGACCGCCACCCCGATCCCGCGCACGCTGACGCTCGCTCAGTACGGCGAGATGGACGTCAGCCGGCTCGACGAGATGCCCCCC
>JANPMA010000163.1:0-31909 GCA_031422595.1 Novosphingobium sp. | reverse complement strand
GGCATCGCCGTCGGCGTAGAGGTACTGGAAGTCCTTGGTATCAAGCCGGACCTTTTCGACCGTGTCCTGGCTGCGGAAGCGGACGTTGGTCTTGCGGCCGTCGATCAGGTTCTTCATCTCGACCTGCATGAACGCGCCGCCCTTGCCGGGCTGGGTGTGCTGGGTCTTGGCGACCTTCCAGATACCCTTTTCGTATTCGATAATGTTGCCGGGACGGATGTCCACGCCGCTCATTTTGGCCATGATGCCTGCCTTCAAGGATGAGAAAGAACTTGGGACGCAAGGCCCCGGAAGGCCGCGCCCTTAGCCTGTGATCGCCTTTCGGGCAAGCACCGCAATTTGGCCGTTCACTTGCCGCTAAGCTGCACTGGGCTTAGGAGAGCGTCATGAAGTTGCGCCTTGCCCCCCTGCTGATCGCCCTCGCCGCCCCAGCGCTTGCCGTTCCGGGCGGGCCGATCGGGCAGATGCCGCCGGGCAATTTCCTGTGCGAAATGCCCGGCGATGCCACCGGCGCGGTGGGGCTGCGGGTGCCGGGCGAGGACTTCCTGATCGTCAACGCCAACACCTATCGCACCGCCACGGGCCGCGGCACCTACCTGCTGACCGGCGACCAGCTGGTGATGACCAGCGGGCCCAAAAACGGCGAGAAATTCCACCGGATCAGCGAGAGCTTCATGCGCAAGCTTGGGCCGGACGGGAAGGATTCGGACCTGCGCTGCGTGCGCCGGGTGGTGAATAACAGCTAGAGATCTTGTTTGGTGCGCCAATCGCCTCCGCGATTGGCTTGCAACACCAGCCCGCTCCCCCGGCCCGACCACCCGAAACTAGGGTACCCTACGGGTGGTCGGGCCGGGGGAGCGGGCTGGTGTTGCAAGGCCAGGCCGGATGGCCTGGCCGCACTCAAAGAACACGCGACGCATCATTGCGCATCCGGGCATAGGCCCAGGCGGTCAGCCCGCCGAACAGCAGCAACCCGATCGGCAAGGAAAACGAATTGGCGCCGAACACTGCAAATGCATCCGGGTCATCGGTCAACCAGACCACGAATGAATAGAGCACGTTGAACAGGCCATCGCCCACAATCAAGCCGGTGGCAGTCAGCACGCCCATCCGCTCGGCAAAGGCGGGATCGGCCTGGCGCTTTGCCCAGCCATTATACAAATGCCCGAGCACCGCGCCGACGATCACGAAGCCGGTCGAATCGAGCGGAAGGTACATGCCCATGCCGACTGCCAGCGGTGGAAGCGACATCTTGCCGCCGCGCCGCAGCACTTCATCGATCACAATCGCAACCACGCCGACAATTGCGCCAATGCCAATCAGGTTCCAGTTGAGGTCACCGCCCAGCACGCCCTTGGCGATGGTGCTGATCAGCGCCGCTTGCGGCGCGCCCAGCGCATTGTCGCCCGCGCCCGGCGCGCCCTGAAAGCCGAAAGTATCGTTGAGCATGGTCAGGATCGGCGGAATCACCAGCCCGCCAAACACCACGCCCAGGATCAGCGCCACCTGCTGACGCCAAGGCGTCGCGCCGACCAGCTGTCCGGTTTTGAGATCCTGCAGGTTGTCATTGGCGATTGTCGCCACGCCAAAGATGATCGCGGTCACGAACAGCGCGAAAGCGACCAGCGCCTTGGTCTCTTCCGGTCCCAGTCCGCGCCCGAAAATCGCCACCAGCAACAGCGAGATACCCAGCACCGAAAGGATCCCGACCCCCGAAACCGGGCTGTTCGAAGCCCCGATCAGCCCGGCCATGTAGCCAGTGACCGAGGCAATCGCGACGCCGGCCATCAGGATGTAGATGGTCGATACGAACAGCGAGATACCCAGCGCGCCTTCGACTGGTCCGCCCGCGCCAAGTTTGGCCAGCAGCAGCATGACCGGCACCATCAGCAACACGATCGATCCACCGACTACGCCGATCGGCAAGTCGCGCTCAGTCAGCGCAAGGGCTTCCATGTTGCCCGCGGCCTTGCGCGCGGTGTTGGCCTGCAGTGCCGAGGCAATTCCGCGGACGACCGGACCAATCACCTTGAGCAGGGTGTAGATCGCGGCCACGCCGATCGCGCCCGCGCCGATCAGGCGCACTTCGCTGCGGAAAACGCCGCGGATGAAATCCATCGCGCCTTCGCCTACCGGCACACCGCCCGCGGTCAGCTGCGGCAAGATCAACAGATAGGACAGCACAGCACCGACCAACATCGCCAGCCCGACCGCCAGGCCAACCAGGTGACCCACACCCAGCAAGGCAAACGAGAAAGTCAGCGAGAAGAAGCTTCCACCGCTACCCAGCGTGAAGGCCTTTTCAAAGCCTTCGACCACCAACTTGGCCTTGGCCAGCAAGGCATATCCGGCCGAGATGACCGTGCCGAAAATCACCGCCCTCAGCCCGCGCGTGTTTTCCTCAGCGCCACCCACGCCCGCGCCGACTTTCAGCACTTCGGCTGCGGCGACGCCTTCGGGATAGGGCAGGTCCGAACCGGTCACCAACGCGCGGCGCAGCGGGACCGAATAAAGCACCCCCAGAATCCCCCCGATCACGATCACCGCGACCGATTCCCAATAGGGAAAGCCCTGCCACCAGCCGATCATCACCAGCCCCGGCAGCACGAAGACGATAGCCGACAGCGTGCCGGCCGAAGAGGCAATCGTCTGGACGATGTTGTTTTCCTGGATCGTCGAATCCGCAAACGCTTTAAGCACCGCCATCGAGATCACCGCCGCCGGGATCGAGGTGGCGAAAGTCAGCCCAACCTTGAGCCCCAGATAGACATTCGCCGCAGTGAAAATCACCGTCAGCAGCGCCCCCAGCACGATCCCGCGCAGGGTCATTTCCTTGACGGTAGTTGGCGTGGTCATGGCCCGGTTCTCATTCATCTATGGTTTCCCGCCGCTGAACGGGTGGACACACTGGACAAGGTCCAATGCGGGAAAATTCTCCCCTCCCCGCATCGGCTTGATGAGCGGGTTCTGACAGGTTTTGGGAGAGTAGGGAATGGGGAGAAGCGTCCAACAATTCCCCGTCACCCCGGGCGTGACCCGGGGTCCAGCGTCTTGCGTCAGACGCGGTGCCAGAAGGACAGCGGGACCCCGGGTCAAGCCCGGGGTGACGATCAACTAACCGATCAGGTCGCCGCCGCAGCGGGCACTTGAGCCGCCTTGGCCGGAGCCGCAGCGAACCCGCATTGGTTCTGCTCCATCGAAATCTGTTTGGTAATGCGAGTAGCATTTTCCTTGTAGGCCTCGGTCACCGACCCGCTCTTGACCTGCTTGCCGCGCAAGGGGGTGACATTGTCGCAAAGGTGGAAGACGCGCTGGTCAGACGCCTTCTCACCGGGCTTTTCCGAAGCGATCCAATAGACCGTATCGACCCCGCCCGGGTTGGCAGCGGTCTTGGTTGCATCGGCTACGGCGGCGGAATCGCGGGCGATATCCTGGGCCTGGCTCGCCACTTCGGGCGAACAGGCGGTGGTCGGCTGGCCACCCTTGATCTGGGCGGCGCACTGATTCATGTCTTCGGTGTACTGTTCCACTGAAGGCGGTTTGAAATCGATCCCGATCACTGTGGCGAGCAAGGCCAGGGCCACACCCACGCCGCCAGCGATCTTCTTGTTCTTGGGATCCATGTCCTTGTCCAGGAAGATCAGGGCAAGCAGCGGCAGGAAGGCGATCACGGTAATGATCGCGCCCAGCTGGTTCTGGACGAAAAAGCGGAAACCATCGGCGCGGCTGGCCGGATCGTGCTTGTTGGCCGCTTTCCACATCAGGCTGCCGCCGATCGCGAATGCCGCGATCACGACCAAAAGCCCGATCAGCAGCGCCATGTTGCCCGACTGGAACTTGCCCTGCTTAAGCATGACGATTGCGCCGATCTCGGTCCCGATCGCGACCAGCCAGCACAGCGCGGCATAGATCCGCAAGCTCTTGGCCTTGCCCTTCTGGTCCTGCGTCGCAGCCCATGCCTTGGTGACGTCAACCTCTGCGTTCGGTTCATTCTCGGCCATGTTCAACCCCTTCGTAGCAGGCTCTCCTGCGTTGTGGCGCCAACCAACTCCATGAAATTGCGCGCGTCAACAGCTTTGCGCGCTCAATCCCCGCCCAGCGCCCGCGCGAAGGCCTTGACCGCCGCCGCTTCGTCCCCGCTCCAGACCGCGTGGCTGACGGCCAGGAAATCGGCCCCGGCGGCAATCAGCGGCGCGCAATTGTCGGGCGTGATCCCGCCGATCGCGACGCAGGGGATCTCGAAGATCTTTTGCCACCAGGTCAGCAGTTCGGGTTCGGCGCGGTGCTCGGTCTGCTTGGTCGGCGTTTCGAAGAACGCGCCAAAGGCAACATAATCCGCCCCCGCCTCGCCGGCTTCCATCGCCAGATCGCGGCTGGCATGGCAGGTGACCCCGATCTGGGCATCGCGGCCAAGCCGCGCGCGGGCATCGGCGACTTCTCCGTCACCTTGCCCCAGATGCACCCCATCCGCCCCGATCCGCTTGGCCAGCGATATCGAATCGTTGACGATAAATGCCACCTCCCGCGCCGCGCAGATCGCCTGGAGTGGCTCAGCCAGCTTCGCCGCCTCATGCTCTTCCACGTCCTTGACCCGAAACTGAAACGCCGCAATTTGGGCCGACCCACCCACCCCGGCATCAAGCGCGCGGACGAGCCGATCGGGGAAGTCACCGGAGACGTCGAGCGGAGAGATCAGGTAGAGCTGGCAGTGGGGCATGGCGCATCCCCTAGCGGCTGTTGACATGTTTCGGAACCTTTCATCGCCTTCGCGCGTTATATCGGCATGAAACACTTTGCCCTCATCCCACTCGCAGCGCTGGCCCTGTCTGGCTGCATGACCATGCGCGACAACGACGGCAGTGGCAGCGCCCGGTTCGGACAGACCGCCAGGGTCGGTGATCTGCGCGTGACCCCGCTCAGACTGCTCGAAGACAGCCGCTGCCCGCAAGGCGTGCAATGCGTCTGGGCCGGTCAGGTGCGAATTGGCGTGTCGGTCAGCAGCGGGTCGCGAGTCGATTTCTACGAACTCACGCAATCCAAACCTGTCACGGTTTCGCGCGGACAGCTGGTATTGGCCGAGGTGACACCGCCGCGGCTGGCGGACCGTTCGATCAGGCTGCAGGACTACCGCTTCACTTTCGATTATCTGCCCGAGCGCTAATCACATCACCCGGCTGTCATAGGCCCAGTGCAGCAGCGCCTGGCGCTGGCGCGGGCGGCAGAACGGGTCCCCAGGCTCGCAGTACTTGCGGACTTGCGCGGCGTGGCGCGCGAAATTGCGCCAGCGCCCGATCTGGCGGGCATCGTCCTCATGCCGGCGACCCCTGAAATAGCGGCAATACCATTGGAACCAGCCGCGCGGATCGTCGGGGTGGATCCAGCCCTTGCGCCGCCATTCGGCGAGCGGCTGGCTGGCGATGACGTTGAAATGGTTGCAGGTCTTGTCGGGCCGCCCCGGCGAGAGCGGTGCGTCGGCGAACCAGCTGGCCGGAAACTCGCCGCTGCAATCGGTCATGTAGCAACCGCCGAACACCCCCAGAGCGAGCATTTCGGCCGGGGTCAGCTCTGGCTTGAAGGCGGGATCGAACTCCCCGCCTTCCGGCGCGGTCAGATGATAGCGATAGCCACGCTGCATTTTGTCATCGACTTCGATCCAGTGCGGCATATTCCGCTCAGGCGGCCTTGACGGTCGAGCCGGTGTGGATCGCGTCGATCGCTTCGCCCAGCGCGGCGTCGAATTCGGCATCGCTCATCTGCGCGCGCAGGTCTTCGAGCAGCGCGCGGCTGAAGCTGGCGATGATGCCCTTGTTCTTGGCCAGTTCCATGCAGGCTTCGGGGCGCTTGTAGCCACCCGACAGCGCGACCACGCGCAGCACCTTGGGGTGGCTGGTCAGCGCGTCGAACTTGCCCGGAACCACCGGCAGGCTGAGCTTGAGCATCACCTCCTCGTTCATCCCCTCAAGGTTCTTGAGGATCTCGCCGAGCATGATCTCGTCGCATTCGGCGCGGGTATCACTCTTGATGTTGATCTCGGGCTCCAGCATCGGCATCATTCCGTGGCTGAGCACCTGGCGTCCCACTTCGAACTGCTGCGCAACCACTGCGGCGATCCCGGCAGCATTGGCCGAATTGATCACCGAGCGTTCCTTGGTGCCATAGACGCCCAAGGCCTTTGAACGCGCCAGCAACGCGTCAAGCTCTGGCATCGACTTCATCAGCTGGACGCCGTTGGCTTCGTCTTCGAGGCCCTTGTCGATCTTGATAAACGGCACCACGCCCTTGGCGATCAGCGCCGAGGGGGTGGGAACGCCATCGACGCTGCCATCCATGGTCCGTTCGAACAGGATCGCGCCGATCACCTTGTCGCCGGTGAAAGCCGCCGAGCGGATGATCCGGCTGCGCATTTCGTGAATCAGGCCGTACATTCCGGCCTCGTCGCTCCAGGCATCCTCGCCGATCCCGTAGCCGGCCAGCGCCTTGGGGGTCGATCCGCCCGACTGGTCAAGCGCGGCGATAAAGCCCTTCCCGGCGGCCATCCTGGCGGTCATTTCGGCGGTGTTCATTGGTGAGCGTCCTTGCATTGCATACGTATGTGACGGCGCCCTTAGCGATAGCGGCGCGCCATCGCAAGAGCGGTAACCTCAAGCTGTTTCGAGCGCCGTGACGCCCGGCAGCTCCTTGCCTTCCATCCATTCGAGGAAGGCTCCGCCAGCGGTCGAGATATGGGTGAAATCCTGCGCCACCCCGGCATGAGCAAGCGCGGCAACGGTGTCGCCGCCGCCCGCCACTGAAACCAGCGCGCCTTCCTTGGTCAGCGCAGCCGCGCTCCTGGCCAGGGCGACGGTGGCCGTATCGAACGGCTGGGTTTCGAACGCGCCCAATGGTCCGTTCCAGACCAGCGTGCGGCAGGTCTTGAGCACATCGGCCAGCGCCTCGGTGGCTTGCGGGCCAATGTCGAGGATCATCTCGTCGGCCTGGACTTCATGGACATTGCAGATGCGCAGCGAGGCGGGATTGGCGGCGAATTCCTTCGCTACTACAACGTCATAGGGCAAGTGGACAGTGCAGCCTGCCTTATCTGCAGCCACGAGAATTTCCTCGCAAGTGGCGGCCAGATCGGCCTCGTACAGGCTCTTGCCGACCGAAACCCCGCGCGCGGCGAGGAAGGTGTTGGCCATGCCGCCGCCGATGATCAGGTGATCGACCTTGGTCACCAGATGGGTCAGAACATCGAGCTTCGAGGATACCTTGGCACCCCCCACGACGGCACACACCGGCCGTTCGGGCGTCCCCAAAGCAGCACCAAGCGCCCTTAGCTCGGCCTCCATCGAGCGCCCGGCGTAGGCGGGCAGCAGATGCGCGAGGCCCTCGGTGCTGGCATGGGCACGGTGCGCGGCGGAAAAAGCGTCATTGACGTAAATGTCGGCGTTGGCGGCAATCGCCTTGGCCAGCTCGGGATCGTTCGCTTCCTCACCCTTCCAGAACCGGGTGTTCTCAAGCAGCGCAATATCGCCGGGGGCGAGAATGCCGATCGACTGCGCGACCACCGGCCCCGCGATCTCGGGCACGAACATCACTTCCTTGCCCAGCACCGCCTGGACCGCGTCGATCGTCATGCTGACCGACATGGTCGAGATCTTTTCGCCCTTGGGCCGCCCGAAGTGGGCGAGCAGCAAGACCTTGGCACCCTTGGCCGCCAGTTCGAGGATCGTCGGCGCTGCGGCGCGCACGCGGGTATCGTCGGTGACATGCGCGTCCTGCATCGGCAGGTTGAGATCGACGCGGACCAGCGCCACCTTGCCGGTCAGATCACCCAGGTCGTCGAGGGTCTTGAACTTGGTCATCGATTCCTCCGTCATCCCCGCGGACGCGGGGATCGCTGGCCGCTGGCTCTGTGCTTGCTGGCCAGCGGTCCCGGGTCAAGCCCGGGACGACGCCAGAATTACAGCAACTTCCCCATCGCCCCGGCGGTGTCGACCATCCGGTTGGAAAAGCCCCATTCGTTGTCATACCAGCTGACCACGCGGACCAGCTTGCCATCGATCACCGCGGTTTCGAGGCTGTCGACGGTCGAGCTTGCCGGGTTGTGGTTGAGGTCGATCGAAACCAGCGGCTCGTCGGTCCAGGCCAGCACACCCTTAAGCGCGCCTTCCGAAGCGGCCTTGAGCAGGGCGTTGACTTCGTCCCTGGTGGTGTCGCGCGAGGGGGTGAAGGTCAGGTCGACCAGGCTGACGTTGGGCGTGGGCACGCGCACCGCCGAGCCGTCAAGCTTGCCCTTCAGTTCGGGCAACACCTCGCCAACCGCGCGGGCGGCGCCGGTGGTGGTCGGGATCATGCTCATCGCCGCGGCGCGCGAGCGGCGCGGATCCTCATGGATCTGGTCGAGGATCTTCTGGTCGTTGGTATAGGCGTGGATCGTGGTCATCAGCCCGCGCTCGATCCCGATCGCATCGTTGAGCACCTTGGCCACCGGCGCGAGGCAGTTGGTGGTGCAGCTGGCGTTGGAAACGATCACGTGGTCGGCGGTCAGCTTTTGGTGGTTGACCCCGAAGACCACGGTCAGGTCGACACCCTTGCCCGGAGCCGAGAGCAGCACCCGCTTCGCCCCGGCGGCAAGGTGCTTCTCGCAGCTTGCGCGGTCGGTGAAGAAGCCGGTGCATTCGAGCGCGATGTCAACGCCATTGGCCTTGTGCGGCAGGTTCGCCGGATCGCGCTCGGCGGTGACGTGGATCCGCTTGCCGTTGATCACCAGATCGTTGCCATCGACCTCGACGGTGCCCGGAAAAGCACCGTGGACCGAATCGCGCTTGAACAACATGGCGTTGGCGCTGGCCGAAGCGAGATCGTTGATCGAGACCAGCTCGAGCCCGCAATCGGGCCGTTCGATGATCGCCCGCGCGACATTGCGCCCGATGCGCCCGAAACCGTTGATCGCAACCTTGATCGCCATGAAAGAAGCTCCTGTTTGATTAGCCCAAGCGGGCCTTGATCTGGGGGACAATCTTGTCAGCCGTAAGGCCGAAATAATCGTAAAGCTGGTCGGCCGGAGCCGAGGCACCGAACCGGTCAATGCCGATCGCCAGCCCGTCGCCGATGTACTTTTGCCAGCCCAGCGTCACCCCGGCCTCGATCGAGACCTTGAGCACGCCCGCGGGCAGCAGCTCGGCGCGGTAGGCCTTGTCCTGTTCATCGAACAGTTCCCAGCACGGCATCGATACGACATCGGCCCCGATCCCATCGGCTTCCAGCGCCTTGGCGCTGGCCAGCGCGATCTCGACTTCCGAACCACTTGCCACCAACACCACCTGCCGCGCAGCCTCGGCCGCCTTGAGCCGGTAGGCACCCCTGGCGGTCTTCATCTCGGCCTCGAACCGCACCGGCGGCAGGTTCTGACGGGAAAGCGCCAGCACCGAAGGCCGATCCGCCTGCTTGAGCGCCAGGGCCCAGCTTTCGGCAGTCTCGATCGCATCGGCCGGACGGAACACCAGCAGGCCGGGGATC
Source organism: Novosphingobium sp. (assembly GCA_031422595.1). Classification (GTDB taxonomy): domain Bacteria; phylum Pseudomonadota; class Alphaproteobacteria; order Sphingomonadales; family Sphingomonadaceae; genus Novosphingobium. The sequence continues at coordinate 22,408 of JANPMA010000163.1, read as the reverse complement.
GCCCGCAGGCTCATCACGTGTTCGATCGGCTGGTGGGTCGGGCCGTCTTCGCCAAGGCCGATCGAATCATGGGTCAGCACATAGACCACGCGGGCTTGCTGGATCGCGGACATCCGGATCGCATTCCGGCAATAGTCGGCGAAGACCAGGAAAGTCCCGCCATAGGGGATCACCCCGCCATGTAGCGCCATCCCGTTCATCGCCGCGGCCATGCCGAATTCGCGAATGCCATAGTGAACGTGGCGCCCGGAATAGTCTTGCGCGCTGAACGTCGCGGTGGCCTTGGTCTTGGTCAGGTTCGATCCGGTCAGATCGGCGCTGCCGCCGAGCAGTTCGGGGATCGCCACGGTCAGGGCTTCAAGCGCCATTTCGCTGGCCTTGCGGGTTGCGACCTTGGGCGGATTGGCGACCAGCGAAGCCAGATAGTCGCGCGCTGCGCCCTTGTCGGCCGGCAGTTCGCCCGCCATCCGCCGCGAAAATTCGGCGCCTTGCGGATCGGCAGCCAGCCGGGCTTCCCATGCCGAACGGGCGGCTGCGCCCTTCGCGCCCAGCGAACGCCAATCGGCCAGGATCTCGGCAGGCACTTCAAAGGCAGGCGAAGTCCAACCCAGTGCCTCGCGGGTGGCGGCTACTTCGTCCGCGCCCAGCGGGCTGCCGTGGACCGAATGGCTGCCGGCCTTGTTGGGCGCGCCCTGCCCGATCACGGTCTTGCAGGCGACCAGCGAGGGGCGCGGATCGGCCGCGGCTTCGGCCAGCGCGCGGGAAATATCGGCAAAGTCATGCCCGTTGCAGCGCGTCACGTGCCAGCCGCTGGCGGTGTAGCGCGCGGCAATGTCTTCGCAGGTCGAAAGCGCGGTATCGCCGTCGATGGTGATCGCGTTATCGTCCCACAGCACGTTAAGCTGGCCCAGCTTCAGCGTACCGGCCAGGCCCACGGCCTCGTGGTTGATCCCTTCCATCAGGCAGCCGTCGCCCGCCACGACCCAGGTCCGGTGATCAACCACGTCATTGCCGAAAACCGCATTGAGGTGCCGCTCGGCCATCGCCATGCCGACCGCCATCGCCAGGCCCTGCCCCAGCGGACCGGTAGTGCATTCGACCCCAGCCAGCTCGAAATTCTCCGGATGCCCTGCGCAGGGGCTGTGGAGCTGGCGAAAATTGCGGATATCCGCCATCGTCGGCGCTTCATAACCGGTTAGGTGGAGCAGCGCGTAGATCAGCATCGAGCCATGCCCGGCCGAAAGCACGAAGCGGTCGCGATCGGGCCATTTCGGGGCCTTGGGATCGAACTTCAGAAACTGGCTGAACAGCACGGTCGCGACGTCGGCCATGCCCATCGGCATCCCGGGATGCCCCGAATTGGCCGCCTGCACCGCATCCATCGAAAGCGCGCGAATGGCGTTGGCCATAGGCGCGAGGCGGGCACTTTCGAGGCTCATGCAGTGGGCTCCCGTGGGCAGGCAGGATTCGCGCGCGATTCGGCGCGAGGCCTCCTTTGCCAAGGCGCAAGGCGGCGTCAAGGCAGGGGACCGGGATCGGCTTTGCAAACGGTGGGAAATCCTGCCCGCAACACTTTGCCTTTGCGCCGTTTCACGCTAGACAAGCAAAATGGACGCCGATCGCAGCAAGGCCGCCATGGCCCGGATCGAAGCGGCGCTGGCCCGGATAGAGGGTGCAGCGCGGGCTCCGCGTGCCATTGGCTCAGACCAGGATCACTCTGAACTGCAATCCAGACACGATCGTTTGCGCGCGGCAGTTCAGCACTCGCTCGAACAACTCGACGAGCTGATCGAAGGGGCGCAAGGATGAGCAACGTCACGCTCCAGATCGGCGGACGCAGCTATCTGGTCGCTTGTGCGGCGGGAGAAGAACGACGCGTCGAAGAACTGGGCCAGATGATCGAGAACAAGGCTACGCTCGTAGGGAGTGGCCACAACGAAGTACGCCTGCTGCTGTTCGCTGCCCTGCTGCTGGCTGACGAACTGCACGACTTGCACGAAGCACGCGGACACAGTTCCGGCGACAGCGCTTCGTCCGACCTGCTTGAGCAATTGGCCACCCGCCTGGAAAAATGCGCCTCCGCGCTGGAAGGATAGGCCAGGTTTTCACGATTACTCCCCTCCCCGTGGGAGAGGAGTTGGGGGTGGGGGCTCAACGCCGGCGCCGTTCCCCCACCCCAACTCCTCCCCGCTGGGGAGGGGCTTTCCGGCCCAGATCTAGTGCCCACAGCTTTGGTAGCCACGCTGACCACGAACGGGCTCGGCTTGCTAAGGCAGTCGGCAAGGCCTATCTAAGGGGCGACGGGTACTGCCCGGTGCGAGCCTTTGAAAATCCCTGAGGCTATAAGCAAATCCATGGGGGCTGTCCCTGGTCGGATTCCGGTCCGGCACACACGGTTCCCACCTGACGTGAACGCGTCAGAGGATTTCCTGGCAACGGCCCATGGTGGTCCCGTCACCCGGTTTTCCTCCCCCTCCGGGGGAGGGGGACCATCCTCGCAGAGGATGGTGGAGGGGCACAGGCAAGTTTTCCCGACGCGGAAGGCGGGAGAACTCGCCTGTGCCCCTCCACCACCTTCGGTGGTTCCCCTCCCCGACTCGGGGAGGAATGGAGTTGTGCGTGATCGACAAGAAAAGCCTGCGCGCAGAGCTCAAGCGCCGCCGCGCGGATCACGTCGCTGCGATCCCCGATTGGCAGCGCGCCTTGCTGTTCAGCCGCCCGCCCGGCGCGATTGCCGATCAGGTCCCCGAAGGCGCGGTGATTTCGGTTTTCCACGAAATGAAGGACGAGGTTCCGGCCAGCAATTATGCCCGCTGGTTTGCCGAACGCGGGCACCGGATCGCCCTGCCCTGGCTTGTCGCGCGCGGTGCGCCGATGCAGTTCCGCGAATGGACCAATCCGTTCGACCAGGGCCTGCTGGTCCCCGATCCCTACAGCGCGCTGCAGCCAGCCGGAGACGCGCCGTTGCTGGTACCCGATGTGATGTTCTGCCCTTTGCTGGGCTTCACCAGCCAGGGCGGACGGATCGGCTATGGCGCGGGGTTCTTTGATCGCTGGCTGGAAGCGAACCGCCCCGCCCTCGCCATTGGCCTGGCCTGGGATTGCCAGCTCGACGATAGCATCCCGATCGAAGCGCATGACCAGCCGCTTGACCTGATCGTCACCCCCACCCGCATGCATGGACCCTTTCAATGAGAACCGAACCCACCTTGCGGATCCCGCTGGGCATTCTGGCGCTGTTTGTGGCGCTGATGGTCTATGCCGGACTGATCGCGCGCTATCTGGCCCCGCTGATCGCCGATTGGCCGGCGCTGGGGCAGCTGCCAGTCTATGTGGTGCTGGGCGTGGTCTGGCTGCTGCCGCTCAAACGCTTCCTGATCTGGATGGAAACCGGGCGCTGGCGCTGAACGCAAAGCTGCGTTAGCCTTCCTGGAAAATGCGGGAGGAAATTGCATGAAGCGCAAGGTCAGGATCATTGCAGCACTGCTGGCCATATTCATCGGGCTGGCACTAGTCTTCGGTCGCGGTGCGATCGGCGAACGCGTGTTCCAGTCCGCACTCGACAAGAATGTCGGGGTCGATCAGTCGGCCAAGCTGGGCGATGGCCTGCACGTCTATGTCTGCGGCAGCGGATCGCCGCTGCCCGATGCCGACCGCGCCGGGCCGTGCCTGGCGGTGCTGGCCGGAAGCCAGGCGTTCATTTTCGATTCGGGTTCGGGATCGATCCGCAAGCTGGGGCGGATGGGCTTTCCGATGCCCAGGATCCAGGCGATGTTCCTGACGCACCTCCATTCGGACCACATCGACGGTCTTGGCGAAGCCCTGCTGCAAGCCTGGGTCGCGGGCGGGCGTTCGGTGCCGCTGCCGGTCTATGGCCCGGCCGGGACCGACACGGTGCTGGCCGGTTTCCGCTCTGCCTATGAACTCGACGAAGGCTACCGCGTCGCCCATCATGGGCCCAAGGTGGTGACGCCGGGCGGCTTTGGCGGCACGGCCTCGATCATCAACCTGCCCGACGGGACCGACAGCCAGGTCGTCTATGACCAGGGCGGGGTGAAGATCACCGTGATCCGGGTCAATCACGCCCCGATCGCCCCGGCCTTCGGCTACCGGATCGACTACAAGGGCCGCGCGCTGACGCTATCGGGCGATACGGTCTATTCGCCCAGCTTCGTCGCCGCTTCGAAAGGCGCCGATCTGATGCTGCACGAAGCACTCAACAAGAAGATGGTCGCCGCGATGGGCGCCAAGCTGGCCGAACGCGGCCAGGCCCGAACGGCGCAGATCATGAGCGATATCCAAAACTATCACGCCAGCCCCGAAGACGCTGCCCGCTCGGCCAAAGAAGCCGGGGTGCAGGCACTGGTGCTCTATCACCTGGTCCCGGCCCCGCCGGCCAAGCTGATCGAGCCGATGTTCCTGGGCGATGCGCCCAAGCTGTTTGCGGGCACGCTGAAGATCAGCCACGACGGCATGATCGTCAGCTTGCCGGCCGGCAGCAAGGAGGTGAAATTCAGCGAAGCCTGGTAGGAAAATGTCCCAAGTGGCGCGAGTGACGGGACTTGAACCCGCGACCCTCGGCGTGACAGGCCGATACTCTAACCAACTGAGCTACACCCGCGTAGCCACTTAGGAGAGGCGCCACTAAGCCAGCATCGAAGGGCTGTCAACTGCCTATGCGCGGTTGTTCCGGCAGCCTGCCCAGCTAGTGCGTCGACCACCGCAAAGCCCGCATTCCGGCGCCCTAGCGGGTGTTCCGCGGGCACTGCGGAGACCGCCATTAACCATATGTTCGCGCCTCTTTGCGACAAGCAAGGCTGCCGTGTCCCACCAGGGACGCCACAGGGGGCCTGCTTGCCGTGAATCGTCTGTTTGTGAACTGTGCCGCCGCGCTGGCACTCGCCGCGCCGGTTGTCGCGATTGCCGCGCCGCTGATCGCGCTCGACAGCGCGGTCTATGTCGAACGGATCAAGCCAGGCCAGGGCCGCCTGCTCCAGCCCGCCAGCCGGCTGAGCCGCGGCGACCGGGTGGTCTATGTGGTCTCCTGGCAGCGGATGGGCGGGACTGGCGGCTTTACCGTGACCAATCCCCTGCCCCGCACGGTCTGGTACCAGGGCAGCGCGGACGACAACGAGGAAGTCTCGATCGACGGCGGCAAGCGCTGGGGCAAGCTGGAAAGCCTGCGCCTGAGCAGCCGCATCGCCACGCCCGAAGACGTCACCCATGTGCGCTGGCACGTGCCCGCCTACCAGGCCGCACGCGGTTCGGGCGAGATCACCTACTCGGCGATCGTCCGCTAATTAGGGACAGTCCCTAATTAGCAGTTCTCGTACTTCCAGTTGCGCTTCTTTCCTTCGGCCAGCCATTCGATTGCCTGGGCGATCCGCTTGTCGCGGGTCTCTTCGCGCCTGGCTTCGGTGATCCATTCGACATATTCGCGCCGGTGTGACGGGGCGAACTGTTCCAGCGTTGCCTTTGCGGCCGGATTGTCCGCAAGGGCTGCTGAAAATTCGGGCGGGATCGGGAGCTCGGGTCTAGCAGTGCGCGGAGCGGCCTTCGGCTTCCTCGCTGTACCGTCCCGATCGATCCGCTCCTTGAACTCGACCAACTTTGCCTTGAGAACATTGTCACCCGGCAGGTCTTCAAGCCTGGTCAACTTGCCGAATTGCCCCATGGCATCACCCTGGCGGCCATCGCCGTGGATCATGAAAGCGGCATGCGCCTTGAACGCAGCCATGCCGGCCAGGTTCTTGCCCTTGTAGCGGAAGTGCGGCATTCCCCACTTTAGCGCCTCATCAAGGTCGGGAATTGTATCGTGGACCAGCGCGCGCAAGTGCGCGAGGATCGGCTGGGCAAACGGTGCGGCCTTGGCAATGTAGGCGTCGATCTTGGGATCCCTTGCCATTCACTCCTCCCCGTTCAGTCCGCCAGCAGCAACACCGGCGTTTCCAGCAGCCGCTTGACCGCCTGGATGTAGCTCGCCGCATCCCAGCCATCGACCACGCGGTGATCGCAGCTGATCGAAATGTTCATCAGCTTGCGCTTCTCGATCCGCTCGCCGCCCATGCCGTCGCTGACGAACATCGGGCGCTCGACGATCCGGTTGGGGCCAATGATTGCGACTTCGGGGCGGTTGATGACCGGCGTGGTCGCCACTCCGCCGAGCGGGCCGAGCGAAGTGATGGTCAGGGTCGAACCGGACAGTTCTTCCGATTTGGCCGAACCGCTGCGCGCGGCCTCGGCCAGGCGGACGATCTCGCTGGCGAGCTGCCACAGGTTCATGTCCTGCGCGTCGCGGATCACCGGAACCATCAGCCCGCCGGGGGTCTGGGTCGCCATGCCGAGGTGCACCGCGCCCGAGCGGTGAACCACTCCGGCCTCGTCATCATAGCGCGCGTTGAGCATCGGAAAGAGGGGCAAGGTGCGGCACAAAGCAGTAATCAGCAGCGGCAGCATGGTCAGCTTGGGCCGCTGCCCGCGCGCTGAATTGAGCTGCGCGCGCAGCTCTTCCAGCGCGGTGACATCGCATTCCTCGACATAAGTGAAATGCGGGATATTGCGCTTGGCCGCGGCCATGTTTTCGGCGATCCGGCGGCGCAGGCCGATCACCTTGACGTCCTGATCGACGCCCTTGGCACCAGCCGCGCGGAATCCGCCAGAGGCGTTGTAAGCGAGGAAAGCGTCGAGGTCCGAGTGGCGAATCCGTCCGTCCTCGGCGGGTTTGACCTGAGCGAGATCGATCCCGAGTTCGGCAGCGCGGGCGCGCACGGCGGGGCTGGCCAGGACCTTGCTATGATGCGCTGGTTGCGCGGGGGCTTCGACAGGCTCAGCCTGAGCGGGCGTGGGGGTTGGAATCGGTGCGGGCGTAGGCGCTGGGTGTGAAACAACTTCCGTAGCGACAGCCGCTTCTTCTACGTCCGCTCGGGCTGAGCCTGTCGAAGCCCCTGGCGCTTCCTCAGCCCCAGCCGTATCATCCCCCTCCACCTCAATCACCACCAGCGCCGAGCCAATCGCGATCATATCGCCTTCCGCGCCCGCCACCGACAGCACCACCCCCGAAACCGGGCTTTCCATCTCGACCGTGGCCTTGTCGGTCATGACATCGGCGATCTTGCCGTCTTCCTCGATCCGGTCGCCTACCTTGACGTGCCAGGCGACGATCTCGGCCTCGGCGATGCCTTCGCCGATGTCGGGGAGGTTGAATATGAACTTGCCCATTGCCTTATGCTTTCAACAATCGGTCAACAGCCTCGCCAATGCGGACCGGACCGGGGAAGTATGCCCATTCCAGGCTGTGCGGATAGGGGGTATCGAACCCGGTGACGCGCTCGATCGGCGCTTCGAGGTGATAGAAGCAGCGCTCCTGCACCAGCGCGCTGAGTTCCGCGCCGAACCCGCAGGTCCGCGTCGCTTCGTGAACGATCAGGCATTTGCCGGTTTTCCGGACCGATGCTTCGATCGTTTTGATATCGAGCGGCACCAGTGTGCGCAGATCGATGATCTCGGCATCGACACCCTTTTCGCGGCAGACCGCCTCGACCACATGGATCATCGTCCCATAGGCCAGCACGGTCACCGCCTCGCCCTCGCGCACTATCCGCGCTTTGCCGAGCGGGATGCGGTAGTAGCCTTCGGGAACCTCGCTGCCCTCATGCCTGGCCCAGGGTTCGACCGGCTTGTCGTAATAGCCGCTGAACGGGCCGTTGTAGATCCGCTTGGGCTCGAAGAAGATCACCGGATCGTTGTCCTCGATCGCCGCGATCAGCAGCCCCTTGGCATCGTGCGGGGTGCTGGGGATCACGGTCTTGATTCCGGCGACATGGGTAAACAGCGCCTCGGGGCTCTGGCTGTGGGTCTGCCCGCCAAAGATTCCGCCGCCGAACGGGCTGCGCACCGTGATCGGCGCGGTGAATTCCCCGGCCGAGCGATAGCGCAGCCGCGCCGCTTCGCTGACCAGCTGGTCGAGCCCCGGGTAGATGTAATCGGCAAACTGGATTTCGGGAACCGGGCGCAGGCCATAGGCCCCCATCCCCACCGCCGCGCCGATGATCCCGCATTCGTTGATCGGGGTATCGAACACCCGGTTCTTGCCGAACTTCTTCTGCAGCCCCGCCGTGGCGCGGAACACCCCGCCGAAATAGCCGACGTCTTCGCCGAACACGACCACGTTGGAATCGCGTTCCATCATCACGCCAAGCGCTTCGTTGATCGCCTCGATCATGTTGAGCCGGCGGCTGGGCGCCTGAGCGAGCGAAAGCGGCGCTTCTTCAAGCGTCATCATTCGTACTCCTTCCAGCTGGGCCACTTGATCCGCCGCTCGCGGATCGCCTGTTCGGCTTGCTCCTCAAGATGCCAGGGCAGTTCCTCGAACACGTCTTCGAACATGGTGTGGAACGGGTGGTGCAGGCCGTGGCCCAGTACGCCGTTCTTTTCGGCTTCCTTGGTCGCGGCCTTGACCTGCTGCGCCAGCTCCAGATCCATCGCCGCGTGCTGATCTTCGCTCCATTCGCCAAGGCCGATCAGGTGCTGCTTGAGCCGGGTGATCGGATCGCCCAGCGGCCATTCCTTCTGCTCCAGCGCGGACCGGTATTGGCTGGGATCGTCCGAGGTCGAATGCCCCTCGGCGCGGTAGGTGAAGTGCTCGATCAGGGTCGGACCCTTGCCGGCCCGCGCCCGGTTGGCGGCCCAGCGCGCCGCGGCATAGACTGCCAGCGCATCGTTGCCATCGACCCGAAGACCCGCGATCCCATAGCCGATCGCCCGCGCCGCAAAGGTCGCCCGCTCGCCTCCGGCAAAGCCCGAGAAGCTGGAAATCGCCCACTGGTTGTTGACCACGTTGAACACGACGGGTGCGTTGAACACTGTCGCAAAAATGAACGCGGCATGGGCATCGCCCTCGGCGCTTGATCCCTCGCCGATCCAGGTGCTGGCGATCCGGGTATCGCCCTTGATCGCGCTGGCCATCGCCCAGCCTGCGGCCTGCGGCATCTGCGTCGCCAGGTTGCCGCTGATCGTGAAGAAGTTGTGCTCAGCGCTGGAATACATGATCGGCAGCTGGCGGCCCTTGAGCTTGTCCGCGCGGTTCGAATAGATCTGGTTGACCATCTCGACGATCGGATAGCCGCGCGCGATCAGGATCCCCTGCTGGCGGTAGCTGGGGAAGACCATGTCATCGTCGGCGAGCGCGAAGGCCGAGGCGACGCTGGTCGCCTCTTCGCCGGTACACTTCATGTAGAAGCTGGTCTTGCCCTGGCGCTGGCCGCGATACATCCGGTCATCGAAGGCCCGGGTCAGCGCCATCACCCGCAGCAGTCGGCGCATGGTTTCGGGGTCGAGCTTGGGATCCCAGGCACCGACGGCGCGGTGGTCCTGATCGAGAACGCGGATCAGGCCGTTGCACAGCGGGTAAGTCTCTTCGGTCGCACAGCCCTCGTCCGGACGCGGGAAAGCGCCTGCTTCGGGGATCTCGAGGAAGCTGTAATCGACCGGATCACCAGGGCGAAACGGCGGTTCGGGCACGTGCAGGCGCAGCGGCGGCAGATTGCCGCGCGAGGTTCCGGCACTGATCGGCCCCTTGGCCATGAAGCGCTCTCCCGCATTGCTTGGGCGTTGGAAGCAAATTTTAGACGCGCGACATATTATTTCAAACTGGTTTCAGGGTCAACTATCCTCCCCAAAATGGGGAGGGGGACCGGCCGCAAGCTGGTGGAGGGGGCTTGCCGCGTTACGCTGCGTTTGGGGCGAGCCCCCTCCACCACGCTGCGCGTGGTCCCCCTCCCCGTGCCGGGGAGGATTACACCGCCACCGCAGCCGCGATGTGTTCCTGCGGGGCATAGCCGCTCACGCTGAAGTCCTCGATGGCATAGCCGAACATGCTTTCCGGCCGCCGGGCGATCTGCATCGTCGCCTCGCCCGAGGGCACTCTTGCCAACTGCGCCTCGATCAGCTTGGCATGGTTGCGATAGAGGTGCGTATCCCCCCCCAGCCAGACCAGCTCGCCCGGCTCCAGATCGCATTGCTGCGCCAGCATCCGGGTGAACAGCGCCGCGCCCCACAGGTTGAACGGCAGCCCCAGCGCGACATCGCAGCTGCGCTGATAGAGCACGCAGTTCAAGTGCCCTGAGCCGACATGGAACTGGTAGGTCTTGTGGCACGGCGGCAAAGCCATCTGGTCAATCTCGGCGACGTTCCAGCCCTCGACGATATGGCGGCGGCTGCCGGGGCTGGTGCGCAGGCTCTCGACCACCTGGGCGACCTGGTTGATCCCCGGTCCCTTGCGGTAGAGCCCGTCCCCGGCCGGTTCATAGGTCGGCCAGTCGACCCATTGTTTGCCATAGACCGGGCCGAGATCGCCCCATTGCCGGGCAAAAGCCTCATCCTCAGCGATTCGCTGAGCGAATTGTTCGAGCGAAAGCGTTTCGCCGGTCGCCTTGACGTAATTGGCGTGGGGCCACTCGTTCCAGATCTTCACACCCTGAAGCACCAGGGGGCGAATGTTGGTGCTGCCGGTCAGGAACCACAGGAATTCGCGCGTCGCGGTCTTCCAGTAGACCCGCTTGGTCGAGAGCAGCGGCATCGCCCCGCCCGACAGGTCAAAGCGAATCTGCGCGCCGATCACCGATCGGGTGCCGATCCCGGTGCGGTCGATCCGCTCGTCCCCGCGCTCCCAGATCTGGCGCATCAGTTCGAGATACTGCCACTCCCAGTGGTCGCTGCGTCCGGAAGCTTGGGGAGAATCGAGAGGAATCGGTGCCGTGGCCATGAAATGACCCTAGCGCGAGATTGCCCGCTTGCCACCTGCAGAATCGCCAACTATAGGCCCGCTCCTGCCTCGCCCCCGCTTGAGTCTCCTGGCTCTTTGGGGGTGAACGATCGGTCGGGGAATAGCTCAGCCTGGTAGAGCACTGTCTTCGGGAGGCAGGGGCCGGAGGTTCGAATCCTCTTTCCCCGACCAGTTTTTGCGAAGTAGAAAACGTCCGGGGGACGTTTTCCGCAAAAACTCCCGAGCGCAAGCGACGGGCACGCTATCACCACAGCGATCCCGGTTCCGACAGCCGCTGGGTCCGGGGGACATCTTCCCCGAAAACTCCCGAGCGCAAGCGACGGGGGACACTCTCAACCCAAGACTGCCATTCCCGACAGCCGCAGCTAGCCCTCAAGCCATCATCGGCTGCGCACTCTGCAACTGCCGCCCGATCGCACTCCTGCGCGGCAAATCGAACTTCCCCAGAATCGCATGAACGTGGTTCTTGACCGTCGCAGGGCTGATCGCCAGTTCGCGCGCAATCTGCTTGTTGGAAAGGCCATCGGCGACCAGCCGGGCCACCTCTCCCTCGCGCGAGGTCAGGCGTTCGCTGGCCCTGAATTCGGCATCGCGGGCGATTTCGGCGAAGCGGTCGAGCAATTGCGCGGTCAGGTCGGGCGGGCAGGCGCTGAGGCCGTGAACCGCCAGCATCGCCGCATCGCAGATCGCCTCGATCGAGCCATCTTCGCCCACGAAGGCGCGCACTCCGGCTTCGGCGCAGGCCAGGGCATCGTCGACCCCGCTGATCCCGAAGGCGACAAGCCCGATCCCGGGACTGGCTTCGCTGAGCAGCCGGGCCTGACCCAGTGCGCGGCGCCGCGAGGTGTCGACCACCACAACCTCGATTTCGCCCCCGCGCACAATCTCTAAGGCTTCGCCTATTGCGGCGGCACCGACAACTTCGAAACGCTGGGTCCGCGACAAGGCGGCAAGCATCCCTTCCCGAAACAGCGCAATGTCTCCGACGATCAGCAGTCGCGGCAAGGCTCCGCATGACTGCACAGGCAACTCAACTGACATCAGGTCCTCCGAACCAAGTTGCAGCCGGCGGTTGCATGCCCTGGAAAGGCACCGGGTGCGAACGCGTTTCCAATTTATTGGTATGAGGCGACCTTCGAGACAGCTCCACTATGGACCTATCTTGCGGCATTAGACTTGGCTTTTTTCGACACATCCGCCGAATTGAGCCTTACTCGCGTCGGATCGCCCACTAGTCTTGGCTCGCAGTGGCGGGGTCTAGGCCGATGGTCCGGACCATTCGGCCTGTGTCTGCAGCGCCCAGTAGCCTTTAAATTCAATCGGTTACCGGTTCCGATGGACCGACGACTCAACCACCAAACAGTCCGCCTCAAGGCACCGGCCCAGGCCCGGACAGGGACCACCGGGCCGGACGAAAGACCCGGTTTCCAGCCCGGATCGCCCGGTTCGGGCCGCCGGTTGGGCCTTTTGGCGCATGGCTGGCCCGCCAGAGGACGGCCTAGGCTTGCCCTCTTAGCCGCCGATTCCGCCAGCGAGGTCGAACCAGTGATTCGCATCAGCTTTGGGCCCATGCCCAGCCTTCTGCGCGAAATCGTCGCTTCGGCGCTGGCGACCCAGTCCGATTTCGAAATCGACGGGCAGCAGGACAAGGACTTCGATGTCCTGCTGGTTTGCAACGGCGGTAGCGAGGAGGCGCGGCTGGCGCTGGCCACCATGCTGCGCGATTTCCCGCCCGCGATTGTCGCGCTCGACCCCAATGGCGAGCAGGCCTCGATTCTGCGGCTGGAGTGCCACCGCGAGTTCCTGTCCGAACCGGGCGATCTATGCGGCGTGGTGCGCCAGGCCGCGCTGGCCCAGCACGGGACTCGCCACTGATGGCCCGGCACATGGCCATTGCCGCAGTCTGCGCGGCGATCAAGGGGCTGCTCAGCGAAACCTATCCGCGCGCCGAGTTCGGCACCAAGCTCAAGATCGAGACGATCCAGCCCAAGGATGTCGCCGATCTCAGCGAGGAAGGGATCGCGATTCTGCTGTGGCGGACCACGATCAACTTGCAGCGCCGCGGCCTGCCGTCGCGGATCGATGCCGATGGCCGCACGTTCAAGCCATCGCTGCCGATCGACCTTCACATCATGCTGCTGCCCTATGCGTCGAACGCCGAACGCCAGCACCGGATCCTGGGCTGGATGATGCGGGCGATGGCCGATGCCGGCGGGCTCAATTCGGGGCAGCTCAACCACTACCTGTCGGAGACCGACGTGTTTCCGGCAATCGAGAGCATCGAGCCGGTCTGCGAGCCGCTTGCGGTCGCCGACTACATCACGATGTGGTCGCGTATTGAAAAGGCCCCGCTGGGGGTGAACTACCTGGTCCGGATGGTTCTGCTCGACAGCGACGTCGAGCTGAGCAGCGGCGCGCCGGTGATCGACCGGGCGATCAAGGCAGGAGAGCCGGCCGAATGATCGCCGAGCTCGCCCCCGGCTTCGACCTGGTCGAACTGCGCGTTCCGCTGGGCGTGCGGCTACGCGACAGCGCAACCGGCGGCCTGGTCGGCACCGGCCTGACGGTCGGGGTCGAACGCAAGGTCGATGTCGCAAGGCGATATGTGCTCGATCCGACCCCGTCGGGGCATTGGGTCAACCAGGACATCCTCGGCGAATTCCGCAGTATTGCCGACAATCCGGCCAGCTGGGCGGCCAATAGCCGCGACTACCGGTTCGCGGTCGACGATCCGGCCCGCCAGTTTCTGCCGCTGCGGCTGGTCGCCAGGCTGCCGGTCAACGGGACGCTGGTCTGGCCCGACTGGCCGAACCTGACCCCTGCCGCCTACGGCCCGCTGATGCCCGCCGGGGCCGCGCAAGGCTTCAAGCCGCCCTATCTGCCGCTGTTCCCCACCAGCTCTTACAATGCCGGACCACTGGCGCGGGTCCATGCCCATCTCGCACTGCGTGAGCCGGTCAGCGGCGAGCTGACCAATGCTGCCTGGGCACTGGTGACCGTGACCCAAGGGACCACACTGGTTGGGATTGGCCTGGCCGATGCTGGCGGCGCGGTTGGCGTGTTCTTCCCCTACCCGTTGTTGCCCGACCTGACCCCGCAGCAAAAGACCCAGGGCCGTGCCACCCCAAGCTGGGATGTCAGCGTGGCAGTCTATTGTGACGCGCTGGGCAAGCCGGACGATCCCACCGTGGTGCCCGACCTCAAGGAGCTGTTGACCCAGCTTACCAAGCCGGCCCGGCTGGCGCTCAAAACCACGGCAAACGCCCTGCCCCCGCTGGGGGTCCTCAAGCTCGAAATGGGCAAGCCGCTGGTGCTGCGCAGCGAAAGCCCGCCCGGCACGCCCAAGTCCTCGCTGTACCTCAACAACCCGTAAGTTCCCGCCAAGGAGAAGTAGGATGCCCGAATATCTCGCACCCGGTGTCTTCGTCGAGGAGGTGAGCTATCGCGCCAAATCGATCGAAGGCGTGAGCACCACCACGACGGGCTTTGTCGGCCCGACCCTTTTTGGACCGACCGATCTAGAGCCCGAGGTGATCACCTCGCTGGTCGAATTTGAACGCGTCTATGGCGGACGCGGCAAGCTGACCTGGAACGGCACCGAAATCGACAACTACATGTGGAACGCGGCGCGCGCCTTCTTTGAGGAAGGCGGCAAGCGGCTTTACGTCAGCCGGGTCTTCAAGAAGGGCAGCAACAATGACGGCAGAGCGACGAAAGACGGGGTAAACATCCTCAAGTTCTCGGCACGTTTCCCGGGTGCCGCTGGCAATGGTCGACTTACGCTGCAGTTTGCGCTGGGCCAGAATCGCCTGGTCATCGAAGGCACGAACAAGTCGCTCAAAGGGCTAGGTGACGGTGATATCGTTTACGTCTCGTTCGACCCGCCGCCGGTTGAGCTGCCTGCATTAGCGCCGACCGCGCCAGCCGGGCTGGTCGGATTCTACCGGCTTGAATGGGACGGACCGAACAATGTCTGGAACCTGACGCAGCAAGCCATTGCTGCCGATCCAGCCGCAACTCCTCCCATCGCCGCGGTCGCTGCCAAGAAGCTGGCTCTGACGCACAACTCGATCGACACCAACGTCAGGATCAGGCGCGCAACCGTTTCGGTGTTTTACCAGCCTTCGTCGAGCGATCTGCCGACATTCGCGCAAGTCGACGTGGCTCTTGACAATCGGCACACTTCAGCCGGCACCCCTGACTCGCTGCTCAAGGTCTTCTCCGCCAGCCTGCCAAGCGACGGCATGGCGCGATCGACCCCGCTGGTGATTGAACGCGATGGCGTTGCCTCTGACCCGACTGGCCTGGACATCATCGCGTCGTTCACTGACACCACCACCGGTTCCACCCCAGGCAAAATCAAGGTCGCCGATCTGGCAGCAGACGCGCCCGACCTGGCCAAGACCTCGCTGACATACGTCCTTGCCGGCGGCAACGACGGGATCGAGCCGGTTTCGGGCGATTACGAAGGTGCGGAGGATCCGGCCACCAACCGCAGGACCGGTCTCAAATCGTTCGAAGGGGTCGAAGACATCTCGATTGTCGCGGCACCTGGCTCAAGCGCCAGTTCGGCCAATGCCCAGGCAGTGGCCAATGCGCTGATCACGCACGCCCAGAACATGCGTTACCGGATCGCGGTAATCGACAGCATCAAAGGCCAGTCGATCGCCGACGTTCGCGCCTATCGCGGCAAGTTCGACAGCAAGTACGCCGCTTTCTACTATCCCTGGGTGCGGATCATTGATCCGGTCACCAGCCAGGAAAACCACTATCCGCCTTCCGGTTTCGTTTCCGGGATCTATGCCCGCAACGATATCGAACGCGCGGTTTACAAGGCCCCGGCCAACGAAGTGGTGAACCTGGCGATCGGGTTCGAGAAGTTCCTCAACAAAGGCCAGCAGGAAGTGCTCAACCCCGAAGGGGTCAACTGCTTCCGGTTCTTCGAAGGGCGCGGGATGCGGCTGTGGGGCGCACGCACCATGACCAGCGATCCCGAGTGGAAATACGTCAATCTGCGGCGTTATTTCGCCTACCTTGAGCGTTCGATCGACAAAGGCACGCAGTGGGCGGTGTTCGAACCCAACGGCGAAAAGCTGTGGGCCAACGTGCGCCGCACGATCGAGGATTTCCTGCTCAACGAGTGGCAGAGCGGCGCGCTTTTGGGCGACAAGCCCGAGAAGTCCTACTTCGTCAAATGCGACCGCTCGACCATGACGCAGAACGATCTCGATAACGGCAGGCTGGTTTGCCAGGTCGGCGTCGCCCCGCTGCGTCCCGCAGAATTCGTCATCTTCCGCGTCGGCCAGTGGACGGCCGATCGCAAGGCCTGAGGAGCACCGAAATGGCAGTCAAACGCGATCGTCCCTACGTCCAGTTCAACTTCCTTGTCGATCTGGGCGATGGCAACACCACCGGGGCCGATGCCGGCTTTCAGGAGATTTCCGGGATCGGGATGGAAGTAACCGTCAGCGAATACCGCAACGGTAACAGCCTTGAGAATTCGGTGATGAAAACCACCGGGCTGAACAAGGCCAGCGACGTCACGCTTAAGCGCGGCGTGATCGGCTCGCTCAATCTCTACAACTGGCTCAACCAGATCCGCAACGGCGACCAGAACGCGATGCGCACGGTCACCATCCAGCTGCAGAACGAGGACCATTCCGAAGTGGTCCAGACCTGGAAGCTGATGCGTGCGCGGATCACCAAGCACACCTCGGGCCCGCTCAACGCCAAGGGCACCGACGTGGCGATGGAAGAGCTCGTCATGGCCTACGAACGGCTGGAGATGGAGTAATCCAGTGAACGCCCCCGCCCGCCTGCCCGGGATTGCCGTCGAACCCCTGCCGCGTGACCGCGCGCCTGCTCTGCCGCCGATGGACGTGGCTGGTTTCGCAGGCTTCGCGGCACGCGGCCCATGCCACCGCGCCATCGCGGTGGACAGCGTGGCGAGCTTTGCCGCGCTGTTCGGCGGCGAGGTGACGCTGGCTGCCGGGCGCGACGGGCAAGCCGATGCCACCTCACGGCTGGCCGGGGCGGTGCGCGGCTTTTTCGCCAATGGCGGACGCAAGTGCTGGGTGGTCAGGCTGGCCCGCACTGAGGCGAGCGAAGCCCAATGGGAGATCGAGACTGGCCGCGCGCCCGATCAGACCAACCTGGCCGAAGCGGGCCTATTCCCCCTCCCCGGAGTGCTTCAACGGCTGCCCTGGCAGGCTGGCGGCGAAAGCTCACGGCTGCGCCCGGCCTGGCTTTCTGCGGCCAGTCTGGGCAGCTGGTCGGACGGCCTCGGCGTCGCGGTGCGGATCAAAGTGCAGCCCTTCGCCCTGGCCAATTGCGCCGCGCTTCCCGGCACGCCGGACAACGGCGCGGCGGGGCTCTCGTCCGCGCAGATCGATGCCTACCGCGCGCTCCATGCAGGGGTCGAGTTCAGCGATCCGGGCGGGCTGGCGGCGGGCGACCTGGTCGAATTTTCGAGCGTCGATGGGAGCACCCGCCGGTTCGCGCGGGTGATCCGGCTCTTCACTGGCAAATGGCAGGCGTTGTGGTGCGGGGCCTTTGCTCCGGCTGGGGACGCCGACAGCGAAGTTGTCGGCCAATGCCAGTTCGTCGGCCACCCTGCCCTCCACGATGCCACTTTCAACGCCAGGTTGGGGCGAATCACGCTTGCCGCGAAACCCGAGCCTCCGCCGCCGATCGGCAGCTGGATCCAGTTCGCGGCGAACGGCAATGTTGTGTTCCTGCACGTGGACCGGATCGTTGAAAACACCATTTTCGGCGAGGCCAACAGCGAAGTTGTCGGCAAGTGCCAGTTCGTCGGCCACCCCGCCCGCCCCGATGCCACGTTCAACGCCAAGCTGGGGCGGATCACCCTTGCCGCCAAGCCCGAGCGTCCGCCGCCGATCGGCAGCTGGGTCCAGTTCGCGGCGAGCGGCAATGCGATTTTCCTGCGCGCCGACCGGATCGGCGAGAACACCATTTTCGGCGAGGCCTGGCGGCAGGTCCCCAACCATGTTCCCGGCCAGCACTATTCGGCGCGAAAAGTCGCGTTCGATTGCCGGACCGCGCTGGACGGCCAGACCCGGCAGCTCGATGCGATCGGGGCCGGTTTCGTCGGCAGCGGCGGACCCAGCTCGCTGATCAGCGACGACGCCTGGTTCGCCCCGCGCGAGCGCCGCCGCGCGGTCGAACGCTTCGCGCTGTGCCTGCGCGGGCGCGACCGGGCCAAGCTGGGCAATGCCGGACTGCCCGACCAGTCAGCCGCCGCCTTCGCCGCCGCCGCTGCCCGGTTCGGCACGCTCGATTTCACCGCCGCCGACCGCGAGCTGCTGCGCGCCTGCTGGTTGCCGCTGGGCTGCGGCACCGCATTTGGGACCAGCGCACAGGCCCTGCCCTCGGCCCGGCGTTCGCTCCAGCGTGACGGCCTCTCCAACTTCGACGAAGCGCTGTTCATCGACCCGGCCTTTGTTGCGCTTTCGACCCAGCAAGTCGGCGCTGCCCTGGCCCAGCACCGTGACGTGGCCGAGCGGCAACTGTTCGGGATCCATGCGCTACTCGACACCCCGGATACCGCATTCGGCCTGCCGACAATCCTGGCCGCGCCCGACATGGCCCAGCCCGGCTGGGAACTCGACGTGGTTGGCGGACTGCCGCGTGCACAGCCGCTCGATCCCGGGAATCCGATTTCCTGGCACAGCCACACCGGCGGTTGCCTGCCGCAGCGCGGCTTGCCCAAGCTGGATGCGCCCGATTTCGCGCGCTTCCTCGATTGCGGCACGCGCCTGCTGGCCGCACCCGACCTGTCGGGGCCGGTCACCCCGGTCCATTCCGGCGAGTTCACCCTGCGCTGGACTGGCGGCGAACCGGGCGTGCCGGTCGAGCTTGAGCAAAGCTCCTCCCCCGATTTTGCCGCTTCGGCGCGGATCTACCAAGGCACCGATGCGCAATATGCGCTGAGCGGGCTTGGCCAGGGCGCCTGGTATTTCCGCCTGCGCTGCGCCGATGGCAGCAATGTCTCGGCCTGGTCGGTCCACGCAGTGGTGGTGCGGCCCAGCGACTATGCGGTGCTGCCGGGGATCAACTTCTGGCTGGTGCGGCTGCAACTGGCGCTGCTACGCGCCGCGGCGGGCTCGCTCGACAATGTTGCGTTGCTCTCGCTGCCCAAGGGCCTGCGCGCCCGTGAGGCTGCCGCCCAGACAAGACTGCTCAGCGAGCTGGCTCCGGACTTCGCCCGGCCCGACAAGCTTGGCCCGCAGGAAGGCCGTACGCTCAGCTACGGCGCGGTCTATCATGGCTGGCTGCTCTACCGGGCAGCGCCGGGCGGCCGCGATGCACTGCTGGCCGCCCCGCCTGAGGGCTGCATCGCCGGGCAGATGGCCGAACTGGCGCGCAGCCAGGGGGCCTGGATTGCACCGGCCAACCGGGCTTTCGCCGACTGCGCGGGGGTCGATCCGCTGTTCGCCCCGCAGGACCGGCTGGCGCTGCAGGAAGCGCGGATCAACGCGCTGGCCCCGATCGTGCGGGGTTTTGCGGCCGGCGATGCGATGACGCTGAGTCAAGAGCTTGAGTGGGGCCAGCTCAATGTCCGGCGCCTGATGATCTTCCTGCGGCTGGTCGCGCTGCGCCGCGGCGAGCCGCTGGTGTTCGAAAGCAACGGCGACACGCTGCGCCGTGCGCTCGAACGCGATTTCAGCCAGATGCTGGGCGAAATGCAGCTTCGCGGGGCTTTTGCCGGGGGCAAGCAGGGCTGGCGGCTGGCGATCCAGACCAGCCAGGCCGACCGCGACAATGGCCGGATCGTCGCCGAGATCGGCGTCGCCCCTTCGCAGCCGCTGCGTTTCCTGACCTTCCGTCTCGTCCAGCAGGGCGCGCGGCTGACCCTGGCGGAAGCCGCATGACCGCGCCCGCACGCCCCTTCACCGCCTTCAACTTCGGGGTCGAGATCTATCCCGACGGGGCCAGCGCGCCGCTGTGCAAGGCCGCTTTCGCCGAATGCGACGGGCTGGAAGTGACTTACGATGTCAAGGCAATCAAGGAAGGCGGCGTCAACGACCGGGTGACCCGCGTGCCCGGCCAGGCCGCCTATGCCAACCTGACGCTCAAGCGCGGAATGACTGACGGTTTCGAGCTGTGGCAGTGGGCCCAGGATACCGTCGCCAATCCGGCGCTGCGGGCCAATGCCGAAGTGGTGCTGTTCGCCACCGACGGCGTCACCGAACAGGCCCGGTTCCAGCTGCATCGCTGCCTGCCGGTCAAGTTCAAGGCCCCCACGCTCAATGCCAAGGATGGTGCGATAGCGATCGAAGAGTTCGCGCTATCTTACGAAAAATTCGAGCTAATTCCTGGCGGCGGCGGAGGCGGGCAATGACCGAAGTCACCCTCGTCAAGGCCAAGCTGATCGAGCTGGAGGAAGATCTCGTCACCGAGAAGCCGAATTTCACGCCGATCGAGGTCCAGTTCAATCCGGAAAGCTTTAAGGTCACCTACGCCAACGAGGTTAAACAGCCCGAAGGCGGCAACCAGGCGGCGGGCACTTCGGGGATGCAATTCGTCGGGGCCGGTACCACCAAACTGGCACTCACGCTGTGGTTCGATGTCACTGCGATGACCAAAGAGCCGGTCGACGACGTGCGGCGGCTGACCAAGCAGGTGGTCTATTTCATGACCCCGCGCGCCTCGCAGCGCGATGCCTCCAAACTGGTCCCGCCAGGGCTGCGGTTCGTCTGGGGCAGCTTCGTCTTCGACGGGATGGTCGAGGGGCTGGAAGAAAGCCTCGAATTCTTCGCGCCCGATGGCAAGCCGCTGCGCGCGCAAATCACGCTGACGGTCAACCAGCAGAAGATCCTGGTCTCCGAATTCAAGGATCCCAACAGCGCCGGGCCGCGCGCCGGGCAGCGGCCATTCACGCCAGCGCCCAAAGGCAAGAGCCTGCAGGACATGGCCGCCGCCGATGGCAAGGGCGGCAACTGGCAGGGGATCGCCTCGGCCAACAAGATCGAAGACCCGCTGCGGCTCGCGCCCGGCACCCCGATCGACCTCAGCCTGGGCGCCAATGCCGGTGCCTCGCTGGGCGGCGGCATCGGCTTTGGCGCGGGTACGCCCACGCTGCCCAGTGCCCCGGTCACCGACTTCTCGATCCAGCCGCCCCGGCTGGGGATCAACTGACAAGGAACAGCCATGCCCGTCGTGATCCAGAATTTCGAAACCCTGCCCCCCGCCGAAGCCGGCGGCGCAGCGGGCGCGGGCGGTAAACCTCCCAAGTCCGAAACCGCGGCGATGCTGGCGGCTGCGCGGCGCTTGCGGGTGCTGGGCCGCCGCCAGGCCCGGCTGAGGGGCTGAGGACAGAGCCATGCCCCAGACCGTCACCCGCCTGCCCTCGCGCCCCGCCCGCCCGACCATCGAGATCGGCGGCCAGCAGCAAACCACGCTGGAAGCCGCGTTGCTCGAATACGCGCTGAGCGATGCGATCGACACGATGGCTCATGCCGAGCTGCGCTTTGGCAACTGGGGCGGTGAGCAGCCGGGGTTCCAGTGGTTCGATCGCCAGGTGCTCGATTTCGGCAAGGACATCACGGTCAAGCAGGGCGGTGAAGTGCTGTTCGCAGGCAAGATCACCGCGATCAATGCGCACTATCCGGAAGGCCGCCCACCCGAACTGTCGGTGCTGGCCGAAGACCGGCTGCAGGACCTTCGGATGACCCGCCGGACCCGCGCATTTGCCGCCAAGGGCCTGGCCGATGTCGCCCGCACGATCGCTTCGGACCACGGGCTCCAGCCCGATGTCTCGGTCTCCGGGCCCAGCTGGAAGGCGCTGGCCCAGGTCGCGCAGAGCGACCTGGCGTTCCTGGTCGACCTCGCCCGGCGCGAGGATGCGATGGTCTGGATCGATCAGGGCAAGCTGGTGGTCAAACGCACCCGCGAAGTGCCCGCAGTCTCGCTGGCCTGGGCCGGGACCCTGCGCTCGTTCGATGTCAGTGCCGATCTTGCAACCCAGCGCACCGCGCTGCTCGCCAGCGGCTGGAACGTCGCCGACAAGAAGGCCGCGAGCCACGAAGCCGACAAGGCCGCGCTCGGCAGCGAGCTGGGCCAGGACCAGGCCGGGGGCGAGATCCTCCAGCAGGCCTTTGGTGCGCGCAAGGACCAGATCGCTCACCTGGTCCCGGCCAACGATGCCGAGGCCAAGACCCTGGCCGAAGCCGGCTATCGCCACCTCGCCCGCAATTTCGTGGTCGGCGAAGGCGAGTGCGAGACCGATCCCTTGCTGCGGGTCGGGGCCAAGCTTTCGCTCACCGGCCTTGGCCCGCTGTTCGATGGCGACTACCGGATCCGCGCGCGTACCCACTTGTTCGATGCCTCCGACGGCGCGCGCACGCAGTTTACCTGCGACCGCCCCGGGCTGGGACGCAGCTGATGCTGGCCGAAGCCATCCTTGCTGGCGATCGCCGCGAAGCCGAGGCCCAGGCCCGCGCGCCGCTGGGCTTTGGCGGGTTATTCGGCGGGGTGATGCCCGCCACGGTCAAGTCGCTGGAGGATCCCGACGGCCAGGGCCGGATCAAGATCGCGCTGGCCGCCGTGCCCGATCCCGCCAATGGCACTTGCGAACTGTGGGCCCGGGTCGCCACGCTCTATGCC
>JANPMA010000162.1:0-4493 GCA_031422595.1 Novosphingobium sp. | reverse complement strand
GCGCAGCCACTATCGAATTCGTCGCCGGATCGCACCTTGGCCCCTGGCTGATGCCGCGCACTTTCATGGACCAGGAAGCCAAATGGTTCCCCGCAGGCAGCCTGGCCGAACTGCCCGACGTCGATGCCGATCCGGCGCGCTATCCGGTGCTCGGCTGGGCGCTGGAGCCGGGCGATGTGGTGGCTTTCAACATGCTCAGCCTGCACCGCGCGGCCGGTTCGGAGAGGCGGCGCCGGGTGCTGTCGCTGCGCTACATCGGCGACGATGTCCGCCACGCCCCGCGCGGCTGGACGACTTCGCCTCACTTTCCCGGCCTGGCCCAGCGCCTGCCCGCCGGGGCCGAAATGGACGACCCCCTGTTCCCGCTCGTCTGGTCGGACGGGCAAAGCCAAGAGATGCCCCGATGATAACGCTCGATCCCGGCAATGTGACCAAGGCCCAGTGGCAGGCGATTTACCAGGGCGCGCCTGCGCGGCTCGATCCGGCCTGCGCTCCGGTGATTGCCGAAAGCGCCGCCGCAGTGGCGCGAATCCTGGCCAAAGGCGAGCCGGTCTATGGGATCAACACCGGGTTCGGCAAGCTCGCCTCGGTGCGGATCGCTGACGACGAGCTGGCCTTGCTCCAGCGCAATATCGTGCTGAGCCACGCGGCCGGGACGGGCGAGCCCTCGCCGGTGCCGGTGGTGCGGCTGATGATGGCGCTCAAGCTGGCGAGCCTCGCCCAGGGCGCGAGCGGGGTGCAGCCTGAGACCGTGGCGCTGCTCGAGGCGATGCTGGTGCAGGGGCTGACCCCGGTGGTGCCGTGCCAGGGCTCGGTCGGGGCGAGCGGCGATCTCGCCCCGCTCAGCCACATGACCGCGGCGATGATCGGGGTGGGGGCAATCGATTTTGGCGGTGAACGGCTGTCTGCTACCGATGCCCTGGCCAGGGCCGGGCTGGCCCCGCTGACACTTGGTCCCAAGGAGGGCCTCGCGCTGCTCAACGGCACCCAGTTCTCCACCGCCAATGCGCTGGCCGCGCTGTTCGGAGCCGAGCGGCTCTACCGCACTGCGCTGGTCACCGGCGCGCTTTCGACCGAAGCGGCGAAGGGCAGCGACACCCCGTTCGATCCGCGGATCCACGCGCTTCGCCGCCACCAGGGCCAGATCGAAACCGCCGCCGCCTTGCGCGCGCTGATGGCCGGCAGCGCGATCCGCGCCAGCCATGCGGTGGACGACCCGCGCGTCCAGGACCCTTATTGCCTGCGCTGCCAGCCGCAAGTGATGGGCGCCGCGCTCGATGTGCTGCGCCAGGCCGCGACCACCTTGCTGACTGAAGCCAACGGCGTCTCGGACAACCCGCTGGTCTTCGCCGAAAACGATGAGGCGCTGTCGGGCGGCAATTTCCACGCCGAGCCGGTCGCTTTTGCCGCCGACATGATCGCGCTGGCGGTCTGCGAGATCGGCTCGATCGCCGAACGCCGGATCGCCATGCTGGTCGATCCCGCGCTGTCGGGCCTGCCAGCTTTTCTCACCGCGCATCCCGGGCTCAATTCGGGCTTCATGATCCCGCAAGTCACCGCCGCTGCCTTGGTCAGCGAGAACAAGCAGATGGCCTATCCGGCCTCGGTCGATTCGATCCCCACCTCGGCCAATCAGGAAGACCATGTCTCGATGGCCGCCCACGGCGCGCGGCGGCTGGCGGCGATGGTCCGCAATGCCGAAGCGGTGCTGGGGATCGAGCTGCTGGCCGCGGCGCAGGGCTGTGAATTCCATTCGCCTTTGGCCTCATCGGCCGCACTTGAAGCGGCACGTGCCCTGCTTCGCGCGCAGGTCCCCGCGCTCGATGAGGACCGCCATTTCCACCCCGATATGGAAGCGGCCAACGCGCTGGTCCGCACGGGCGCACTGATCGGAGCGGCGGCGTTGGACCTGCCGGGGGTGGCATGACCGACTGGCTCCAGATCCATCGCGGCGAGGCGCCGCTGATCGTCGCCTTCCCGCACGGCGGCACCGGGCTTGGCGGGATCGAGCCGCGCTTCGTCTCGCCCTGGCTGGCCCGGCGCGATGCCGACTGGTGGATTGCCGAGCTCTATGAGTTTGTGAAAGACCTGGGCGCAACGACGATCGCCACCGAAGTCAGCCGCTCGGTGATCGACGTCAACCGCGATCCTTCGGGCGCGTCGCTCTACCCCGGCATGGCGACCACCGAGCTGTGTCCGACCACCTCTTTCGACGGCGAGCGACTCTACCGCGCTTTCGATCCTGAAGAGGACGAGATCGAATGGCGGCGGCGGACCTTTTTCGATCCCTATCATGCTGCAATTACCGCTGAAATCGAACGACTGAGGGCCTTGCACCCCCGCGTGGTGCTCTATGACGCGCATTCGATCCGGAGCCGGATTCCGCGCCTGTTTGAGGGTGAATTGCCGCAGTTCAACCTTGGGACCAACAGCGGCGCAACTTGCGGGTCCGCGCTGGAGACCGCGCTGGTCAAGGTCTGCGAACAGTCCGGCCAGACCTGGATCGCCAACGGCCGCTTCAAGGGCGGCTGGACTACCCGGCACTACGGTGCGCCCGAAAAGGGCGTCCACGCGGTGCAGATGGAACTGGCCCAGCGCGGCTACATGGATGAGCCTGAAGTACCACACGAGGGGTGCTGGCCAGGCACCAAACACGCACACCCCGCGATTGAACCCAGCCTGCGCGCGCTGATCGCCGCCTGCCTGACTTTTGCCGAAGGAACGACTGCATGACCCGCCTCGACAATGCCCGCGTGATCAAGCCCGCCACCGGGACCGAGCGCACCGCGCTCTCCTGGCTGACCGAAGCCCCCTTGCGGATGCTGATGAACAACCTCCACCCCGACGTTGCCGAGAACCCCGCGGAGCTGGTGGTCTATGGCGGGATCGGCCGCGCCGCGCGCGATTGGGAAAGCTATGACAAGATCGTCGAGACGCTGCGCCGGCTGAAGGACGATCAGACCCTGCTGGTCCAGTCGGGCAAGCCGGTTGGGGTGTTCCGGACCCACGCCGATGCCCCGCGGGTGCTGCTCGCCAATTCGAACCTGGTGCCAAAGTGGGCCAGCTGGGAACACTTCAACGAATTGGATCGCAAGGGCCTCATGATGTACGGCCAGATGACCGCGGGCAGCTGGATCTATATCGGCAGCCAGGGCATCGTGCAGGGCACTTACGAGACTTTCGTCGAGATGGGCCGCCAGCACTATGGCGGCGACTTGTCGGGCAAGTGGCTGCTCACTGCCGGGCTTGGCGGGATGGGCGGGGCCCAGCCGCTCGCCGCGACGATGGCCGGGGTCTCTTGCCTCGCGATCGAATGCCAGCGCAGCCGGATCGAAATGCGGCTGCGCACCGGCTATCTGGATCACATGGCCGAAACGCTCGACGAGGCGATGGCCTTGATCGAGGCCGCCTGCGCTGACAAGCGCGCGATCTCGGTCGGCCTCTTGGGCAATGCCGCCGAAGTGCTGCCCGAGATGCTGGCCAAGGGCATCAAGCCCGACCTCCTCACCGACCAGACTAGCGCGCACGATCCGATCAACGGCTACCTGCCGGCCGGCTGGACCGTTTCCGAATGGCTCGACAAGCGTGAGCGCGAGCCCGAAGTCGTATCCAAGGCCGCCAAGGCCAGCATGGCCCGCCACGTCGAGGCGATGCTCGAGTTCCAGAAGCGCGGCGTGCCGACCACCGACTATGGCAACAACATCCGCCAGGTCGCGTTTGACGAGGGCGTCAAGGACGCCTTCGCCTTCCCCAGCTTCGTCCCGGCCTATATCCGCCCACTGTTTTGCCGCGGGGTCGGTCCGTTCCGCTGGGTCGCGCTGTCGGGCGATCCGGAGGACATCTACAAAACCGACGCCAAGGTGAAGGAACTGATCCCGGACGACCCCCACCTCCACCGCTGGCTCGACATGGCGCGCGAGCGAATCCACTTCCAGGGCTTGCCGGCGCGGATCTGCTGGGTCGGGCTGGGCGACCGCCACCGGCTGGGCCTGGCTTTCAACGAAATGGTCGCGAGCGGGGAACTCAAGGCCCCGGTGGTGATCGGGCGCGACCACCTTGATTCGGGCTCGGTCGCCAGCCCCAACCGCGAGACCGAGGCGATGAAGGACGGCACCGATGCCGTGTCGGACTGGCCCTTGCTCAACGCCCTGCTCAACTGCGCCAGCGGCGCGACCTGGGTCTCGCTCCACCATGGCGGCGGCGTGGGGATGGGCTATTCGCAGCATTCGGGCATGGTGATCGTCGCCGATGGGACGCCCGAAGCGGCCAAGCGGCTTGAGCGTGTGCTGTGGAATGACCCCGCCACCGGGGTGATGCGCCACGCCGATGCGGGCTATGACATCGCGCTCGACTGCGCGCGCGAGAAGGGGCTGGATTTGCCGGGGATTTTGGGGTGAACCAAGTATCATACCCCCAAATCCGTTCGTCCTGAGGAGCCGTAGGACTGAGCTTGTCGAAGGCCGAAGGCGTCTCGAAGGACACTGGCGCAGCGG
>JANPMA010000161.1:0-2100 GCA_031422595.1 Novosphingobium sp. | reverse complement strand
GCCATTCTGGGCGCGCTGGATATTGTGTTTGGGGAGTGTGACCGGTGAGAATGGGCAGGGCAATTTCTTTGGCGCTCGTTGCGGTTGCGGTTGTTCTTACTCTGCTCGCAATCGGCTATCAAAAGCGACACAACGAATTGGATGCGCAAGAGGCTGCGCAAAATGACTGACCGTCATCTCGAACCCGATACCCCAGAACTGCGCGCGCGGTGGGGTGCTTTCGCGTGGTCCAGGGACAACGCCAAGCAGGCCAAGGCAATCGTCGCGCGTTATCCGGCCGGGCGGCAGCGTTCGGCGGTGATGCCGCTGCTCGATCTGGCCCAGCGCCAGGTCGGCGCGGAAACGCAGACGCAGGGCTGGCTGCCGATCCCGGTGATGGAATATGTCGCGCGTGAGCTCGACATGCCGGTGATCCGGGTGGTCGAAGTGGCGACGTTCTATTTCATGTACAATCTGGTCCCGGTCGGCAAATTCCACGTCCAGGTCTGCGGCACCACGCCGTGCATGCTGCGTGGGTCGGACGACCTGTTCGCCGCCTGCAAATCACGCGGAATGGCGAAAGGCCACACCACCAACGACGGACTGTGGACGCTGACCGAAGTCGAATGCATGGGCAACTGCGCCTCTGCTCCGATGGTCCAGATCAACGACGACAACTACGAAGACCTGACCGCCGACCGGCTTGACAAGGTGCTCGATGCGCTGGCTGCGGGCAAGAGCCCCAAGGCCGGAACGCAAGAGCCGGGTCGCCACACTGTCGAGCCGCTGGGCGGGCCGACTTCGCTCAAAGCGATGGTCAAGGAAAACCACGACTACCGGGGTGATTGGTGATGGAGATTTTCTCACGCGGAGACGCGGAGACGCGGAGGGGTATCGCTTTCGGCGAAGCCGCTTTCAATTCACTGCGATTTTCCATGCCGAGCGGTTGTGTTGATGTGATTGGCCTGCGGCCGTGGCAACTCCTCCGCGCCTCCGCGTCTCCGCGTGAGCATCTTTCAATTGGAGGCACGCGATGAGCCTCCAGGACAAGGACCGCATCTTCACCAACCTCTACGGCTACCAGCCGTGGACGCTGGCGGCTGCCCGCAAGCGCGGGGATTGGGACAATACCAAGGCGATCCTGGCCAAGGGCAAGGACGCGATCATTGAGGAGATCAAGGCCAGCGGACTGCGCGGGCGCGGCGGGGCGGGGTTCCCGACCGGGCTCAAGTGGTCGTTCATGCCCAAGGAGCCGAACCCGGCGCGGCCCAGCTTCCTGGTGATCAACGCCGACGAGTCCGAACCCGGCAGCTGCAAGGACCGCGAAATCATCCGCCACGATCCGCACAAGCTGATCGAAGGCGCGCTGGTCGCCGGTTTCGCGATGGGCGCACGCGCCGCCTATATCTACATCCGCGGCGAATATATCCGCGAGGCCGAGGTGATGTTTGCCGCGGTGCAGGAGGCTTATGACGCCGGGCTGATCGGCAAGAACGCCTGCAAAAGTGGCTATGATTTCGACGTCTTCGTCCACCGCGGCGCGGGCGCCTATATCTGCGGCGAAGAAACCGCGATGATCGAAAGCCTGGAAGGCAAGAAGGGCCAGCCGCGGCTCAAGCCGCCGTTCCCGGCCGGGGCGGGGCTCTATGGCTGCCCGACCACGGTCAACAACGTCGAATCGATTGCGGTCGCCCCCACGATCATGCGGCGCGGGGCCTCATGGTTCAGCTCGTTCGGGCGGGACAACAACAAGGGCACCAAGCTGTTCCAGATCTCTGGCCACGTTGAAAAGCCCTGCGTGGTTGAGGAAGCGATGAGCATCCCGTTCCGCGAACTGATCGAAAAGCACTGCGGCGGGATTCGCGGCGGGTGGGACAATCTGCTCGCGGTGATCCCCGGCGGCAGTTCGGTTCCCTTGGTGCCGGGCAATATGTGCCCCGACATGCCGATGGACTTCGATGGCTGCAAGGAAGCCGGATCGGGCCTTGGCACCGCTGCCATAATTGTCATGGACAAGAGCACCGACATTGTCCGCGCGATCGGACGCCTGTCCTACTTCTACAAGCATGAATCATGCGGCCAGTGCACCCCCTGCCGCGAAGGCACCGGGTGGATGTGGCG
>JANPMA010000160.1:0-7169 GCA_031422595.1 Novosphingobium sp. | reverse complement strand
CCACGTCCTCATCGCGCAGATCTCTGCGGTCGATGCTCAGTGGGTTCAGGCCGGATTCGGGAGCCGTGGCGCCCCAGGCTGCAGTGGCGGTCATCTCGTGTACTCCCGGCAATTGCGGCTTGCCGCGCCGCTTCATTGCCGCCATTAATCGCGCGATTAACAGGAGAGTCAAATGCGGATTGATTCAACGACTGCGGCTGTCGTGACCGGCGGTGCATCGGGTCTGGGCCGGGCCACGGCCGAGGCGCTGGCGGCGGCAGGCGTCAAGGTGGCCATCTTCGACGTCAACGAGGAAAAGGGTGAGGAAGTCGCGGCGGCGATCGGCGGGCTGTTCTGCCGGGTCGATATCACATCCGAGGAATCGGTGCTGGCCGGCTTCGCTAAGGCGCGCGCGGCACACGGGCAGGAGCGCATCACCGTCCACTGCGCGATGACCAGCAAGCGCGGCAAGACGCTGGCCTATGACAAAGAGGCCGGCAAGCTGCGCCGTACGCCCACCGAAGACTACGAATACGGCGTGCAGGGTATCCTGGTCGCCAGCTACCGGATCGCCTCGATTTCGGCCGAAGGCATGGCCAGCCTGGATCCGCTCGAAGACGGCGAGCGCGGCTGCATCACGCTGACTGCTTCGGTTGCCGCGCAGGACGGCCAGATTGGACAGATCATCTATGGCTCGGCCAAGGCCGGGGTCAACGGACTGGTCCTGCCGATGGCGCGCGACCTTTCGGACGTGGGCATCCGGGTCAATTCGATCATGCCGGGGATTTTCGCGACGCCCTTGATGCTCGGGGCCAAGCCGCAAGTGCTGGACAGTCTGGCTGCATCGGTGCCGTTCCCCAAGCGGCTGGGCAAGCCCGAGGAATTCGGCAGCCTGGCGATGGAGCTGGTGCGCAATTCCTATTTCAATGGCCAATGCATCCGCCTCGACGGCGCGATCCGCATGGCCCCGCGCTAAGGAGCAAAAGCGATGACTTCACCGTTCAAGGATGGCCTGCTTGAAGGCAAGGTCGCCTTCGTCGCCGGCGGGACCAGCGGGATCAACCTGGGCATCGCCAAGCGCTATGCCGAGCTGGGTGCCAAGGTCGCGGTACTGGGCCGCAATCCGGAAAAGGCTGCCAATGCAGCAGCAGAGATTGGCCAGGGTGCATTGGGCCTGACAGCCGATGTGCGCGATTTTGGCGCGATTCGTGCCGCGATGGAGGACGTGCGCAGCCGCCTCGGGCCGATGGATATCGTGGTCTCGGGCGCGGCGGGCAACTTCCTCGCGCCAGTACTGGGGATGAGCGCGAACGCCTTCAAGGCTGTGGTCGATATCGACCTCAACGGCACTTTCAATGTGTTCCGCGGCTGCCATGACTTGCTCGCCCCCAATGCCTCGCTGATCGCGATCACGGCGGGACAGGCGGTCAACCCGATGCAGCTCCAGGCCCATGCCTGCGCGGCCAAGGCCGGAATCAACCAGTTGATCCGGGTCTTGGCGCTCGAATGGGGTCCCGATGTGCGGGTCAACGGCATATCGCCGGGGCCGATCGAAGGGACCGAAGGCATGGCCCGACTGGCGCCCGACGCCTCGACCAAACAAAAGCACTTCGAGCGTATCGCGATGAAGCGCTGGGGCCAGATCGAGGAAATTGCCGAGGGCGCGGTGTTCCTGAGCAGCGACG
This sequence comes from Novosphingobium sp., assembly GCA_031422595.1. Taxonomy (GTDB): domain Bacteria; phylum Pseudomonadota; class Alphaproteobacteria; order Sphingomonadales; family Sphingomonadaceae; genus Novosphingobium. The sequence continues at coordinate 5,505 of JANPMA010000160.1, read as the reverse complement.
CGGCGAAGTACATCACCGGGACGATCCTGGATATCGATGGCGGCAGCCAGCTGGGCGATGCGACTCGGCGGGATGTGGGGACAGGATTGGCTTGATCGTCGTCCCGGGCTTGACCCGGGACCGCTGGCGTTTGCCGGGGCCTTGAGTGACGCCGCCAGCGATCCCCGCATTCGCGGGGATGACGGTTCAGATCAAACTATCCCCCTGCTTCACCATCTTGCCCTTGGTGATGTAGACCGGGGTCCCCACCGGCGCGATCGCGAAAATCTTGGCGACGAAGGGATCGGGCAGGCCGATGCAGCCGTGGCTGGCATAGCCTTTTTCAACCTTGGTGCCGTGGATGGCAACTCCGTCTTCGGTCAGGTTCATGGTGTAAGGCATCGGGGCGCCGTCATAGATTGAGGAATAGTGGTCCTTCTTCTTCCACTTGATCGGGAATACTCCGGTCGGCGTGGGCTTCTCGCTGGTCCCCAGCAGGACCGCGGAAGCCCCGATCTCGTAGCCGCCTTTGAACACCGACAGCACCCGCGCGTCGAGGTCGACAGTGATCACCAGCGGGCCTTCGGGCACGTCCTTGTCGTCCCAATGCCATTCACCATACTTGATCGGCCCGGTGATCGGCAGGATCCGCTTGATCACGAACCTTTCGTCTTTCGGCGGAGCTGGCGGGGCTTTGGCTACCAGTGCGGGGTCGGCACTCGGCAAGGGCTGGGCCGCATCTTCGCTGGTAACCTGCAGCAACCAGGCCCCGGCGGCCACCACTGCGGTCACGAACAGACCGCCCAGGGCATAGATCGGATTGAACTTCATACCTGCTAACCCTCTAACCGAACTGCGTTTCAGCTTGGCATGCCGCAACAGCATGGCAAATTTCAGCGCCGCGCAAAACGCGTTCCGGTGCGGGACTTCCTAACGCAGAAAGGTTAATGGCGCGAGACAGGAGCGCCTTGCGCAATTTCCGAATCCCTCAAAAACACGCTCGTCCCGAGCGAAGTCGAGGGACAGCCCTTAGACGCGGCCCTCGACTTCGCTCGGGACGAATGGGTCTGGGTCGAAATTTGCGTACCAAGCCTTAGCCGTGTGCGCCGAACAAGCAGGCGATCGCAGTGGCGATCCTGAGCGACAGCGCTTGCGCTTGCTCGATCGGGTCGATGAAGTCGCGGTGGATCGCTTCGTAGCCGACCGCCGCTTCGTCGGGGTAATCGCTCGGCTCGGCAACGGTGAAATCGCCCAGCCCGGGCTCGCTGACCGGGAAGGCCCGGCGCAGCTGCGCCAGCGCCTCATCTACCCGCAGCGTAAAGACCATTTCGAGCACATCCTCGCGCGAAATGTCATTGGCGCGGCTGAAGGGAGGGACCGAGACGGCCTTGAGGAACATATGCTGGAACAGCGCCAGACGCAGCGCCTGGAGCACGCCCAGCATCCGCCGGGTATGCTCGCGACCCTGAAGCGGCTCCTCGTCGGGAACCAGATCGAGCAGGCGGTGGAGCTTGAGCGCATCGACCCTGAGCCGCGAGGCGAGGCGCCGGAATACGCCGGTACGGTCATCTGTGGTGAGGTATTCGGCCAAAGCCAGGCAGGCGTCGGAAACGCTCTGCTCGTCGCCGCGATAGGGACGGCTGGCCCAGTAGGCCGAATTGAACAGCTCGCCGAAGGCGGCGACAGTCTTGATGCTGGCCAGCGCGTTGGCGGCGCGGACCAGGCGGACCAGCTGGCGGCCGCGGTCGCTCTCGATCAGCAGCTGCGCCAAAGCTTCGTAGTTACCCTCAGCGGCAGTGCCGAATCCGGCGATCACGTTGACCGGATAGCCCAGCTGCTGGAGCACCGCATTGTGCGGGATCGCGCGGATCTGGCGCAGACTCATCTCGCGGTCGGCGGCAAGATCGCTCTGGCGGCGGCTTTTGCGGCTGCCGGTATCGTTGAGCAAGCCCAAGCCAAAAGCGGTGACCGCGCGCGGATAGGTCCGGCTGGTCAGTTGCGCGGCCTGGAAACGGCGGATCGCGCGGTAGAAATCGAGCGAGAGGTCGGTGCGGCGATAGAACGGGTCGGTCGGCGCCTGCACGTCGGCCTCGGCCGGGCGGGCCTCGGCGAAGCGGGTCAGGGTGGCGAGCGCCAGTTCGGGGGTGCCGAAGAACAGGTAGCCATCGCCGCCCTGGAAGCTGACTTCGGGCTCAAGCCGGATCCCCGCACGCACGAACCGCCGACGTGCCCAGGGCGAAAGCGGCCAGGCCACACGGTCGGCAAAGCTCGAGGGATGCGCGCCGCGGCCCATGCTTTCGCCGTGGGTGTTGAACACCAGGGCAGCGACATCGGCGAGGCCATTTGCGACCATCGCCTCGGAAAGGCGCCCTTGCAGGCGCTCGATCGCCAGTGCTGCGGAGATCTGGCCGACGAAGCGCCCCGCGTCCGAAAACCCGGTCTGCACTGACACCCGCCCACGGGTGCGGGCGTAGTCGCGGTAGGCTTCTTCTGCGAGCAGCGCGTCGAGGAACCGCCCGCCGTGTTCCAGCGCAGATTCGGTTTCGAACAGCGGCGAGACATCGACCTTGTCGGCAATCCCGAACAGCTTGGCGAAATAGAGCGCGGCCAGCACCGTGGTCGGCTGCTCGCATTCGGCCACCAGCATCCGGATCGGGGCATCGGCATCGACATGGTGCAGGATCTGCGTCATCGCCAGAAACTGGCGCACTGCTGTGCTGGTCTCGATCGCCAGTGCCGCGAAGTTGCTGCGCAGCGGTTTGGCCTCGGCCAGGAGCTCGCGCATCCGCATCAGCGCGGCCTGACTGGCGAGGTCGAGCTTGCCAGTGGGGTCGATCCGGCGACGGATCGCGTTTTGCAGCTGGCTGGAATTCACCCGGAAGTGGATCCAGCCCATGCCGAGGCCGTCGGCGCGCATCGCGGCGGCGACGGTCAGCAGCGTTTCGGCTTCGGCATCGGCAGCCTGAGCGGCTTGGTGTTCGAGTTCCGCGATGATCGCGGAAAGACTGGTCAGCTTGTCGGGATGGTCTGCGGTCAGCGCGTTGGCGGCCTCGGACAGCGCGGCGGGGGCGGAGAGGTCCTCGCCGAACCGAGCCGACATCGTTGCAGCATAGGCCTGTGCGCGGCGTAGGCGTGCAGTGAGGTCCGGTGCCAGGCCCTCCAGCGCTGCGGCATAGCTGCCCAGCCGCTCGGCCTTTTCGGCCAGGCGATAGCGCAGCGAGGTGGCCCACGAGATGTCGGTCCGCCCGTCCATGTCGTAGCCGACCCAGGTGGCGAAGCGCAGCGGCAGCGGGGCAAGCTGGCGCCACTGATCGGGGAACCGCGCGCGGGCCTCGCCCAGCAGCTGGCGGACCATCGTATCGCGCGCCGCTTGCGCCCGGGCAATCGCGGCCATGGCGTCGGCGTGTTCGCTGTCGAGCGTGATCGCATCGCGTTCGTGCGGAGCGACGCAGGCGGTGGCGGCGTCGATCGCGCCAGTGCTGGCCGCGCTGGCGACGGCTTCGCTCTGGCGGCGGGTCAGCAGGAACGTAGGGTGCGCGGTGAAGACGACATGAAGCAAGGGATGGCGCCAACGCTCGGCGAAAGCGGCGAAGTCCTCGCCGCTGGCGAGGTCGGACAGGCGCGCCTGGTTTTCGGCCGGGTCGAGCGGGGCGACCAGGCGGCTGAGCCGCGCGGCGCGGGCCTGGAGGCCTTCGCATTCGAGCTCGGCGACCAGCCTGGCCACTTCGCCAAGCGGCAGTTCGCCGCTTTCGATCCGCCGCGACAGCTCCAGGCTGAGCTGGAACACCGGGTTGAACAGCGGGGTTTCCGCGGTGAGCGGGTGGAGCGCCTCGAGCCGGGCTTCAAGCTCGCCCAGCAGCGTCATTGCCCCAAGGCTGCCGCAGTGCGAGCCGCGTGTTCGATCGCCCCCAGATCGGGCGTGCCCTTGGGTACCAGCCACGACCCGCCGCAACACAGCACCATATCGAGCGCGAGCCAGTCAGGCGCGGTCGCGGCAGTGATCCCGCCGGTCGGGCAGAACCGGACCAAGCCGAACGGCGCGGCGATGGCTTTCAGCGCCGGGATCCCCCCGTTCGCTTCGGCTGGGAAGTACTTGAACCGATCAAGCCCCAGATCAAGCCCGCGCATCACGTCCGACGAGGTGGCGATGCCGGGGAGATAGGGGACGTCGGCTGCCAGCGCGGCCTTGGTCAGGCTTTCGGTCAGCCCCGGCGAGACGATGAATTCGCTGCCGGCCTCAAGCGCGTCCTCGAGCGCGTGTTCGTTAAGCACGGTCCCGGCCCCGACAATCGCGCCGGGGACCTGCTTCATCTCGCGGATCACTTCGAGCGCGTCGGCGGTGCGCAGGGTCACTTCGAGCACGCGAAGGCCGCCCTTGACCAGTGCTTCGGCGATAGCTGCGGCATACCGCACCTCTTCGATCACCAGCACCGGGATCACCGGGGCGGTGCGCATGATCGTTTCGATGGGACTCACGAGAGATGCTCCTTGGCAAAGGCCGCCGCGGCACCGAACAGGCCGGGCTGGGGATGGGTGATCAGCTTGACCGGCAAAGTTCCCATCAGTTCGGCGAAGCGCCCCTTGGCGGTAAAGCGGTTGGCAAAGCCCGAGCGCAGCAGCGTGTCCTTGATCCTCAGGCCCAGCCCGCCCGCGATCACCACGCCTGAAGCGCCCTGGGCCAGCGCGATATCGCCCGCGAACGAGCCGAGCGAGAGGCAGAACCGGTCGACCGCGGCGGCGGCCAGGCTGTCTTCGCCCGAAGTGCCCAGGCCCCACAAGGTCCGATCATCGACCGGCTGGATCGCGCGGTGTTCCATCTGCGCCAGCGCCTCGTAGATATCGACCAGTCCGGGGCCCGAAACGACCCGTTCCACAGAAACCCGGCGATAGCGTTGCCGCAGCCGGGCCAGGATCGCATCCTCGATGCTATCGAGCGGGGCATAGTCGACATGCCCACCCTCGGTCGCCTGGACCCGGTATTCACCCCCGCCGCGCCAGATGTGCGCGACGCCAAGGCCGGTGCCGGGGCCGACAATGCTGATCGTGCCGCTGGCGGACAGCGGGCTGTCCGGCCCGGCCAGGTGGACGAAATGCTCATCCCCGGCGCAGGCCACCGCGTGCCCCACCGCGCCAAAGTCGTTGATCACGGTATGGCGGTCCGCGCCCAGCTTTTCGGGGATCAGTGCGGGGCGGATCACCCAGGGGTTGTTGGTAAAGCGGATCACTTCCCCGCCGACCGGCCCGGCGATCGCGATCGCGACCCCGCCCGGCAAGCGCCCGCCGTGCATCCGCGCGAAATGTTCCCAGGCGGTCTGGAAGCTGGCGTGGTCCTTGGTGTGCAGCGTGGCCGGCTCGCCCAGCTCGATCGCACCATCGGCAGCGATCGAGGCCAGCGCAAAGCGGGCGTGGGTGCCGCCGATATCGACCGTCACTCGCTCCCTTAGCCCCTCCCCTTCCGGGGAGGGGTTGGGGTGGGGGCTGTCAGTCGAGCGCAACGCGGGCGGCGAGTCCCCACCCCGCTGCGAC
>JANPMA010000159.1:0-7972 GCA_031422595.1 Novosphingobium sp. | reverse complement strand
GGGTCGGGAGATTCTTCCAGGATCCACTCCGCAAAGGATCGCGATTAATGCCTCGCAAAAAGGTTGAACTCAAAACAAACGGTGCCGAATTGGTGGAGAAAACCGATGCGCATTCTGCGGAACAGCGCTCATTCGCCCAGGCAATGGACGCTGTCGGCACCGGATCGATGCTGGGCTATCGGTTGGAACAGCAAGCGGTCCTGTCAAACTTCGGCATGGAAGCGCTGAAGTCAAGCAGCGTCGGTGATCTGTTGGATAGCGCGGCGCGAGCCGCCGCACGGGGGATGCGGGCCAGTCTTTCAAAGATCCTTGAGTATCGAACGGTAGAAAAAGACCTGCTGATCCGCGCCGGGGTTGGCTGGAGGGGCGGGGTGATCGGCAAGGTGTCGTTTGGAGCCGATCTGGAATCCCCGGCTGGGTTTGCCTTTCACACCGGATCCCCGGTGATATCCAACCATCTTGCAGGCGAAGTGCATTTTCGCACCCCAGTTTTGATGATCGAACACGGCGTCAAACGCGCGATCAACGTCTTGATCACTTATGGCGCCGGCCGCTGGGGGGTGCTGGAAGTTGACAGTTCCTCGGCGGGGGAATTTGAAGCCGCTGATCTGGCCTTTCTGCAAGGGCTGGCCAATTTCATTGGCGTCGCGCTTGACCGCCAGGTGGCCGAGGACAAGCTTTCGCAAGCGCTCGATTACCAGAAGCTGCTGGTTCAGGAGGCTAGCCACAGGGTCAAGAACAGCCTGGCAGTTCTGTCCAGCATGCTCAGGATGAAAGCCCGCTCCAGCGAGTCCAGTACCGAGGCAGTTGCGCTAGGCGATGCATCGGACCGGATCATTGCGGTCGCACGGACCCATGACCTGCTTTGGCGCGAAGCAGGCGGCGAGACGATCAACCTCGGGGCATTGCTGACAGACGTTTGCCAAACGCTGGCTGGCCAGCTTGAGCAGATTGAGATCAATTGCGCCGCAGAAGCCATCGAAGTATTTCCCGATCATGCGGTTTCGTTCGCTCTGCTGTTGACCGAACTGGTGACCAACGCCGCCAAACACGCTTACGGTGCCAGCGGCGGCGTGGTGCAGGTGCAATTGCACCGCGACGGCGAAGAAACTCTGCTGAGAGTCAGCGATAAAGGGGTTGGCTTGGGGCCAGACTTCAGCATTGAAAACTCGAGCGAAAAGAGCCTCGGAATGAACCTGATTCATGCTCTCACGCAAAGCGTGGGTGGGACAATCAGCGTTGTCAGCAATGGCGGAGCGACATTCAGCATCCGCTTCTAGAAGGGCGAGGGCGGCGGCTTATCCCCTCGCAATCCCAATGGTCACTGGTTCTGCTTGGAACATCACGGCGCGGGCCGGTAACCGGGCCGCTTCAGCGTCAGCATATAGGCGGTCACGTCGTCGACTTTCGCGGGGTCGACTTCGAACGCCATCTGCCCCGGAAAATTGTGCGAATCGCGCAGGAAGGCTTCCAGCGTGCGCGCGGTCAGGCCTTTGGTGTTGACCACCGCTTCGAACGGCGGCGCCTCGGGATTGGGTGAGGCGGCATTGGCGGTGATCGCGTGGCACCCCGCGCAGCTGGTCTTGGCGAAAGTGTAGCCGCGCGCTTCCTGCTCGGTCAGTTCGATCACCTGTTGCTTCGGCACCGACTGGCAAGCGGTAAGGGCGAGGGCGGTGAGGGCGAGGGGCAGCACTTTGGACATGGCGCCAGTCCTATCACCGTGCGGCGCGCTCGGCTATCCGGATTGCTGCGGCGATCGCCGCCATGGCGCTCCATCACCCCACCAGCCTTGTTTAGTCCTTTCGCATCAGGCGCGGGCACCAGCGGGCCACGATCAGCAACAAGCTGGGCAGCAGCATGGTCAGTGCGATGTCTTTGGCGATCTCGCCATATTGCATTGCCTGCTCGGTCCAGCGTTCGACGTAGAGGTCGTTCCACTCGTTTGCCAGCGTCGCCAGCAGCACGATTGCCCAGGGCCACGGCGATGCCAGCGATTTGCGCAACAGCGCGGCCAGCACCAGCTGGGCAATCACGCCCACAATGATGTGCATGGCATCGTGGCTGATACCGGTGACGTGAGAGATGAACACCTTGAACGCGGCCCAATCGAGCCCGAGTGCTGCAAGCCTGGCAATCAAGACCTTGCGCCGGCCGTCTCGGCAAGGGCAACCGCGGCGGCAATCGCCGCTTCGCGTCCCATGTCAGAGGTATCCAGCAGCAGCGCATCGGCTGCGGCAACCAGCGGCGCGTCGGCGCGGCTGCGGTCTCGCGCATCGCGCAGCTCAATATCGGCTGAAATCTCGGCCAGCGAGACATCGCGCCCGGAGGCTTGCATTTCCTTCAACCGCCGCTCGGCCCGGGCGGGCACGCTGGCGACCACGAACAGTTTCACCTCGGCTTCGGGCGCGATCACCGTGCCGATATCGCGGCCATCGAGTACCGCGCCGCCGGGCTGGGTCGCGAAGGCCCGCTGGCGCTCATACAGCGCGCGGCGCACCGCGGGATGGACCGAGACCCGGCTGGCGAGGCCGCCAGTCTCTTCGCTGCGCAGTTCGGGATCGTCCAGCAGACTCTCGGGGAAGCGGCAAGCGGCCAGGGCATCGCCGGGGTCATCGGCATCGCCGTGGTTCAAAGCGCACTGCCGCCCAACCGCGCGGTAGAGCAGCCCGGTGTCGAGATGCGGCAGGCCAAAATGCGCGGCGAGCGCCTTGGCGATGGTGCCTTTGCCCGAGGCGGTGGGGCCGTCGACGGCGATGATCATGAGGTCACCCAATCGTCCAGTCGAACATATTTGAGGTTACCTGAGCGATCAAACATCGCTTTAAGGCTCGCTTCACCGAACAAGGCAAAGCACTCATCTTCTTCGTTTCCGATACAGCTAAGGGTCTTGGGAGCAATGAAGCTGTTGATTGCCTTGACGACCTCTGCCTTTGAACGAGCGTTTCCTATGTTCAATGCCTGGACAGGTCGCCCCTTACCCGCTGTGATTACCTTCACCACCATCCGTCCGTCATAGAGCGAATGTTGCACTCCATTGCGGTCAACAAGCGAACATCGAGTCCAGAAATCCGCATTGCAGGGGGCATCGCCTTGCTGCCGAAGGCGCGACCCTGCTGCAACTCCCTGTTTGCCAAATGGTATTTGGGAAGCGCTCGCAGATGCCCGGTTGAACGTGGACCGTTCAGCATTCACTTCAGGCTTGCCTCCGCAAGCCGCGAGGAGCGGCGCAACAACTGCACAAACAGCCAGCGCCTTGGCGATGGTGCCTTTGCCCGAAGCGGTGGGGCAATCGACGGAGATGATCATAGGGTTGCCCCATTCAGCAGCGCCTCAAACACCGGAAAACTCGTCGCGAACGGGCGAGTGTCGTCAACCTCCACCCCATCCCGGCTGGCCAGGCCGGCCACCGCCATGCTCATCGCGATGCGGTGGTCGAGGTGGGTCTTGACCCGGGCATTGGCACTGCCGCGCAGGGGCTCGCCCCCGCTGCCTTCGATGATCAGGCCGTCCTCGGTTTCAGTTAGGCTGACCCCGGCAGTGGTCAGCGCGGCGGCCATGACGGAGATGCGGTCGCTTTCCTTGACGCGCAGTTCGTCGAGGCCGCTGGTGCGGGTGGTGCCTTGCGCCATCGAAGCGGCGACGAACAGCACCGGGAATTCGTCGATCATGCTGGGGGCGACTGCCGGATCGACATCGATGCCCTTCAGCGCCGAGTGCTTGACCAGGAGGTCCGCCACGGGCTCGCCGCCGACTTCGCGGGCGTTCAGTTCCTCGATGGAGCCGCCCATCTGGCGCAGCACATGGACAAGGCCAGCCCGGGTCGGGTTGAGACCCACATTGCGGATCAAGAGTTCGCTGCCCGGCACGATCAGAGCGGCGACCATGAAGAAGGCGGCGGAGCTTGGGTCTCCGGGGACTTCGATCACTTGCGGCTGAAGCTCGGCCTCGCCGCGGATCCGGATGATCCGTTCGCCGCCCACTTCCTCGACGGTCAGATCAGCACCGAAACCACGCAGCATGCGCTCACTATGGTCGCGGGTTGGCACGGGTTCGATCACCGTGGTGATCCCGGGCGTGTTGAGTCCGGCCAGCAGCACCGCGCTTTTCACCTGGGCCGAGGCGACCGGCAGGCGGTATTCGATCGGCACCGCGGGATTGGCGCCGCGCACGGTCAGCGGCAGAGTTTGCGAACCTTTGGCACCTTCCGATGCCTCGAACGCCGCGCCCATCTGGCTCAGCGGTTCGATCACCCGGCCCATCGGCCGCTTCGACAGGCTGGCATCTCCAAAGAACCGCGTTTCGATCGCATGGGTGGAGACCAGCCCCATCAGCAAGCGGGTCGAGGTACCCGAATTGCCCATGTCCAGCGGAGCTTCCGGCTGGAGCAGTGCGCCGACCCCGACACCGTGGACCGACCATTCGCCTTCGCCGGTCCGCTCAACGCTCGCCCCCATCGCCCGCATCGCCGCGGCGGTGGCCAGCACATCCTCGCCCTCGAGCAGCCCGGTCACCCGCGTCTCACCCACCGCCAGCGCGCCCAGCATGATCGAGCGGTGGCTGATCGACTTGTCGCCTGGCACGCGGATTTCGCCCTTCAAGGGGCCTGCGGGCATGAACCGGCGCGGGGTGGGGGCAGACTGGGCAGGGGCGGAGTCAGGCGACACGGGGGGGCAGACTTTCGGTGAAAATGCGCGCGGCTTTTGACAGCGCCGTCGCGCTATGGCAAGGCGCGCCCGCGCTGGGACTGGTGCATTGCGCTCCCAATACGTATTTAGCAGTTTTTTCGCGGCCCCATGGGGCGGCGCTAGTGAGGAATTGTATGGTCAAGGCTGAATGGGGCACCAAGCATGGCTGCCCGAAATGCGGCACCCGCTTCTACGACCTCGGCAAGGGCGATCCCGTCACTTGCGTGGAATGCGGTTATGTCTGGCACCCGGATCCGGTGCTCAAGTCGAAGCAGCCGATTCCCTATGAGGAAATCCAGAAGAAGGTCGAAGTGGTCGAGGATACCGACCTGGCCGATCCCGATCTGGACATCGACGAAGACGGCGATTCGCCCGACAACGACGTCGATCTTGGCGGCGACGACGACCTTGGCGTTGGGCTGGAAGCGGACGGCAACACCGACGAGAATTAAGGTCTTGCCAAGCGCGAGAGCCGCAACTAGAGGGGCGGCCTCTTGCCGCAGGGCAAGTGCGGTGGACCTCTCAGGGTCTGCCGGAAGGATTGGTAAGGGGCCTTAGCTCAGCTGGGAGAGCGCCTGCATGGCATGCAGGAGGTCAGCGGTTCGATCCCGCTAGGCTCCACCAATCGGACGATTTGAGTACCTGATTTACACGCTGGTTGACGAGGTTTCGTCCACCGGCGTTTTTCGCGTTTTGGAGTGGTTAGGCGAATGTTCGACGCACTGTCCGATCGGCTCGGCACTGTCTTCGACCGGCTCAAGGGGCGCGGCGCGCTCAAGGAGCAGGACGTTCGCGATGCCATGCGCGAAGTGCGGATCGCGCTGCTTGAAGCCGACGTCGCGCTGCCGGTAGTCCGCCGGTTCATCGATCAGGTCACCGAAGCCGCGGTGGGCCAGAACGTGCTGCGCTCGGTCACGCCGGGCCAGCAGGTCGTCAAGATCGTCAACGACGCGATCGTCGAGATGTTGGGCGGTGACGAGCCGAGCGAGCTCGACCTCAATGCCGCGCCGCCGGTGGTGATCATGATGGTCGGCCTGCAAGGCTCGGGCAAGACCACTACCACGGCCAAGCTCGGCAAGCTGCTCAAGGAAAAGCACGGCAAGAAGGTGCTGATGGCGTCGCTCGACGTCAATCGTCCGGCCGCGCAGGAACAGCTCAAGGTGCTGGGCGAGCAGGTCGATGTCCTGACCCTGCCGATCGTGGCCGGTCAGCAGCCGACCGAGATCGCCACCCGCGCGCTGCAATCGGCCAAGTTGCAGGCGATCGACGTATTGCTGCTCGATACCGCGGGCCGGCTCCACGTCGACCGGCAGCTGATGGACGAGATGCAGGCGGTGGCCGGGATCTCGACCCCCAAGGAAGTGCTGCTGGTGGTCGATTCGCTGACTGGCCAGGACGCGGTCAACGTCGCCCAGGCCTTCACTGCCCAAGTCCCGCTGACCGGCGTGGTCTTGACCCGGATGGACGGCGATGCCCGCGGCGGTGCGGCGCTCTCGATGCGCGCGGTCACCGGCAAGCCGATCAAGTTTGCCGGGACCGGCGAAAAGCTCGACGCGCTCGAACGCTTCGATCCTGCCCGGGTTGCCGGGCGGATCCTGGGGATGGGCGATGTCGTCTCGATCGTCGAGCGCGCCGCCGAAGCGATCCAGCAGGAAGATGCCGATCGGATGGCCGAGCGGATGGCCAAGGGTCAGTTCGACATGACCGACATGGCCGACCAGTTCCGCAACATGCGCAAGATGGGCGGGATCGGCGCACTGGCGGGGATGCTGCCGGGAATGAAGAAGGCCAAGGCGGCGATGGATTCCAGCGGGATGGACGACAAGGTGCTGATCCATCTTGAAGCGCTGATTGGATCGATGACCCCCAAGGAACGCCAGCGCCCCGAACTGCTCAATGCCAAGCGCAAGATCCGGATTGCCAAGGGCGCCGGGATGCAGGTGCAGGACGTCAACAAGCTGATCAAGATGCACCAGGAAATGGCCGGTGCAATGAAGAAGCTGAAGAAGATGGGCGGGCTCAAGGGCCTGGCCCGGATGTTCGGCGGCGGCGGCGGAGGCGGCGGCCTTGGCGGCGCGGGCGGCTTGCCGGGAATGGGTGGCGGCGGTCTGCCAGGGCTGGGCGGCCCGGGGCAGGGCGGCCTCCCTTCCAATCTCAACGATTTGCTCAAAAAGTGATTTTCAACTGTTTCTCCGATTTCTCTGAAAGGTAGTTCAAATGTCTGTTTCTCTTCGTCTTTCACGTGGTGGCTCCAAGAAGCGCCCCTATTACAAGGTCGTCGTCGCCAACAGCCGCGCCCCGCGCGACGGCAAGTATCTGGAGCAGGTCGGCACCTACAACCCGCTGCTTGCCAAGGACGATGAAAACCGCGTCCGCCTGGTCGAAGACCGCGTCAAGTACTGGCTGGGCGTTGGCGCGCAGCCGACCGACCGTGTCGCCCGACTGCTCGACAAGGCCGGGATCAAGGAGCGCGCCGCGACCGTGAACCCGAGCAAGGCCGAACCGGGCAAGAAGGCCAAGGATCGCGTCGAAGAAAAGGCCGAAAAGGCCGCTGCTGCTGAAGAAGCCGCCAAGGAAGCCGCTGCCGCCCCGGTGGTTGAGGAAGCTCCTGTGGTGGAAGAAGCTGCCGTGGCTGAAGATGCTGCCGCCGAGGCCCCGGCTGAAGAAGCTGCTCCGGCCGAAGAAGCTCCGGCTGCTGAAGAAGCCGCTGCCGAAGCGCCTGCCGCTGACGAAGCTGTGGCTGAAGAAGCCGCTGCTGAGCAAGCCCCTGCCGCTGAGGAAGCTCAGGCTGAAGAAGCTCCGGCTGTCGAAGAAGCTCCGGTTGCCGAAGAAGCCGCTCCGGCTGAAGAAGCTGTTGCTGAAGAAGCCCCTGCCGCTGAAGAGGCTCCGGCCGAAGAAGCCGCTCCCGAAGCCCAGGCTGAAGAAGCTGCCGCCGAGGAAGCTCCGGTTGCTGAAGAAGCCGCCTCTGAAGAAGCTCCGACTGCCGAAGCCAGCGAAGAACAGGCCAAAGGCTAGGTCTTGACCGCCGACCGCCCCGTTACGCTGGCCGCCATCATCGGTGCGCACGGCCTTGGCGGGGAGGTCCGGCTCAAACTGTTCGGTGAAGGCGTGGAGCAGCTTCGGCAGTTCCGCGCCTTCAACGATTCTGCGCTGACGCTGCAAAAGCTCAAGGAAGACGGCAAGGGCGGGGCGATCGCCCGCTTTGCCGAAGTGGCCGACCGCACAGCCGCCGAAAAGCTGCGCGGCACCGCGCTGACCGTCCCGCGCTCGGCGCTGCCGCCGCTGGG
>JANPMA010000158.1:0-7785 GCA_031422595.1 Novosphingobium sp. | reverse complement strand
CCGCCACAGCTGGTCCAGCGCCAGCGCCAGCGCGCCCATCATGAAGGTGCTGGGCAGCAAGTAGTGGTAGATGAATTGGATCGGCTTGCTCGACAGCGGCCACATCGCCAGACAGACGCCGTAGAGCGCGGTGAAGACCAGGGCATCGTAGCGTGCCTTGCGAATAGCGACCCAAAGCGACCAGCCCAGCGCCGCCAGCCCCGCAACCATCGTGAAGGGATTGCCGATCAGCACCACCCCGCGCTGGGCTCCGTCGATGTCCTTGTAGAGGTACCAGATCGCCCGCCAGTCGCCGACCCATTCATACCACTGCGAGCGGTAGGGGTGGAGCTTCTTGACGCTGTCCTGCAGCCGCAGCATGAATTCGTGCCACTGGACCGGATGGAACGGATCGATCGGCCTGTCGCTCCACTCGAAGCCCGGCCAGAAGGTCAGCCAATAGACCGCCAGCGGGACCAGCCCCAGCCACAGCGCGGCTTCGATCAGCGAGATCCCCGCAACCGGCCCGCCGCTCCGCGCCCACACAAAGCGCCAGCCATTGGCCTTGAGCTTGAGCGCCAGAAACAGCAGCCCCGGCAGCGCCAGCGCCGGGGCTATGCTCCATTTGGTCCCCATGGCCAGCCCGGCCAGCAGTCCTGCCAAGGCCAGCCGCCAGCGCGCCTGTTTCGGCAAGCGGCAAGCCGCGGCGAATTGCCACAGCGAAGCGACGCCCAGGCCCGCCATGACCATGTCGAGCATCGCGATCCGGCTCTGGATGAACCAGAAGAAATTGGTCGCGAGCAGCAAGGCGGCCAGGATCGCGGCGAGCCGCTGCCCGCTGGCGAACCAGACCAGGCGGGAGAAGGCGAACAGGCCGAATGCGCCCAGCAGCGCGCTGGGCACGCGCCAGGTGAGCGGCTTGTCACCCAGCCAGTGGATCGCCGCGGCCAGCACGGTCTTGCCGAACAAGGGATGCTCGGGGTTGGCACGCACCCCCTCGATCAGTTTGCGCGCGGCGGGGACATAGTGGACCTCGTCGAAATAGATCTCGCTCGGTGTGCCCAGCCGCCACCCGACCAGCGCCAGGAAAAAGACGGCGATCACCGCGCACCAGACGGCCGGGTCTTTTTCTGTGGTGAAGCGGGGTTGCATCGGGCGGCGATAGCCGGGCGGGGCGGGGTGATGCAACGCCCTTGCGCCGCGGCGTGGCCGCACTTACAGCCGCCTCGTCATGAAACGCACCACCGGAACCGACCGCTCGATCACCAAGAACTGGCGCCGCGCCACCCAGGCGGTGCGCGGCGGGACCTGGCGCAGCGAGTTGGGGGAGACCAGCGAGGCGATCTTCCTGACCTCGGGCTATGCCTATGACGACGCCGAAACCGCCGCCGCGCGGTTCCGCGGCGAAGATCCAGGGATGACCTATTCGCGGCTGCAGAACCCCACCGTGGCGATGCTGGAAGAGCGGATCGCGCTGATGGACGGGGCCGAGGCCTGCCGGGTCCAGGCCACGGGCATGGCGGCGATGACCGCGGCCTTGCTGTGCCAGTTGCAGCAGGGTGATCATGTGGTGGCCGGGCGCGCCGCCTTTGGTTCGTGCCGCTGGCTGGTCGATCAATTGCTGCCGCGCTTCGGGATCACCTGCACCACGATCGACGCGCGCGACAATGACCAGTGGCTCGCCGCGATCAAGCCCGAAACCAAGGTGTTCTTCTTCGAAACCCCGGCCAACCCGACGATGGACATCGTCGATCTGAAGTACGTCTGCGATCTGGCCAAAAGCCGCGGGATCGTGACCGTGGTCGACAACGCCTTCGCCACGCCGGCGCTGCAGCGGCCGATCGAATGGGGCGCCGACGTCGTTGCCTATTCGGCCACCAAGCTGATGGATGGGCAGGGCCGGGTGCTGGCCGGCGCGGTTTCGGGCAGCAGGGAATTCATCAACGAAAAGCTGCTGTGGTTCCAGCGCAACACCGGACCCAACCTGTCGCCGTTCAACGCCTGGGTGGTGCTGAAAGGGCTGGAAACACTCGACCTGCGCGTCAAGCGGCAGAGCGAGAATGCGCTCAAGGTTGGCGAGTTCCTGGAAGGGCGCGTGCCCAGGATCAATTTTCCGGGCCTGCCCAGCCACCCGCAGCACAGTCTGGCGATGCAGCAGATGGACGCGGCCGGATCGATCTTCAGCTTCGAAGTGGATGGCGGGCGGGCGCAGGCGCACGGCCTGCTCAACGCGCTGCAACTGATCGATATCTCGAACAACATCGGCGATTCGCGCAGTCTGATGTGCCACAACGCCTCGACCACACACTACTCGGTCAGTGCCGAAGCGCGCGAGGAAATGGGCGTGACCGAGGGCATGCTGCGGCTCAATGTCGGGCTGGAAGATCCCGACGACGTGATCGAGGATCTCGATCAGGCGCTGAAGGCGGTGGGGCTCTAACCCCGCTTCGCCAGCAGCCCTTCCAGCTTCTTCAAGGCCGGGCTGACCACCGGGATGGTCAGCATCGTGCTACCCACCGCCGCCAGCAGCAGCGCGGTGAAGGCGCTGCTTGTGATCACCTGTTTGTCGAACAGGATGTTGACAAAGATGATCATGATCAGCGCCTTGGTCTGGAGCAGCCAGCCGATCACCCAGGCCTCGCCCTTGCCCCAGTTGAGCAGCCGTCCGGCCAGGCCGATCCCCAGCAGTTTGCCTGAAACCATCGCCGCCAGCAGCAGCGCGGCGGCGGCAAAGGCGGTCATGCCGCCCATATCCCAGCTGGTGCGAAGCCCGGTCGAAAGGAAGAACACCGGCATCACCGTCAACAGCACGATATCGCGAAAGGCGTCGATTTTTTCGATCCCGAACCATTTTGCATCGAGCGCCGCCCCGGCCAGGAACGCGCCGACCATGTAGTGCAGGCCCGACCAGTCGGCCAGGTAGCCGCAAGCGGCCAGCCAGATCAGGCCCAGATACCAGCGGTCCCGCTCGGGCACCGCGGCGATCAGCTTGCGGAACAGCCAGACAGCCACGGCGAATCCGGCCAGGAAGCCCAGCTGGCGCGTCACGCGTTCCCAATCGAGCAGGATCAGCGCCAGCACACCCCAGATCATCACATCGTCAAGGCTGGCATAGCGCAGAATCCGCTGGCCCAGCGCGGTGCGCAGCACTTCCAGCTTTTCGAGGAACAGCACGAGGATCGGCAAGGCGGTAACCGCGCAGGCCATGCCCACCCCCAGCACGAATTGCCAGGTCTGCCCCTTGGCCCCGATCCAGCCGGCCGGATCGCCCAGCTCCAGCAAAACCAGCGCCGCGCCCGCGCCAAAGAGCAGTGGCACGCCCAGCGCCAGCCCGGCGGTAAGCCCGGTCTCGCCGCGCCATTTCCAGGCCTCTTCCAGGTCCAGCTCAAGCCCGGCGACGAAGACGAACAGCATCACCGCCCACCAGGCCACCCCGTTCAGCGCGGCGATCACCGGGGGCGCGAAAATCGTTTCGTAATAGGCCGGAAAGGCGGCCCCCAGCACGCCCGGCCCGAGCAGGATCCCGCCCAGGATCTGCACCACCACCAACGGCGCGTAATGATCGGTCCGCAGCAGCCGCCAGACCAGATAGGGCACGGCGAAAATGACGATCAGCGCGAGCAGGTAGAGCTCGGTCACGGGCAGGGCGGTTGGCGGCATGGCGCGGTGATAGCAATGTCCTGGGCAGGTTCCAACTTTCGCACAATCGTATTCCCCGGCGCGTTGCCCCATTGTTTCGCAAGCAGCAGTCGCTAAATTGGCGCGCATGAAAGAGCTTTTCCAGCACGCCGCGATCACCGACGGCATCACCGTGCGCGTCGCGGCAAACTTCCTGCCCGAACAATCGCAGGCCGAAGCGGGCAAGTGGTTCTGGGTTTATCACATCAGGATCGAGAATCACTCCAAGCGCACCGTCCAGCTGCTGACCCGCCACTGGAAGATCACCGACGCGCGCGGGATGATCAACTTTGTCGAAGGCGACGGGGTGGTGGGCGAACAGCCGGTGCTCCAGCCCGGTCAAAGCCACGACTATGTCTCAGGCTGCCCGCTCAGCACCGCTCAAGGTTCGATGGAAGGACATTACACCTTCCAGGCCGAGCAGGGTGAGCTGTTCGAAGTGGCGATCCCGTTCTTCCCGCTGGAAGCTCCGGCCACCGCCTGGTGAAGCAATTCTTTCTTCCCCCTCGATGGGGGAAGGATACTAAGCCTTGGCGAGGGACGAGCCTAGGCGCAGTTGGATAGGGGTGATGTTGCGTTCTGGCGCAGCCCTCACCCCCACCCAAGCTGGACTAGGCGACAAGTCGCCAAGCTCCGCTATCCCTCCCCCATCAAGGGGGAGGAATTGTTCGCCATTGCCGATGCAGCAAAGTCCCCATAGGTAACCCCGCATGAAGCGCACCCATCTGCCACTCAACGCCCTGCGCGTGTTCGATGCCGCCGCGCGGCACCTGTCGTTCACGCGCGCGGCGGACGAGCTGGCGGTGACGCCTGCGGCCGTGGGCCAGCAGATCCGCGCGCTCGAAGACGTGCTGGGCGTGGTGCTGTTTCGCCGCACTCCCAAGGGGCTGGAACTGACCGACGAGGCCAGCGCGGGGCTGGAGGCACTACGCACCGGGTTCCTCCACTTCGAGGATGCCGTGCGCGCGATGCAGGCCGGCCAATCGAGCCATGTTTACACCATCGCCGCCCCGCGCGAATTCTTCGCCGCCTGGCTGGCCCCGCGGCTGGCCCAGTTTCGCAAGGCCAACCCCGAAGTGCGCTTTGCGCTGGTCAGCGATGAAGAGGCCGATTTCACCGAAGCCAATCTCGACCTGGCGGTGCGCTGGGCCGAAGGGCCGGGCGAGCTGGAAGGCGTGGCGCTGGGCGAACCCGGCCGCGTGACCGTGGGTGAGGGCTGCTGGATTGCCTGGCCGGGCGATACCAGCCCCGAAGGCGACGACTGCGATGGGCCGCCGCTGTCGGTCGGTGACGCGGGCCAAGCGATCGCCGCCGCCGCAGCCGGCATGGGCAAGGCCCGGGTGCCGGTGCTGCTGGCGCAGTCATGGCTCGACAACGGGCGTTTGACGGAACTGGGCGAACCGGCCCCTTGCCGCCAGGGCTACTGGCTGGTCGCGCCCACCCCGCAATGGCGGCAGAAGAAGGTCAAGGCGCTGGTGGCGTTTCTGACGAGCTAAGTCCTCCCCGGAACGGGGAGGGGGACCGCCGCGAAGCGGGGGTGGAGGGGTACGCGCGAGTGATCCCGACTTCGAAGGACAGCCCAAGGAACTTGCCGGCGAGGTAGCGACCACTCGCGCGTACCCCTCCACCATCCTGCGGATGGTCCCCCTCCCCCAAGGGGGAGGAATTCAGTTCACCACTACATCCCCGCGCACCATCACGAACTTCATCGACTTCAGCACTTTGACATCGGCCAGCGGATCGCCATCGACCGCGATGATGTCGGCGCTCTTGCCCACTTCGAGCGTGCCCACTTCCTTGTCCAGCCCCAGCAGGCCCGCGGCGTTGACCGTCGCGGCCTTGATCGCTTCCATCGGTGACATGCCGTACTTGACCAGCAGCTCGAACTCATCGGCGTTGCGGCCGTGCTTGGAGACCCCGGCGTCGGTGCCGTAAGCGATCTTCACCCCCAGCGGGTAGGCGATCTGCAAGGACTTGCCGGTGATCCCGATCCGCCAGTCGATCTGCTTCTTGATCAAGGGGGGATAGGCATTGGGATTGGCGGCCAGCCGTTCCAGATAGCCGTTCACGGTGCTCAGCGTCGGCACGTAATAGGTGCCGTTCTTGGCCATCATCCGCGCGGTTTCTTCGTCGATGGTGGTGCCGTGCTCGATCGAATCCGCACCCAGCCGCACCGCCAGCTTGATCCCGTCGAGCCCGTGGGCGTGGACCGCGACCTTGCGGCCATAGGCATGCGCGGTGTCGATGATCGCGCGGGCTTCGTCCTCATTGATCCGGATGGCGAGGCCAGTGCCCGAATTGACCCCGCCGGTGGTGGCGAACTTGATCACATCGGCGCCGCGGCCAATCTGGCGGCGCACCGCGCGGCGGCAATCGTCGACCCCGTCGCAGAGGTTTTCGGTATGGACCATGCCTTCGCCGGCCTCGTCCGACAGACCGACCCGCCCGTCCATGTGGCCGCCGGTGGTCGAAAGCGATTCGCCGGCATCGACGATCCGCGGGCCCTGGACCCAGCCGCGCTTGATCGCCTCGCGGTAGGCCAGCACTTTGCCGCCTTCATCGCCCAGGTTGCGCACCGTGGTGAAGCCGGCGCGCAGGGTCTTCATCCCGTTCCACTGGGTTTCATAGGAACCCAGCGCCAGCCCATCGGTCATCGCCGCGGCAAGGCCTTCGTTCCCGGCGCGGTCGCTGCCAAGGTGGGTGTGGCTGTCGATCAGCCCGGGCAGCACGGTCTTGCTTTTGAGGTCGATCACTTTGGCGCCGGCCGGAGCGGGCAGGAACCCGTCGTGGATCGCGGCGATCCGTCCGTCCTGGACCACGATCGTGCTCGCCCCGCGGACCGGCTGGCCCGGCACCGCGATCACCCGCCCGGCATGGATCCAGGTCTGGGTGCTGGCCATTTCGGCGGGCGCCTGCGCGCTGACCGCAACCGTGGTCAGTCCGGACACCGAGGCAAGCAGAACAAGGGCGAGGGTGGTGGTTTTCATCGTGAATCTCTCCGGGGTTTTGGGGAGCCTAGCGGGGGGTTCCAAGTGGCGCAATCTCAGCGCACCACCACGCCGCTCTTCATCACATGTTCGACCCGTTCGAGCGCGGTCACATCCTCAAGCGGGTTGGTCTTCACGGCGATCATATCGCCATAGTGGCCCGGGGTGAGCGAGCCGACATCCTTGTCCCACATCAGAAATTCCGCCGCGACCGTGGTGGCCGATTGCACCGCCTGCAGCGGGGTCATCCCGTACTTCACCATGTAGCTGAACTGCCTTGCGTTGGTGCCGTGCGGGAAGACCCCGGCGTCGGTGCCGAAGGGCAGCTTGACCCCGGCCTTGACCGCCTTGGCAAAGCCCTGGCGCTGGGCATCGGTAGTCTCGTCGTTCTTGCGCAGGATATCGACCGACCAGCCATCGCGGCGGCCGACTTCGGCGATGTAGTCACCGTTGTAGATGTCCATGACGAGGTAAGTGCCTTGGTTTCTGGCGAGAATGATTCCGCCATCGTCGATCAGGCTGGCATGCTCGATCCCGCGCGATCCGGCGACGATCGCCTGGAAAATGCCCTGCGCGCCGTGGGCGTGGCTGGTGACCCACGATCGCCGCGCTTTGGCGGTCTGGACAGCGGCCAGGATCGCCGGGCCGTCAAGCTCGATCTGGCCAGGCTCGGTCCCCTCGGTCAGCACCGCGCCGGTGGCGATCAGCTTGATCGAATCCGCACCCAGATCGAGCATCACATTGACCTTGCGGTGAACTTCGGCGGGGGTCTTGGCCACCCCCATCCGCATTTCGGCGGGCACCACCATACCCTTGGGCAGCCCGGTCACTTCGCCGCCGCCGCCGGGCACGGTGATATAGCCGCCGACCGCGTTGATCCGCGGGCCGATCACGTCGCCGCGATTGATCGCGTTGCGCAGCTCGATATTGCCGGCGGCGCGGTACGAGCCGACATCGTGGACGCTGGTGAACCCGGCTTCGAGGGTCGCCCGCGCATTGCGCGCGCCGAGATAGGCGGTTTGTTCGGGCGAGTGCTTGAGCGGCTCGGCAGGGTCGCTGGTCTGGAGGAAATCGGCCAGATGGACGTGGACATCGATCAGCCCGGGCAGCACCCAATAGGCACTCCAGTCCACCACCGCTG
>JANPMA010000157.1:0-7606 GCA_031422595.1 Novosphingobium sp. | reverse complement strand
GTCATGCGCTCGCTGACCGTGCGGTTCCGTCCGGCGCGCTTGGCCTGGTAGAGCAGCCCGTCGGCACGGGCATAGATCGCCGCAAAGGTCGCGTCGGGGATCACTGCGGTCGGGATTTCAACCAGTCCCATGCTGGCGGTGACCGGACGGTCGAGCCCGGGCAGGTCATGCGCGGTCCGGGTGGTGATCGACTGGCGCAAGTGTTCGGCGCGCTGCGCTGGCAACGGGCCGCGCAGCAGCAGCAGGAACTCCTCGCCGCCCAGCCGCACCGCCAGCACATCGCGCTCGTTGGCAAGTGCAGCGGCCACCGACTGGAGCACGCTGTCTCCCACGGCATGGCCGTGACGGTCGTTGACGGTCTTGAAATGATCGAGATCGAGCAGCGCCAGGGTGGCGAACCCGCTCCGGCGCAAGGCAGCGAAGCGGCGCTCGATCGCGCGGCGGTTGAGCAGCCCGGTCAGCGCGTCGCGCTCGGCCAGGCGGGCCATTTCCCCGGCCAAGACCAGAGTGTCGTCGCGGTCGCGGCGCAGCTGGATGAAGCGGTCGGCGATTCCGATCGAGCCGATCAGGACCTCCAGCCCGATCGCCACGCGCTGGGCCAGGAACAGCCCAAAGGGTTCGGACTGGTGGCCCAGGATCACATCACCGATCTGCCACAGGCTGGTCAGGATCAGCGGCAGCCACGAGGCGATCAGGAATTTCGCCGCGCGGCTGCCCTGCCGGAAGGCTGCAGCAAGGCACCAGCAGAACACCGCGATGACTGGCAGCCAGTTGGCGAAATAGAGGTTGACCGCGTAGGCCTGCAGCGAGTCGATGGTTGTCAGAAAGACGCTGACATTGAGGACTGTCCAAAGCGCCGCCAGGTGCAGCATGCGGCGCTGGGCAGGGGAAATTTTGTCGGGCTCGATAAATTCGCTGGCCAGCATGATGGCCGAGACCACCGCGCCGCACAGGGTCACCACAATCAGCGTGGAGACCGTCCCGACCGGCACCGACACGAACAGGGGGACCATCCCTGATGTGACCGCCGTATGCGATAGCATGAAGGCAACCACCGCCACATGCCAGACCAGGAACCGGTCTCGCAGTGCGCGGTAGAGCGCCAGGTTGAAGAACAGCGGCACCAGCAGCACCCCGCACAGCAGGCCCAGCAGCAACTGCTCAGCCCCCAGAACCGGAGTGGGGCTGGGGTTGAGCCGCATGGTGCTGAGTAGCGGCGTGACAGTTGCCCCGGTCACCGTGACCGTGATGCGCCGGGCCGGCGTGCCCTGTTCGGGCAGGGCCAGCGCCATGGTCATGTGGCCGCGTGAAATCAGGTCTGCATGCGAGAACGGATAGAGCGCGGCGCTGCCATCGGCGCGGTCGATCCGGACGCTCAGCGATTCGAACCGCGCCAGGCGGGTCAGCAGTTCGGCCGGAACGCGCCCGCCCGTGCCAAGCTCGAACCGGACCAGCGCCAGCCGGGAAGTTGCCGACCAGTCGCGATCCGCGCAGATCCAGCCGCTTTCGCTGGCCAGCAGGGCCCGGGCCCCGGCTGGGTCGGCGGCGCGGGCATGGCAGCTCGGCGCGATCCGGTCAGGCCCTGATTCCGCGGCCAGGGCCGATGCCGACAGCAGCAGCCACGCCCCGGCCAGCAGCTGCATCAGCGTGCGGATCAGCTGGGAGATGTTAACGCGGCCGGCTTCCATAAACCCCGGACTAGCGTCGCAACCATCACAACTGGTGACGTGCCGTGGTTAACAGACCCGCCAAAATGCCGACTTTTTCCCGATCAATCAGCCCAGCACCTCGGCCACCGGCACGTAATCATAGCCCAGATCGCGCGCCACCGCTTCGTAAGTCACCTTGCCCTCATGCACGTTGAGCCCTGCGGCCAGGTGCGGATTGGCCTTGAGCGCCGCCTTCCAGCCCAAGTCCGCGATCTTCAGCGCGTGCGGCAGGGTGGCGTTGCCCAGCGCATAAGTGCTGGTCCGCGCCACCGCGCCGGGCATGTTGGCAACGCAGTAGTGGACGATCCCGTCGACCACATAGGTCGGATCGGCATGGGTGGTGGCCTTGCTGGTTTCAAAGCAGCCGCCCTGATCGATCGCGACATCGACCAAGACCGCGCCCGGCTTCATCGTCGAGAGCATCGCGCGGGTCACCAGCTTGGGCGCCGCCGCGCCGGGGATCAGCACCGCGCCCACCACCAGGTCGGCCGCGGCCACTTCCTGCGCCAGACTGGCCTTGCCCGAATAGAGCGTGCGCGCGCGCCCCGCGAAATGATTGTCGAGCTTTTCGAGCACCGCCGGATCGCGGTCGAGAATGGTCACATCGGCGCCCATGCCCACCGCCATCTGCGCGGCATTGAAGCCCACGACGCCGCCGCCGATCACCACCACCTTGGCCGGCAGCACGCCGGGAACCCCGCCCAGCAGCACCCCGCGCCCGCCGTGCGCCTTTTCCAGCGCGGTCGCCCCGGCCTGGATCGCCATCCGCCCCGCCACCTGGCTCATCGGCTTGAGCAGCGGCAGCGAATTGTCCGCGCCGGTCACGGTTTCATAGGCAATCGCGGTCACGCCCGACTGGACCAGATCGGCGGTCTGCTCCGGATCGGGAGCGAGGTGCAGGTAGGTGTAAAGCACCTGCCCCTTGCGCAGCTGCGCGCGCTCCACCGCTTGCGGTTCCTTGACCTTCACCACCATCTCGCAGGTCGCGAAGATTTCGGCGGCGGTCGCCTTGATCGCGGCCCCGGCCAACAGATAGTCCGCGTCCGAACAGCCGATCCCGCCGCCCGCGCCGGTTTCGACCCAGACTTCGTGGCCATGCGCGACCAGCTCGCTCACGCTCTCCGGCGTCAGCCCGACGCGGTATTCGTGGTTCTTGATTTCCTTGACGGTGCCAACGCGCATCGGGGCTCTCCTTGAATCGCTTGTGGCGCGCAGGATAAACCGAAGCGGGGCGAATGTTTCACCAAATGTCGCCTGTTCACGCGGCCCAATCGGTGATATTTGCCGAATAGAAGCAATTGAACGGGAAAAATCACCGTGGACCGCAACGACGTGCTGATCCTCGAGGCTTTGCAGAAAGACAGCTCGCGCTCGATCGCCGATCTGGCCGATCTCGCCGGCGTCTCGCCCTCGGCCTGCCACCGCCGGATCAAGGCGCTTGAGGCCAGCGGGGTGATCACCGGCTATGCCGCGCAGATCGATCCCCACGCGCTCGGGCTCAAGCTCCAGGCCTTCGTCGAGATTACCCTGACCAGCCAGAGCCGCGAAGCGATGGAACGGTTCGAGCGCGCGGTGGCCCTGTTTGACGAGATCCTCGACTGCCACCTGATGGCCGGCCAGGCCGACTACCTGCTGCGCGTCGCCGCGCGCGATCTGGAGCAATACGACCACATCCACCGCGACTGCCTCGCCGCGCTCCCCGGCGTCTCCTCGATGCGCTCGGCCTTCGCGATCAGAAGGATCAAGCGGTGGCGGGGGTACCCGGTGGGGGGTTAGGTCCGCGCCCCCAGCAACCACCCCAAACCCCACCCCGCTCATGCTGAGCTTGTCGAAGCACTGTCCTTTCCTTCGTGCCCCACAGCAAACCGCCTGAAGAACAAAGCAGCCCTTCGACAAGCTCAGGACAGACGGGGTGTGGGGGCGGCGATTGCGGACCCACCCCCCCTTTAGTTGACAAAACACACCCTCAACGCACCCCATGTACTTCCCAAAGGCGGACCCCAGATACACCAAAGCCGCGCTGGCGGCGCGGCTTCGAAAGGTCGGGTCCGGACTGCGACAAGGCCTGGCCTCGCCGGGTGGGGGATGGGGCATGGCGGGGTTTGTGGCAGATTGGGGGCGTGTAGGAAAATGGGTTTTGGCTTGAAGGTCAATTCCCCAATTCCTGAGCATGACTCCCTGCGCCGTCCAGACCTGTTTGAAGCGTTGAGTCATAGCTCATTCTGGCCTACTGATTCTGGCAATGCCCAAAAGCATTCTCACCTTGATCGACATGCTATTGGCTTTCGGCAGTATCACCCTCTTCGCACTGGGGGCGGGGCTAGCGATACGCGATACGCGCCAGATATTGCAGGGGCGGATTTTGATCGCCCTCTTGATCAGTCTGACATTTCTGGCATTTAGAATTGCGCCGGGCGCACATCTGCTGCCCACCCCGCTCTTGGCCGCGCTTGCAGTAATCGGCGTTCCCAATCTCGGCCTGCTCTGGTGGTTCTGCCTTTCGCTGCTTCGCGATGATTTCAGGATTGGTGCTCTTGAATGGGTCGTTCTAGTCGCCCTTGCGTTTGCGCCAGCCTTCTATGTTGTCGAAGACCTGGGGTTCAGCTTTTCGCTTGGTGCAGCCGTGCATGCTGCGGGCAGCATTCCTCCGATCCTGATGGTCGGGCATGTCATCTGGGTTGCGCTGTCTGAACGCAATGCAGATCTGGTCGAGGACCGCCGCCGTGCGCGCCTCTGGATTGTCTTTGCTCCGCTGGTGGCGCTGCTGGTTTCACTCTTTTCCGAAACGATGACTAGCGACCATCTGGCCTCCATCCTGCGCAACGGGCTGGGCGTGATCCCCGCACAGCTAGTCCTGCTGTTCTGGCTAACGCGGGTAAGCCCTGAGCGATTGCAGTTCAAAGCTGCGGCCAAAGCAATGGTGGGTGAGCCGCAGATCGATCCAAAAGATGCGGCTTTGCACCGCCGGTTGATGCAGACGATGGATGAGGAACAGGCCTACCTTTGCCACGGCCTGACGATAGAAAGCCTTGCTGATTTGTTGAAGACACCGACGCACCAGCTGCGTCATCTGATCAACGCCGGCATGGGCTATCGCAATTTCGCTGCATTCCTCAACCGATACCGCCTCGCACACGCCAAGGCCGCTTTGGCGGATGTTGATCGGGCCCGCGACACCATCCTGGCCATCGCCTATGAGTCAGGCTTCGCCTCGCTTCAATCCTTCAACCGGGTGTTCAAAGATATGGTTGGCCAGACACCAACCGATTTTCGGGCGGCTGCACTCGCACCCGCTACCCAAAACTGAAAACATCACACCAGTTTCGAAAATGAGCGGCATTTTTCGGCATTGAGAAGACGTGAGCTGCAATCTTCGGCTTGTTGGGATTACCGTTTCCAACAGAAGCAGCCCAAATGAAGACTGTATCAATCGCACTCGCAATCGCCCTTGCCGCCGTTTCCGGCGGCATGCCGACCCAGCCGCTAGCGGCCGCAACTGCCAACCACAGCCAGCAGCGTGGCACTGTGATCAGTGTCGAGCCGCTGGGCGTGATGAACCAAGCCAAACTCCAGAAATTCGCGGCCGAACTTCCAGGGGGAATCTCGGTCAAGCAGGGAATCGAACTGTTCCGGGTCACTTACTGGACCGTTTACAAAGGCAAGCCGACCAAAGCCTCCGGGCTGTTCGCCGTGCCGCAAAGCGTTGCCAAGCCCAAGGGCGTGATGATGTATCTGCACGGCACCAACAACACCCGCGCCCTCTCTCCCTCGCAGCCCAACCGGGCGGACGGTGACACTGACGCTGCGGTTTTTGGCGGCAATGGTTACTATGTCGTTCTGCCAGACTATATCGGTCAGGGTGTGTCGCACGAAGTGCACCCCTATATCATCACCAAACCGCTGGTTGACGATTCAATCGACATGCTGAAGGCGGTGCGGCAGATCGTCGCCGATCGCGGCTTGGGCTGGTCGCCAAACCTGTACATGATGGGCTTTTCACAAGGCGGGCAAGTCGTTGCCGGTCTTCACCGTGAACTCGATCGCCATCCGCTTCGTGGCTATCGCCTGAAAGGTTCGATCGGCGTTGCTGGCCCCTATGAGCTGCGCAAGACATCGCTGCCCAAAGCACTTGAGAACGAATGCCTCAAATGCGTCGGCTATCTGGTCTGGGGTGCCTATGCCTATGCAGACTATTATGGATACCCGCTGAGCGAGGCGCTGAAGCCCGCCTATGTCGATGCCGTGCCAAAGCTGTTCGATGGGTCAAGAACGATAAGGCAAATCGGCGCGGCGTTGCCAGCCGAGCCGGAAGATATGTTCCAGCCCGAATTTCTGAGGGCGATGCGCAACAATGGCCACAATTGGTTCACCAAAGGACTGGACCGAAACGAAACCTACCGCTGGGTTCCAGTCGCCCCGTTCCGGCTCTTTTACGGAGACAAGGACATCGACGTAACGCCTGCAGCATCCAAGGCATTTTTCGACTATGCCAAGCCGCGCGGCGGCAAGATCAGCCTGCACAGCCTCGGGCCGGTTGATCACCAGACCAGCATTTCGCTAATCTATGCGCCGGCGCTGAAGTGGTTCGATGAACTCGCTTTGGCTATTTGATGCCAGCAAAGCGATTGGCGTCCCCCCTTAAACCTCAAACCAAAACCCATCCCCCTTGCGCCGAACCCGCCCCGCCGTCGGCCCCGCATAGTGCGTGCCGATCACCAGCACCTCGCCATCGGCCCATTCCCC
Organism: Novosphingobium sp.; assembly: GCA_031422595.1. Lineage (GTDB taxonomy): Bacteria > Pseudomonadota > Alphaproteobacteria > Sphingomonadales > Sphingomonadaceae > Novosphingobium. The sequence goes on along the minus strand of JANPMA010000157.1, from coordinate 1,154 downwards.
GAACATCCGCGCCCGTGTCTCGGCCGCCTGCAGCGGGTCCTCGTCGAACTCCGGGGACCAGTCGGGGTGGGGCAGCTGGCAGGGGTGGTGGCTCATGTCGCCGGTGATCGCGGCGTGCTGGCCCTCGGACTGGATCGCCACGCTGACGTGGCCGGGGGTGTGGCCGGTGCTGGGGACCAGCTGCACTTCGTCCGACAGCACATGGTCGAGCGCGACGAATTGGGCGAGGCCGGCGTCCACGATCGGCTGGACCGAATCCGCCATGATCTGGCGCTGGCCCTCGTCCTCATGCTGGTTCCAGTGATCGTACTCTTCCCGCGCGAAGAGGTAGCGGGCGTTCGGGAAAGTCGGCACCCAGGCGCCCTCTTCGCGCATGGTGTTCCAGCCGACATGGTCGACATGCATGTGGGTGCAGACCACCGCATCGACGCTGTCGCGGCTCCACCCGGCGGCCGCCATCTTTTCGAGGAACCGGGTTGAGAGCGCCTGCCCGCCGAGCAGGCCGCGCGGCTTGTCGTTGCCGATGCAGGTATCGACCACCAGCCGCAGGCCCGGCGCATCGACCAGCAGCGCGTGGATCGAGAGCAGCAGTTCATTGTCCTCGGTGACGAAATGCGGGTAGAGCCAGGCATGCTGGCGCAGCGCCTCGGGCGTGGCCTGCGGCAGGAAGCTGCCTTCGGTTCCGCCTTTGAGCGGGAGCATCATTTCGACGATCCGGGTGACTTTGACGGCGCCGATCTGCCAGCTGAGGGGGGGTTCGCTCAAGGTGGGTCTCCCGGTTGTGGGGGGAGGGTAGCGCGAACGTTCCCAACCCAAAAGATCCTTCCCATTTTTGCGTAGCACAAATGGGGAGGTGGATCGTCCGCAGGACGAGACGGAGGGGTTTCTGGGCAGGCGTTGATACCCCTTGTATCTGGACATGGTGACTGTTTGCCTGTTGGTTGCGTTTTGGCGCCGGGGTGGGGGGCCACCCACCCCGGCGTTGCAGCGTTGTCGCCCGTTACCCCTCTGGTCTAGCCGACCGGGACGGAGCTTGGGATCAGCGTTGCTGTCACGCACAACCGAACAGTCGTTTGGTTTCCAATCGTACAGACAAGGCAGGTTACCGTGATGCAGATCATTTGTGGAGTGGATATTTCGAAGGACTGGCTCGA
>JANPMA010000156.1:0-48025 GCA_031422595.1 Novosphingobium sp. | reverse complement strand
ACGCCAGTTCCTTGACCGGCATCCCGCAGATCCGAAGGTAGTTGGCCAGCATCGCGTGGCCGTGTTCGGTGGCGATGCTTTCGGGGTGGAACTGGACCCCGTGGATCGGCAGTTCCTGGTGGCGGAAGCCCATCACGTGGCCGTCGTCGCTGGTGCAATTGACCATCAAGCCGTCGGGCACATCGTCGACAATCAGTGAGTGATAGCGCGTTGCCAGGAATGGCGAGGGGATGCCTGCGAACAGCCCGGTGCCGTCGTGGGTGACCGCACTGGTCTTGCCGTGCATCAATCCGCCGCGCACCACTTGCCCGCCAAAGTACTGGCCGATCGACTGGTGGCCCAGACACACGCCCAGCAGCGGCTTACCGGCATCTGCGCAAGCACCGACCAGGTCCAGACTGATTCCCGCCTCGTTTGGGGTGCAGGGGCCGGGTGAGATCAGGAAGCCCTTGGCCCCGCTTGATATCGCCTGCCCGGCCGAAATCGCATCGTTGCGCACCACTTGCACTTCGGCGCCCAGTTCCATCAGGTAGTGGACCAGGTTCCAGGTGAAGCTGTCGTAGTTGTCGATGACCAGGATCATGCGGCGAGGCCTTAGCGGCGCGGCGCGCGATTTGCCAGATAAGGTTGTATGATGGGGGCGAAGAAGGACAATTCCTTTCCCTCTACCGTCACCCCGGACTTGATCCGGGGTCCCGCTTGAGCTGCAGCGCGGCGCGGAAGAACCAGCGGGACCCCGGGTCAAGCCCGGGGTGACGAAAGTGGGGGTGGGTTAAGGGGTCTCCCCCGCAAACCGGTCGCTGGCCCGCACCAGGCCGTCGGTGATGCCGGGTTCAGTGAACAAGTGCCCACCGTCGGCGACGATCTGTAGTTCGACCTCTGGCCACGCCTGCTTCAGCGCCCAGGCGGCCGCCGGGGGCGTGCAGCAATCGTGGCGACCCTGAACGATGATCGCCGGAATGCCTTTGAGCTTGTGGGCATCGCGCAGCAATTGGCCCGGCTCCAGCCAGCATTGGTGCCGGAAAAAGTGGTTCTCGATCCGCGCGACGGCCACGGCGTGATCGTCGGCGGTGAAGTCGGCCATCATTTCGGGATCGGGCAGCAGGGTGACGGTTGCGCCTTCCCACATCGCCCAGATCTTGGCTGCGGCGAGGCGGGTCGCCGGGTCTTCGCTGGTCAGGCGGTGGTGATAGGCTTCGGCCAGGTCGCCGCGCTCAGCCTCAGGGATATGGCCTGAAAACTCCTCCCAGGCTTCGGGGTAGAGCTCGCTTGCGCCGTATTTGTAAAGCCAGTCCGCCTCCTTCTGGCTGGCGAGGAAGATCCCGCGCAGCACCAGTTCGCTGACCCGGCCTGGATGCGTCTGGGCATAGGCCAGGCCCAGCGTCGAACCCCACGAGCCGCCGAACACCAGCCACTGCTCATGCCCGGCCATCTCCCGCAGCTTCTCGATATCGGCGACGAGGTGCCAGGTTGTGTTGTTTTCCAGGCTGGCAAAGGGGGTAGAGCGCCCGCAGCCGCGCTGATCGAACAGCAGCACATCGTAGAGCGCCGGATCGAACTGCTGGCGCTGCAGCGCACTGCACCCGCCGCCCGGACCGCCGTGCAGGAACACCGCCGGCTTGCCCCCCGGCGTGCCGCAGCGTTCCCAATAGATGCTATGTCCGTCACCGACATCGAGCATGCCTGAGGCGTAGGGTTCGATCGGGGGGTAGAGGGTGCGGCGCTCGCTCACGGCTTGGTTGCCATCAGTTTCGCCAGGTCCTTTTTCCAGAACCTGGCCCAGGTGTGGGTGCCGTGGCCCTTGGTTTCGGGGCTGAACGGGAAGAGGATGAACCTGGCGCGCTTCATCTGCTTGGCCTGCTTCTGCGCCATGCCCAGTTCGGGCGGGTTGATGAAATCGTCCGAGCTGTTGATCCACAGCACCGGCACGGTGATCTTGGAAAGACCCGGCGCGGGGTTGTAAGTGCGCGAGCTGTCGAGCTGGTAGATCTGGTCGTTGGCGTCGGCATCGCCCTTGGCGCGCGCCTCATAGTTTTCCTTGAGGAAGGCTTCGGCCTTCTCGCGGGTCGGGTAGTTCACCTGCAGGCCCCAGGCATTGGCCCCGGCGATCATCGAGATATAGCGCGCGGTGCGCAGCCCGCTTTCGGGGGGCTGGGTGTAGTTGCCTCCGTTCCACAGCGGATCAGCCCGAATCGCGTCGATCGACATCTGCCGCCACATCCGGTTGCGCCCGGCGATCTCGGTTGCGTTGCAGGCAAACGGCGCCAGCCGCCGCGCAAAGCCGGGATAGCGGGTACCCCAGACGAAACCGTGCATACAGCCCATCGACGTGCCCAGGATCACCTGCAGATTCTTGACCCCCAGGCCTTCGACCAGCATCCGCTTCTGCGCATCGACCATGTCGTCATAGTCATAGCGCGGGAAGGCCATCTTCATCCCGTCGCTGGGCTTGGTGCTTTTGCCGTGGCCCAGGTTGTCGGGCAGGATCACGTACCATTTGGTGATATCGAGCACCTGGCCGGGGCCATAGAGTTCGTCGGCGAATTGCGGGCGGAAGAACTGCCAGCCAGAGCCGCCGGTCCCGTGCAACACCATCACCGCGTTCTCGATCTCGCCCGCAGCATTGCGGCGCGGGGTGCCCAGCGTGGTGACGTGCACACTCACGTCCATCACCGCGCCGGTGCCGAACTTGAATTGCTTAAGCGCAACGTCGCGCTCGGCAGCGCGTTTGGACCAGTCCTCGGCGGCGTGGAGCGGAGTGGCGATCAGGGCGAAGAGAATCAGGAGGAGCTTGCGCATCGCGTTACCCTTTGAGTCGGTTGGCGAAAATTTCGATCACCGAGTTGCCGCTTTGGTCGACCACCTTGCTGGCAACCATGGCCTTGGCGAAGTCCGAAGTGATCGTGCGGAAATCAGGATTTTCGGCCACGGCCAGCGCGGCAATGATCTTTGCAATATCATCGCCGGTCTGGCCATAGGTGGCAAAGACATCGCCGGTCGCGCCCATGTAACGCCCGGCAAGGGTGCCATAAGGCTCGGTCATCGCCGCGATCGAGGCCTGTGATGTGGCGCGGACGGAGGCGACGAATTCGGTGTTGATCGGCCCCGGCTCGACCAGGCAGACCTGCACGCCGAACTGCCGGGCGAGCGGGGCCAGGCCCTCCATCATCCCCTCAACCGCGAACTTGGCGGCGCAATAGGCTTCGTTGAAAGGTTGGCCCAGCAGTCCGCCAACGCTGGTCACCGAAATGACCCGGCCCGATCCGGCCCCGCGCATATGCGGCAGCACCGCCTTGGTCACGTTCCAGACGCCAAAGAAGTTGGTTTCCATCGTCCGGCGCAGATCTTCGTCGCTGGTCTGCTCGACCGAACCCAGGAACCCTGCACCGGCATTGTTGACCAGCACGTCGATCCGGCCATGCCGGACGATGACATCGGCGACCGCGTTGTCGATCGAAGCCTGCGAGCAGACATCGAGCGGGGCGACTTCGACTGACACCCCGGCCTTTGCGGCCTCGTCCAGCAAGGCCTGCTGCTTGCCCGGATCGCGCATCGTGGCGACCACGGTGAAACCAGCCTCGGCCAGGCGGATGGCGGTGTGCAGGCCAACCCCGGTCGAACACCCCGTTACCAATGCTAGCTTGCCCGCCATCGCCGCTCTCCTAGTCGCCGATCACCTCGACCAGCCTGAATCGTTCGCACCACAGCACCATTTCGGGATCGAAGCCACCATTTCGCTCAAAGTAGCCGCGATGCCCGCGCCGCCAGTCCTCCAGCGTCTCGTCGCCTTCGCCTTCATCGAGCGCGAATTGCCAATCGACATCGCAGAACCGGCGCTGTTCGAGTTCGATGGTCTCAACGACAGCGCGGGGCTTTCCGGCGCCGTCGAGCACCACCATCTGCTTGCCGATATGGGTTTGCTGGCCGTCAGCAACGGACCAGCAAGTAGCGCGCTTCGAACCGCCCAGTACGAAAGCCAGCAAGCGCTCGGCCATCTCCGGAGAATCGCCGAAGGAGAAGCTTTCGAGGGCTCCCCAGTAGTGGCTCACTGCCCGAAGCCCGCTTCGCCCGCCACCCGTACAGCCTCCCTGGCCGCCGCGATCAGTGCACCGGCCTTGGCCTCGCATTCGCGCTGTTCGTATTCGGGAGTGCTGTCGGCGACGATTCCGGCCCCGGCCTGGACATGCAGGACACCGTCCTTGACCACCCCGGTGCGCAGTACGATGCAGCTGTCGAGGTTGCCGTCGGGGGCGAAATAACCGACGCCGCCGGCATAGGCTCCGCGGGTTTCGGGTTCGAGTTCGGCGATGATTTCGCAGGCGTGGACCTTGGGCGCGCCGCTGACAGTGCCGGCGGGGAAGCCTGCAAAGACTGCGTCGATCGCGTCGTGCTGGGCGCTGTCGAGCTGGCCGACCACGTTTGAGACGATGTGCATCACGTGGCTATACCGCTCAACCGAGTAGCTTTCGGTGACCCTGACCGAGCCGGTGCTGGCGACCCGGCCAACGTCGTTGCGGCCGAGGTCAAGCAGCATCAGGTGTTCGGCGCGTTCCTTGGGATCGGCGAGCAGGCTGGCCTCGTTCTCGCGGTCTTCCTCGGGGCTCTTGCCGCGCGGACGAGTCCCGGCGATCGGGCGGATGGTGACTTCGCCGTCGCGCACCCGGACCAGGATCTCCGGGCTCGAGCCAGTCAAGGCAAAGCCCGGCAGGTCGAGGAAATAGAGAAACGGCGAGGGGTTGACCCGGCGCAGCGCGCGGTACAGCGCCAGCGGGGGCAGGGTGAAGGGGCAGGTGAAGCGCTGCGCCAGCACCACCTGAAAGATATCGCCCGCCGCGATGTAGTCCTTCGCGCGCAGCACCATCTGGCGGTACTGGCCTGGGGCCATGACCGGTTGCAGCACCGGTTCGGGCAGGGTGGCATCAAGCACCGCTTCGGTCAGCGGTTCGCCCAAGCGCCGCAGTGCGGCATCGATCCGGTCTTCGGCTGCATCGAGCGCGGCTTCGGCCGACCCGCTTCCCGGCCAGACCGGGGCAACCGCGAACAGCTCATCGCTCAGCCGGTCGAAAATCAGCACCAGCGCGGGCCGCACGAACAGCATGTCGGGCAAGTGCAGCGGGTTTTCCGGCGGGCGCGGCAGTTTTTCGATCAGGCCGTAGGTTTCGTAGCCAAAATAACCGACCAGACAGGCCAAGGCCGGGGGCAGGGCAGCAGGAACCTCGAACCGGCATTGCTCGACCAGCGCGCGCAGTTCGGCCAGGCTGCCAAGGGGCAGGGCCTCAAACGCGTCGCGGTGGTGCCGCCAAGTGCGATTGATCTCGGCAGCATTGCCGCGCGCCCGGAACACCAGATCGGGATCGAGCCCGAGCAGGCTGTATCGCCCGCGCACTTCGCCGCCCTGGACCGATTCGAGCAGGTAGTCCCCGCGCCCTTCGACCATCAGCTTGGCTGCGGCCCCCACCGGGGTTTCACAATCGGCGATCAATCGCCGCCAGATAACCCCGGCCTTGCCCTCGCCCAGTGCGGCGGCGGCTGCCGCCCGATTTTCAGCCTGGGCGCTCACCGCGGGTCAATTGCCGCCCAAGAGCTGGTTTTGCAGCTTCTTGACGTTTTCGGGATTGCGGGTCGAGCCGACTTCGCCGCGAAAGGCAGAGCGCATCTGATCGCCGTATTCGCCCGATTGTGCCTCTTCGAGATCTGCACTGAGGCCCTTCAGGCGCTCGTCGTTTTCGGGGATCTGGCCGGGAATGACCTCGGTCACGGTCACCACATACCAACCGCGCTGACGCGGGCCCTGCATCAGGGTGACCTTGCCCCTGGCAGTGCTGAACAGCACCAGCAGCGGGCGCGGCACATTCTGGCCCATTTGCTGGAGCTTCTGGCGGTCCATGTCGACATTGTCGACCGGGGGCAGGGAGACACCGATCGAGGCGACCGCGACCCCGATGGGCACGCCCTTTTCGATCTGCGCCTTGAGCTTGCGCGCGGCGGCTTCGGCGGCTTTCTCGCCCTTGGCGATGCGGGCGTCCTCGGCAACGCGGGCGCGGATTTCGGTCAGCGGCGCCGGGGCTGCGGCGGTCAGCTTGCCAACATCGAACAGCACGAAAGTCTTGCCGGGTTCAACCTCGGCGAGCTGCGGCGAACCCGGCCCGTCGAGCTGAAAAGCGGTCGGCAGCACGGGCGCGAGCAGCGCCGGGGCCGCAGCACCTTGCTGGCCGAAAACCGAACCATCGGCGGTCAGCGGCGCGGTTTCGAGCACTTCGAGGCCCAGTTCCTTGGCGACATCGGTCAGGCTGGCGCCGCCGCTCATTTCGTCTTCGATCCGGCTGGAGAATTCAATGATCGCATTGCGGCGCTTGAGCTCGCTCAATTCCTTGAACAGTTCGGGCCGGACCTGGTCGAGTGACTTGCCGGGCGTGGCCTCGCGGCCATCGACGCGGACAACGATCCACCCCAGCGGAGCCTTGAACGGTCCGGCCACCTTGCCGTTGGCCGCTGCGAACACGGCACTGGCGGCGTCGGCCGAGCTTTGCAGCGCATAGGCTTCCTTGGTCACGCTGCCGAGCGCGGCCACCGCCAGCCCCTTGCTGCGGGCCGAAACTTCCAGCGTCTTGCCGCCGGCCAGGTCGGCCAGCACCTGCTTGGCCGCAGCCTCGGTCGGCAGGATCACTTGCGAGAGCTTGCGCTTGTCAGTGGCGGCATACTTGGCCTTGCCGGCATTGTAGCGCGCGGCGACTTCGGCGTCGTTCGGCGCGGGCACATCCTTGATCACCGCATCGGTATAGATCGCATAGCGGATCGAGCGGCGTTCGGGCAGCTGGTAATCGGCTTTGTGGCTGGCGTACCAGGCCTGGATCTCGGCGTCGTTTGGCATGGCGGCCGGAGCAAAGGCGGCGGGCGGCAGCAGCACGATCGCGCCCTTGCGGCGCTCGGTCACCACAGCGGCATAGCGGCGCACGATCTTCTGCGGCACCTTGAGCCCGATCGCGGTCGATCCCAGCAACTGGCGCGCCACCAGCTGCTCGGCCAGTTCCTCGCGAAATTCCTCGTCAGTCATCTGCCGCTGGCTCAGTATCTGCTGGTAAAGCAGCTTGTCGAACTTGCCGTCAGGACCCTGGACCCGCGGATCCTTGGCCACTTCGCTGTCGATCAAGCGGTCGCCGATATGGATACCGTACTTTTCGCCCCATTGCAGGCCGGCCTTGTTGTTGATCACGAATGACAGAACTTCTTCAAGGCCGTCGTTGGCCAGGAACTCCTTGATCGTCAGGCGCTGGTTGTCGCGCTGCAGCCGGTCGAGTATCCGTCGGACATGTCCATCCATTTCGGTCGCGGTGATGTTGTCATCGCCGACCGACGCGATCTTGGAGCCGCTTGAAAAGGCTCCTAAACCCCCGGTTCCGGCAATATCACCACCGGCAAAAGCCAGCGCGATCAGTGCCAGAAATGCCAGGGTCAGCCCGACGCCGAACTTCGAATCGAAAAAACTTCGGAATGTCTGGATCATGGGTCTGTCGCCAGTATCAAAGTGTCGCCTGTGCCGCACTTGGCACGCAATCATGCGGCGCTTTAAGGACCATTGACCCCGCAGGCAATGGGGGAGGCGTGCAGCTTCCCCGATCGGCAGAACTCATCGCAAGGGCTTTGACAAGTCGCCCCGCGCGTGTCTAACCGCGCGGAAGACCGGCCTGCCGCAGAAGCAGGCTAAGAATGTTCAGCGAGGAACACCAAAGCAATGGCTCTGCGCCCTTATATCGTCGGCAACTGGAAGATGAACGGCACTCGCGCCATGCTGGCCGAAGCTCGCGCGATCGATCGGGGTGCGGCCCGCCATCCAGGTGTGCAGGTGGGGATCGCCCCCCCGTCCACGCTGATCCAGACGATCAGCGAGGCGGCCGAGGCGGTCACGGTGGGCGGGCAGGATTGCCATGCCCAGAGCGCCGGTGCCTATACCGGCGACGTCTCTGCGGCAATGCTGGGCGATGCCGGGGCGAGCTTCGTGATCGTCGGGCACAGCGAACGCCGGGCGATGCACGGTGAGGACGATGCCGCAGTGAGGGCCAAGGCCGAAGCCGCTTTGGCCGCCGGACTGGACGCGATCGTATGTGTCGGCGAAACCGAGGCACAGCGCGATGCCGGCAAGGCTGAAAAGGTGGTGACCGGCCAGATTGCCGGATCCGTGCCGCAAGGCGAAGGCGCGGGAGCGCAGCTAACCGTGGCCTATGAACCGGTGTGGGCGATTGGAACCGGCAGGGTCCCTTCGATCGAGGATATCGGCGCGATGCACCGGGCGATTCGGGCCAAGCTGGTCGAGCTGTTCGGCGAGGCCGGGAGCGAGATCAGGATCCTTTACGGCGGCTCGGTCAACGCCGGCAATGCCACCGAACTGCTGGGTGCCGATGAAGTGGGCGGGGCATTGGTTGGTGGTGCCAGCCTGACCGCCGACAGCTTTCTGACGATTGTATCGGCCGCGGCTGGTCCGGGCGAAGACTGAGCCTGCGGACCTTGCACAATCGGCTCGGCGCGCCTAGATGCCCGCCAGCACCACAATTCGCGGAAATTCCATGTCGCTGTTCATTTTTCTGACCGTTACCCAGGCGATCGTCGCCGCGCTGCTGGTCGGCGTGATCCTGATGCAGAAGTCGGAAGGCGGCGGGCTGGGCACCGGAGGGAGCCCGGCAGGGCTGATGTCGGCGCGCGGCGCGGCCGATTTCATGACCCGGCTGACCGCGATCCTGGCGATACTGTTTGTGGTGCTTTCGATCGTCCTGGCGGCCTTGGCGACCCGTTCGAGCGGCAACCGCACGATCGATGACACGCTTCAGCGGACCGCCCCGGTTCAGCAGGCTCCGGCCGCGCCGATCGATCCGCTTGGCGGTGCCGGCGCTGTTCAGCCCGCCACTGTCCCTGGCGGCGCTCCTGCCGGCGGACCGGTACCAGCCGCACCCGCTACCAAGTAGCCCTCGGCTTTCAGCAACGGTTCGGCGCGATTTTTCGCGCGTGGCTGTGGATTGCCGCAATGGGCGCTTGCCCACATCCCCCCATACGGCTTAAGGCCCGACTCCCATGGCGCGGTTCATTTTTATCACCGGCGGCGTGGTCTCCTCGCTTGGCAAAGGACTCATGGCGGCAAGCCTGGCAGCGCTGCTGCAGGCGCGCGGATTCAAGGTCCGCATCCGCAAGTTCGATCCCTATCTGAACGTCGATCCGGGGACGATGAGCCCCTATCAGCACGGCGAAGTCTACGTGACCGACGACGGGGCGGAAACCGACCTCGATCTTGGCCACTACGAACGCTTCACCGGCGTCTCGGCCCGCCAGGCCGACAATATCACCAGCGGGCGGATTTACCGCGACATCATCATCAGGGAACGCCGCGGCGACTATCTGGGGGCGACGGTCCAGGTGATTCCGCACGTCACCGACGCGATCAAGCAATTCGCGCTCGACGATACCGACGACCTCGATTTCGTGCTGTGCGAGATCGGCGGAACCGTCGGCGATATCGAGGGTCTGCCATTCATCGAAGCGATCCGCCAGCTGCGCAACGAGCTGGGGCGCGAACAGTCGTGCTCGATCCACGTAACGCTGGTGCCTTATGTGACAGCTGCGGGCGAGCTCAAGACCAAGCCGACCCAGCACTCGGTGCGCGAACTGACCAGCCTGGGCGTGCAGCCTGACATGCTGCTGTGCCGCTGCGAGCATCCGCTGCCCGAAAACGAGCGCAGCAAGATCGCGCTGTTCTGCAACGTGCGCAAAGAAGCGGTGATCCAGGCACTCGATGCCAGCAGCATCTACGCGGTGCCGCTGCAGTATCATGCTGAAGGGCTCGACGCCGAAGTGTTGCACCATTTCGGCCTGACCAGTCCGGCGCCCGATCTTTCCATCTGGGAAGACATCGTAGATCGCTACCAGCACCCCGAAGGCGAAGTGACAATCGGGGTAGTGGGCAAATACGTCGGCTTGCCCGATGCCTACAAGAGCCTCAACGAAGCTTTGGTCCATGGCGGCATGGCCAACCGGGTCAAAGTCAACATCAAGTGGATCGACGCCGAGCTGTTCGAGCAAGGCGACGAGGAAATCGTCACCCGGCTTGAGCCGATGCACGCGATCCTGGTGCCCGGCGGGTTCGGAGTGCGCGGCACTCAAGGCAAGATCGCTGCGGTCCGCTTTGCCCGCGAACGCAAGGTGCCGTTCTTCGGGATTTGCCTGGGCATGCAGATGGCCTGCATCGAAGGCGCGCGCAACACCGCCGGGATCCCCGACGCCAGCTCAACCGAATTCGGCCCGACCGACGAACCGGTGGTAGGGATCATCACCGAATGGATGAGCCCCGAAGGCCTGCAGCAGCGCGGCGCCGATACTGATCTGGGCGGGACCATGCGCTTGGGTGCCTATGAAGCAAAGTTGGCCGGCAACAGCCACGTTTCGGCGATCTACGGCGGAGCGACCAGCATCAGCGAGCGCCACCGCCACCGCTACGAAGTCAACGGTGCCTACCGCGAGGCGCTCGAGAAGGGCGGACTGGTGTTCTCGGGCATGTCGCCCGATGGGCTGCTACCCGAAATCGTCGAGCGGCCCGACCATCCATGGTTTGTTGGCGTCCAGTTCCATCCCGAGCTCAAGAGCCGGCCGTTCGATCCCCACCCGCTCTTCGCCGGGTTCATTGCTGCCGCGCTGCAACAGGCGCGGCTGGTCTGATCAATGGTTTCAGGGGGTTAGCCTCCCCTGGTTGTGCGGTCGTCGAAAGAGACGGCCGAAAGTCGCGAAAATTCTTGCACAATGACGCAAGAAAACGATAGCGAGCAGCCACTGACAGCGAATCGCAACTGGGGCGAGTCAGGGCAAGATAGGGCCTTTTCGCAGCGTCGCTGTAAGGGCAATATCAACCCTGTCCGTTGCGGGATTGTTGCCGGGAAACCGGTACAATCAGCACAGTCTGCTTTCGTGCGGTTTGCGATGCAACCGCAAATATGGGCTTGTCGGCTGTGATCGTCTTCTGCGACCCGGACGATTATGAAAAGACAAGGCGGCGCGAAAGCGTCGTGGGGGCGGGGCCAAAAGCCCCGCCCCCAATTCGTTTCAGGTTGAGCTGGTTGCGGCTAGGCCGCAGCGCTCTCGTCGCTGTCCTTGACCACGCTCAGCACCTTCTGGGTGCCGACCGGGATCTTCTTGGGCTTCATCGCCTCGGGTACTTCGCGGGCCAGGTCGATCGCCAGCAGGCCGTCTTCGATGTTGGCATCCTCGACCCGGACATAGTCGGCCAGTTCGAAGCGGCGCTCAAACCCGCGCTGGGCGATCCCGACGTGAAGGAACTGACCGGCGGATGCGTCTTCGCCCTTCCTGCCCTGGACCACCAGCAGGTTCTGTTGGGCGGTAATTTCGATATCCGCGGGCTTGAAGCCGGCCACCGCCAGGGTGATCCGGTACGAATCTTCGCTGCGGCGCTCGATGTTGAACGGGGGGTAATTGTCACCGCTGTTCATCCGGCCCTGGTTCTCAAGCAGGTCGAACAGCCGGTCAAAGCCGACCATGGTGCGGCGATAGGGAGTGAAATCAAAACGGTTCATCGGCTCAATCCTCTTTGTGAGCAATCGTGCAATAGTGGGACCCGAAACCGGCGTCCCGCGAATGGTGCCATCTCCTTGCGGACCATGACACCGTCACCGATGTATGATAGCCCGGCCAGGTTTCAAGAGGAGCCAAGCGTGACCACCCCGAAAGTCGAGATCTACACCCAGTGGGGCTGCCCCTTTTGCGTGCGCGCAAAGGCGCTGCTCGACGGCAAAGGTGTGGCCTACGAGGAGTACGACATCACGCTGGGTGGGCCGAAAAGGGCTGAGATGCGGGAGCGCGTTCCAGGCGCGATGACCGTCCCGCAGATCCTGATCGGCGATCAGGCCGTGGGCGGATGCGATGAGCTGCAAGCGCTCGACCGCGCCGGTAAGCTGGATCCCCTGCTGGGCCTTTGATGCCAAAGCGTATCGCCTTGCTGCAGATGTGCTCGGGAATCGATCCCGAGGCCAACGCGGAATCCGTCGTCGGGGCAATCGGGGCTGCGGCGATGGGCGGAGCTTCGATGCTGTTTACGCCCGAAATGTCCGCGCTGGTCGACCGCGACCGCGAACGCGCGCGCGGCAGTGTTGTGGCTGAGGACGCCAGCGGCTTTCTGGCCAAAGTCCGCGAGGCGGCGGCAGGAGCGGGGATCTGGGTCACGATCGGCAGCATGGCGGTGCTGCGCGAGGACGGGCGCTGGGCCAACCGCGCTTTCGTGATCGACTCGAGCGGCGATGTGGTTGCCCGTTATGACAAGATCCACATGTTCGATGTCGATCTGGCGAGCGGCGAAAGCTGGCGCGAATCCAGTGCCTATGCCCCCGGCGAAGGGCCGGTAACCGTCGAAACTCCGCTGGGGCGGCTGGGGCTGACGGTCTGTTATGATCTGCGCTTTCCCGCGCTGTTCGAAGCCTATGGCCGGGCCGGGTGCGATCTGATTACGATCCCCGCTGCCTTCACCGTGCCGACCGGACAGGCCCACTGGCACGTCATGCAGCGCGCCCGCGCGATCGAGGCGACCGCCTATGTGATCAGCGCCGCCCAGGTCGGCCTGCATGCCGATGGCCGCGAAACCTACGGCCATAGTCTGGTGGTCGATCCTTGGGGTGAAGTGCTGCTCGACATGGGCGGCGGCGCTCCGGGGATGAGCTTTGCCGAGCTTGACCCAGCCCGGATCGCTGCGGTGCGCGCGCAAGTCCCCTGCCTTGCAAACAAGCGGCAAATCGCCACATGATTGGCTGACATGATTGTCTTCGATCTTGAATGCCGGGCCCTTAGCCACCGCTTCGAAGGCTGGTTTGCCAGCTCGCAAGACTTTGCCGCGCAGCAGGAGCGTGGACTGGTCAGTTGCCCGCATTGCGGCAGCAGCGATGTTGCCAAGGCGGTCATGGCACCCAATGTTGGGCGCAAGGGCAACCAGCTATCAGCGCCGACTGCCACACCGCAACCCATGGTCGGCGGCGAATTGCCTGCCGAAGCGAAGGAAATGATGGTCAAACTGGCGACCATGCAGGCTGAAGCGCTCAAGCAATCGCGCTGGGTCGGCAAGGGCTTCGCCGATGAATCGCGCAAGATGCATTATGGCGAAACGGAAACCGAAACGATCCACGGCCAGGCTACGGCGCAGGAAGCCAAGGAATTGCTAGACGAGGGCATTGCCCTGATGCCGCTGCCATTCCCGGTCGCGGCGCCCGACGAACTCAACTGATTGCGCAGCGCGGCAAGCCTGCTTATGGAAACCTTGGCGCGCCCGTAGCTCAGCAGGATAGAGCACCAGATTCCTAATCTGGGGGCCATGGGTTCGAATCCCGTCGGGCGCACCACTCCCAAAATCCCCACTTAAGACCGCTTGTGAACAAGCCTGTGGAATCTCCGCTCGTCGCATCTTGCATACAATTTCAAACTTAGGGGTTGAACTGCTGAATCAATTGTGATTCTAGTGTTAACCATGAATGGGCGGGGGACTCCAAGACTGGCGAATGAGCGGCTGACGCAAGGCGTCGCCCTGTTGTGCCTGCTGGTGATGGGTGCCTGGGTCCTGTTTGGCCCCAGCGGCGTTATTTCCTGGAGTGAAAACAGCCGCTTGCTGATTGAACGCCAGAAGGAACTGCAGCAGCTTTCGGCGGAAACCAAAGTCATCAAGAACCGTGTTGCACTGCTCGACCCGAATCATGTCGATCCCGACCTGGCAGGGCAATTGCTGCGGACCAACCTCAACGTGGTCAATCCTGACGAGATGGTCCTGCTGCTCGACTGAGCTGGCCCGTCCGCAATCGGTCCGCCTGACAGGCAGCATCATTTCCTTGCCGAAATACGTATGGGAGCGGTTTCCCTTAGGGCAAACTGGTCCTATAGGCTTGGCTCCAGCGTTCCAACCCCAGGGGAGCCCCACTTGGCCAAGACCAAAACGCCCAGCAAGGCCGCTGCCGGCGAAGAAGCTTTCGCGCTGCGCAGCCTGCAGAATGCCCACGACGCCAGCCCGAGATATGCGGCGAGCGACGAAGAGCTGCTGACTTTCTACGAGCAGATGCTGCTGATCCGCCGGTTTGAGGAAAAGGCCGGGCAGCTTTACGGGCTGGGGCTGATCGGGGGCTTTTGTCACCTCTACATCGGCCAGGAAGCGGTCGCGGTCGGGCTGCAATCGGCGCTCGATGGCGGCAAGGACAGCGTGATCACCGGCTACCGCGATCACGGGCACATGCTGGCCTATGGCATCGATCCCAAGGTGATCATGGCCGAGCTGACCGGGCGCGGCGCGGGGATTTCGCGCGGCAAGGGCGGATCGATGCACATGTTCTCGACCGACCACAAATTCTATGGCGGGCACGGCATCGTCGGCGCGCAAGTGCCGCTGGGGGCGGGTCTGGCCTTTGCCCACCAGTACCGTGAGGATGGCGGGCTGTGCATGGCCTATTTCGGCGATGGCGCGGCCAACCAGGGCCAGGTCTATGAAGCGTTCAACATGGCTTCGCTGTGGAACCTGCCGATCGTGTTCGTGGTCGAAAACAACGGCTATGCGATGGGCACTGCGGTCCAGCGCGGATCGGCCGAAACCCATTTCCACCGCCGCGGGACAGCCTTCCGGATCCCGGGAATCAGCGTCAACGGGATGGATGTGCTGGAAGTGCGGTCTGCTGCCGAAGTTGCCGTCGCCCACGTGCGTGCGGGCAAGGGTCCGGTGCTGATGGAGCTCATAACTTACCGCTATCGCGGGCACTCGATGTCGGATCCGGCCAAATACCGATCGCGCGAAGAAGTGCAGGAGATGCGCGACAAACACGACCCGATCGACGCCGCCAAGGCCGAGCTGCTCAAACGCGGCATCGCCGAGGACCGGCTCAAGGAATTGGAAAAGCAGATTCGCAGCAAGGTCAATGAAGCTGCTGATTTCGCAGAAAATTCACCGGAGCCCGACATGCCCGAACTCTACACCGACGTGCTGGTGGAGAGCTACTGATGGCAATCGAACTCAAAATGCCCGCGCTGTCCCCGACGATGGAAGAGGGGACGCTGTCCAAGTGGCTGGTCAAGGAAGGCGACGCGGTCAAATCGGGTGACATCCTGGCCGAGATCGAGACCGACAAGGCGACGATGGAATTCGAATCGATCGATGAAGGCGTGATCGGCAGGATCCTGGTGGCCGAAGGCACCGAGGGGGTGAAAGTTGGCACGGTGATCGCGGTGATTGGCGAGGCTGGTGATGCGGCTGCACAGCCCGCTGCCGAGCATGAAGCTGCACAGCCCGCACCGTTACCAACCAGTCACTCCACGGTCACACCACCGGCACCAAAGGCGCGGGCCACTGACCCCGCAGTGCCCGCCGGCACCCAGATGCGCCAGTCCACCGTGCGCGAGGCGTTGCGCGATGCGATGGCCGAAGAAATGCGCCGCGATGCCCGCGTCTTCGTGATGGGTGAGGAAGTGGCGCAGTACCAGGGTGCCTACAAGGTCACCCAGGGGCTGCTCGAGGAGTTCGGGCCCAAGCGGGTGATCGATACCCCGATCACCGAATACGGCTTTGCCGGGATCGGTGCGGGCGCGGCGATGGGGGGCCTCAGGCCCATCGTCGAATTCATGACCTTCAACTTCGCGATGCAGGCGATCGACCACGTGATCAATTCGGCCGCCAAGACCAATTACATGTCGGGCGGGCAGATGCGCTGTCCGGTGGTGTTCCGCGGCCCCAACGGCGCCGCCAGCCGGGTCGGGGCGCAGCACAGCCAGAACTATGGTCCGTGGTACGCCAATGTCCCCGGGCTGATCGTGATCGCACCCTATGACGCGGCGGACGCGAAGGGGCTGCTCAAGGCCGCGATCCGCAGCGAGGACCCGGTGGTCTTCCTCGAGAACGAACTGGTCTATGGCCGCAGCTTCGAATTACCCGAGCTTGATGACCACGTCCTGCCGATCGGCAAGGCCCGGATCATGCGCGAGGGGCGCGACGTGACGATCGTCAGCTACTCGATCGGCGTCGGCCTGGCGCTTGAGGCGGCCGAGCTGCTGGCGGGTGAGGGGATCGATGCCGAAGTGCTCGACCTGCGTACCCTGCGCCCGCTTGACCGCGAGGCGGTGCTGACCTCGCTGGCCAAGACCAACCGCCTGGTGGTGGCCGAGGAAGGCTGGCCGCAATGCTCGATCGCGTCCGAAATCATGGCGATCTGCATGGAAGACGGCTTCGACCACCTCGACGCGCCGGTGCTCAGGGTCTGCGATGAAGACGTGCCATTGCCCTATGCCGCCAACCTGGAAAAGGCCGCGCTGATCGACGCGGCGCGGATTGCCGCGGCGGTGCGCAAGGTCTGCTATCGTTAGCTGAAGCCGCCGTCCGAGCTGATTGCAGCGTTGCCCTGATAGGAAGAGCAACTCTGGACCGGATCGGGGTTTGAGGCATCGCGTTGGTAGATCTGGGCCAGGTCGCGGTCATCGCGGACCGTGAACGAGGCGATTGACTGGATGTCGAGGCTGCCGAGGAACCGGGCGGAGACCAAGGGCTGGTAGGTGTAGTTGATCTCGACAAAGACCACAGCGTCTTCGGGCTCGGCTGTCACTTCCTCGCCGGCCGGGCCGATCCCTGCGCTGCCCAGATTGGCCCCGGCTATGCCATAGCTGGAATTGACCGCCTTGGCCCCGCGGCAGCGCTGCCAATGGATGTACTGGTTGCTTGCTTCATCGACTTGGACGCTTGAGATAAAAACCCGGCCATTGTCGTAGAGGTCGATCCCGCTGCCGCCCTGGACCTGCGCGCCATAGATCACCTCGTTGATATCGCTTTCATAGATCTTGCGGTTTTCCAGCGTGCTGGTGTCGCCCACCCGGCTGGCATTGTCGGCGATATGTTCGGCCAGCTGGCTGATTTTCATGTTCACCAGTGCATAGTTGGCAATTTCGGCGCCCCACAGCCCGGCCATCAGCAGGAACGGCGCGCCCAGCGCGAATTCGGTCATCGCCACGCCAGAGCGCTGGCGCAGCAGACGGCGCAAGAACAAGGCGGGGGTCACGTGCAATTCCCCATCGGCGGCGTAGGTGGGGAATTCTGCTGGCCGTAGGGCTGGTTGCGCAGAACCGTGTTGGCGACCAGCGTGAAGTCATCGCTCTGGCCAGGGATGAACTTGGCGATCGGGAAAACGCGCTTGTAGTTGACCGTCACGCTGTACAGCACCGCATCGCGCGCGCCGCCAAAGCCGGCGGTCCCCGGATCAAGATCCCAGTTGCCGTTGTTGTTGGCGTCTTCAAAGGGTTCGCCTGCGTCACAGGTCTCGTTGGCGTTGACGTCGGTATAGTCTTCGGGCCGGGCCGCATCGGTGAAATTGGTATAGGCCTTGCGCGAGAAACCCAGCGTGGCATTGGGGGCTACGGCCTGGACCGCCCTGGTGACGATCGCGTCCAGCGCGGCGTTATTGCCGGCCGCGCCCTCAATAGTCGAATCGCGCGCCGCTTTCTGGATCGCCCCCTGCAGCATTTCAGCGGTGTACATGTTGTGCGAAAGGTCGAAGAGGCCGAACAGCATGACGCACAGCATCGGCGCGATCATCGCGAACTCGATCACGGTCACGCCGCTCTGGTCGCGCAGCAGGTGGCGCGGATGGCGGATCATTTCGATACTCTCAGATCGCCCATCTGCGCGGCGATCTTGCTGAACACATCCTGCAACTCGGCCGAATTGGAGGCTACGAAGAATCGGCCGGGGCCAGCACATTCCGTCATGATCGGGTTCATGTCGGTGCCGAAAGCGATCACCCAGACCGTGATGTTGCGCTTCTTCACTTCCTCGCAGGCTACCCCGAAGCGTCCTTCGACCACTTCGGTCAGGTTTTTCGACGAGGCTTCAGACCAGCGCCTGCGATCGAGCGGTTCGATCCCGTAAGCGCCATAGGCGATGTCGCGTGGGGCTGTTTCACCATCGGTCAGGAAAATCATGTGACGGCTGGTGGCTTTGCCGTCGATATCGACATTTTCGGCGGCGAACAGCCCGGTCGGCGAAAGCAGCCTCCCGCCCCAGATCATGCCAATGTCATGATAGGTAGCTCCAGCAGGCGTGATTGTATCCAGAAAACCGTTGAGCGCAGTCGTGTCCATCTCCGCAAGCTTGCGCGCAGGTGCCGGGCACGCGACGAGGCTTGCAATGCTGTTTGGTCGAAAGAACCAGGCATCGGTGGTGACGACCGGATCGACGGTAAACGAACCATCACCGCTCGAGTCGAGCGAGCGCTCGTAGATGACGCCGGGATACTGGGGTCGCCATTGGGTAGCGGCGTTTCCGGCGGTGGGCACCAGGTCGATATCGAGATCGAGCGCACGCGTGAGATCGACGGTGTCCCAGTCGTCGATTTCATAGGTATCGCGTTCTTCAATGCAGCCATTGCTCTCCGAGCGCCAGTTTCTGACGTCGCGGGGAATGGCCGCATAGCGGTACTTGAGCACAGTTTTTGTGTATGGTATTGTTATTTGGTCAAATTCTTCCAGATAATTGGCATAGCGGGTCCGCTTGACAACGCAGGTTGTCCCCGCTTGTTCCACCCAGAAGCTGTCACCATTGTAGAGCCCGCTGTAGTGTTTGACGGTCTTGGTGCCGGCCGGCGGGCCTGGATAGGCTTCGGAGGTGGTAGACAGCAATGTGTAGGAAGACGTTGCAGTCGAGGCGGGAGGAGGCGTATCGCACGACCAATAGGCGGTTGCGGCTTCACCCCCGTTGGGATGATAGGTCGCAAGGTAGCCGCCGACAACAGTGGTGTCCATTGTGCCCGAAACATAGGTCCAGTTGGCATTGTAGGTATAGTCGCCAATTTCACCGGGCTCGGTTCCAAAGTCCTCGCGCGACTGGTAGGTCCAGTCGTTGACGACCCAGTCATTTTCCAGGAGCGAGCCGACATTGACGTTTACGGAATAGGGCACAAATCCATACCGCACTCGGGTGCCCGGGCTCTTGCTGCCCTCGATTTGGGTGTGGAAAGACCGGACGACGTCTTTCAGAACGTCGATCCGAGACTTTTCGTCACCTTCGTTCTGT
This sequence comes from Novosphingobium sp., assembly GCA_031422595.1. Lineage (GTDB taxonomy): Bacteria > Pseudomonadota > Alphaproteobacteria > Sphingomonadales > Sphingomonadaceae > Novosphingobium. Next base: position 28,965 of record JANPMA010000156.1, on the reverse strand, counting down.
TGCCGCATCGACCCGGTGGTGTCGAGCACGAACATGATGTCGGTGTTCGAGAAGTTCAGGTTCGCTTCGCACGATACGCTGATCGGCATCTCGGTATAGCCGAACAGGGTCATTATCGTGGTCGGCACATCGACCGTGGCCGCGCCCGAAATCGCGTAATCGGTCTCCAGCGTCATTTCGAAATCGCGGTTCTCGGTGCCGTAAGATCCGTCTTGAAAGTTGAGGTTGAAGAAGCGCCCGCCGATCGTCGCGACGTCGGCCGGGACAATCCCATCGGCCACTATCGCCGAACCCAGCTTCTTGCGCGCGGCCAGCACACCCGCGTCGCAGGCTTGCTGCAACCGGCTTTGCGCCAGATAGCTGCGGCCCATGTCGATCCCGCCGCCAACCATCGCCAGCAGCGGCAAGAGGCCAGCCGCGATCAGCGCCAGCGTGTTGCCGGCGCGGTCGCGCAGCAGCCGCGATAGGCCGCGGGTCAGAGCATTGGAGGCACGGTCTTTGACCATTACGGATAGAATCTCCGGAAATTCTGCCAGACCCTAGACGACGCGCGTAACCCCTTGGCTTAGGAACATGGTTAACTTGGTGAGAAAGTGAGCAGCCAAAGCGGGCTAGCGTGTCCGAACAAAGGCGGGGGAACCGGCCGCGACCTTGAGGCCGCGGCCAGCAGGGTCAGGCGATGAATACCGGACGGGTGTAAGTGATCGGAATCGAATCGATCCCGATCATGCCCAGCATCGAGGGGACGTTGTACTGCAGCGAGATGGTCCGTTCGCTGGCCTCATCGATGCGGGTCACGACACTGGTGACGGTTACGGTCAGGCGATCGGTCTGCAGACCATAGGGCGCAGCCCCGGCGATTTCCTCGGCATAGGCTTCCAGCTCGGTATTGGTGTCGCGCAGGGTCATGTCGGACTGGGCCGCAGCATCCTGCGCATCGATCACGGCATAGCGGGCGACGTCTGCAGAAACCGAACGGAGCGCATTGTAGTTCTGCATGCCGATGCCGAACTGCAGGACGCCAAACAGCATTGTCAGCAAGGCCGGCCCCAGGATCGCGAATTCCACGATCACGGATCCGCTGCGATCCTGATGAAGCTGTGCGAGGAGTTTGGTCATGTTGGTCACGTCTGCCTGATCATCACATAACGATCGACATTGAACTGGATCGGCTCGCCAATACCCCATTCGGCCCAGGCCGGCGTGTAGGTATCGTTCAGCTCGATTCTGACATAGTTGGCCACTTTCGTGCTGACGCATTGATCGGCGGAACTGACATAGGTCGTTGCCGAACCGCAGCGGTAGGCTTCTGTTACAACCACTTTCTGGGCATCCAGGCCGGTCGAAGTCACAATCACGCCTTTCATCGCGGCGCGCTGGGCAGTGGTTGCCGGAAGAGCGGTCATGGCGATGGCCGATGCTTCGGCCATGGCGCCTTGCAGTTCGGTCTGCCGGGCGATCACCTGGGAAACCTGGAAAGCCCCCAGGCTCATCAGCACCAGCACCGGCGCGACGATCGCCGTTTCGATCATCATCGCGCCGCGTTCGTCGCGATAGAGGGCTGAAACCATTGCAGTTGCCCGGTTCATGCGATCAGCCTCACGGTTGCGTTCTGGTCGCCGATCTGCATGCCGGAACCGCCGTCTGGCGCGCAGAAGTTGGTGAGGTTGGCCGAACCGGTGATCCAGAACGTGTCCGATACGACCATGATACAGCGGCTACCGGCACTCATGTTGCCATTGATCTTCACCTCGCGTGACGGCATGTAGAGGATGCCGTTGAAATCGAGGGTGGCATTCCCGTTGATATCGAAATCGCTGGAGTTGTTCTTGTCAAAGAACAGCATGTTTTTCCATTTGTTGGCGTCGCTGGCGGAATAGCCATAGGTGTTCTGCAACGTGGCCGCCGAGATTCCGCTCAGGGTTACGTTCGAGGTTGAGTTGATCCGGACATTCCCGGCCGAACCCGTCATCACGAACATCACGTCCGAACCGGTCACGGCCATGTTGTTGCCGAAATCGATGTTGCCGCTGATGAAATAAATCCCGCTTGAGAATACCGTTGGGCAAGTGATCGAAATGCTGCTGTAAACACCCGGAAGCGGCCTGGCGATGCCATCGGACGCACCCGTGGTGATGGGGCCGACCACGTTGGAAATCGTCGTGGTGGTCGTCGTTCCCGTAGCCCGCCAGATGCGATTGCTGCCAGTGCCGGCAACATGGGAATAGCTGCCGGTGGTCGGGCCGACGGTGCTGGATCCGGCGGTTGGCGCAACGGACAAGGTGACATTCGTTGGACCGGCCGTGATGTCGCTTGGTGCCATATACCCCGTCTGCGTCGAGGTCAGGGTAAGCGGCGTGGCCGAGGCAACCGGATTGCCCCTCTTGTAGAGGTAGGTCGTCACGGTCCGGACAGATCGATCGGCGGTCCAGGTCGTGACGCCGGTCGACGCTGTCGGGCACTCAAAGGTGCGCGACGGACTTCCGGCCGAGCTGGGCGTGGACAGTCCCGAATATGGGTCCGACAAGCCGGACACATATTCGTGGATCGTGCCGTTGTTCGAAAACGAATCCTCGACCCCGCCGGCCGAGATGATATCGCCCAGCGCGACTTCGGAATCGCCCGTTTCAAAGATCGCCTGATCGCTGACCGACAACGCGCCGACCCCGCAGTTCGATCCGCCGGTGATCGCGTTGCCGAAAACGGCCGAGCGATTCTCGACCGGATTGACCGCCAGAATGCACGCGTTGTAAGTCGCCGCGACCGAGAAGGTCGCTCTGGCACTGACCGAAACAGTCGTCGCCCGCCCGGTGATCATGTTCGAAAAGGGAAGTGAGCGGGTTGCGCTGGCGGTGACCCGCACGGCGTTGTTCGAGCCGCCGTTGTAGTTGCCCAACGTAACCGACGGGGTGGTGGTGGCACCTGTCGTCGTCGCCAGATTGACCCCGAATTCCTGCCGGGCCCGGGATACATAGCTGCCCTGCGACGAGGTTGAACTGCGCGCCCAGGCACCGCCCAGCGCAGCCTGGTCAACCGCATACTGCAGTTCCTGCTTCCACATGTACCATTGCGCGACATCGACGGCGAGCCCCGAACTGCCGATCAGCACCGGCATCCCAAGCGCAACAAGCAGGGTTGCGTTGCCGCTGGTGCTGGCCTTGAGGCCGGTCATAATACGACGAATCGTGCTGAGCATGGTGCCCTCGATGTGTTCCGAACAGCCTGCCTATAGACGCAGGTGGTATCCGCTCTCTCAAGTTTCAGGGTTAACAATGCGTTGTCCTTGCGCGGCAAGGCTCGGGCATGCTTTGATTTTGTTGGCCGCGCCGCTAGGCTGAAGCGATGGATTTCCGCCCTCTTGTTGCGACCTTGCCGATCGAGCGGCGACTGGCGCTGGCCTATGCCCCCAAGTCGGCGCGCGATGCGACATTGGCGCTGTTCGCGCTGGATGCTGCGCTGGGCAATCTGGTGCGCGGCACCAGCGAGCCGATGCTCGGTCAGTTGCGGCTCGCCTGGTGGCGTGATGAGCTGGCAAAGCCGGCACAGGAACGGTCGCAAGGCGAGCCGGTGCTTGGCTTGATCGGGCGTTTCCCCGATCTGGGCCGCGACCTGCAGTGTCTGGCCGATGGCTGGGAAATGCTGCTGGGCGAAGAACCCATTCCAGCGGACCGGCTGGCGGACTTTGCGGCTGCCCGCGGAGCCGCCTGTTCAGCCCTGGCCTGTGCGATCGGGTCGGATCGCTTTGCCGAGCCGGCCCGGCGCTGCGGCCACGAATGGGCCCTGGCCGAGCTGGCAACCAGACTCAGCGATCCAATCGAACGCGAATCCGCCATGGCGCTTGCCGCCAAGGCTAGCTGGCGGTCAGTCAGATTGCCCCGCAGTCTGCGTCCGCTCAAGGTGCTTCACGAACTGGCGATCCGTTCGCAGGGCAAGCGGCCGTTACTTTCGCGCCGCCGCGACATTCTCGCCGCTTTCCGGCTTGGCTTGCTGGGCATTTGAGCTAGTCTCGCCGCTGCTTGGAGACTGATCGATGAACCGGATTGTCCTAGGCGCCGTTTCGGCGCTGTTGCTTGCGGGAGCGGGTCTGTTTTGGTGGCAAGGGCAGGCCTCGATCGATGCCAGCGCGCCGCCGCCACCGCCGATGGCTGAAGTGGAGGAAAGCGGTTTGCCGCTTGAAGAACTGCCTAGCGAAGACGGCGATGGCCTGGTCGGTTCAGCGCCGCCGGGGATGAGCGAGGCTGGACGCGAGGAGAAACGCTTCAACCGGCTCGACCGCAACCGCGACAACATCATCAGCCGGGTCGAGATGTTGCAGCCGCGGGTGGCCGCGTTCCGCAAGCTCGATACCGACCACAACAACCTGCTCAGCTTCGAGGAATGGGCAGTCGCCACGTCCAACCGTTTCAAGAAGGCCGATGGCAATGGCGACAGCACGCTGACCCGCCAGGAATTTGCCGCGACCAAGCCCAAGCCGGCCAAAAAACCGGCCTGCCGCTGCTGATCAGGCCAGCCACTCGGCGAGATCGGCCTTGGCGCGCGATGTGTAGGCGAGCTTGCGCTGCTTCTTCTTCACGTCCTCGCCGGGCGGCGGGAACAGGCCGAAGTTGATGTTCATCGGCTGATAGCTCTCGGCTTCGGCATCGCCGGTGATGTGGCTCAGCAGCGCGCCCAGCGCAGTGGTGCGGGGCGGAGCGGTCCATTCGCGTCCCGCCAGCTCGCCAGCCGCCATCAGCCCGGCCAGCAGGCCAACCGAAGCGCTCTCGACATAGCCCTCACAGCCGGTAATCTGCCCGGCAAAGCGGACGTGCGGGGCGCATTTCAACCGCAATTGCCGGTCAAGCAGCACCGGCGAATTGAGGAAGGTGTTGCGGTGCAGCCCGCCCAGCCGCGCGAATTCGGCATTCTCAAGCCCGGGGATGGTGCGGAACAGGCGGACCTGTTCGGCGTGCTTGAGCTTGGTCTGGAAGCCGACCATGTTCCACAGCGTGCCCAGCTTGTTGTCCTGGCGCAGCTGGACCACCGCGTAGGGCCAGCGTCCGGTCGGAAATTCAGCGGTAGCGGTGTGCGGATTGTCGAGCCCGACCGGCTTCATCGGCCCGAACCGCAAGGTCTCGACTCCGCGCGATGCCATCACCTCGATCGGCATGCAGCCTTCGAAATAGGGGGTATTGGCCTCCCACTCGCGGAACTCGGTTTTCTCGCCATCGAGCAGGCCCTGGTGGAAGGCGAGGTACTGTTCGCGGTTCATCGGGCAGTTGATGTAGTCCTTGCCGCCCCCAATATCTGAACCACGATCCCAGCGGGCGGCCTTCCACGCCACGTCCATGTCGATCGTGTCGTGGTGGACGATCGGGGCGATGGCATCGAAGAAGGCCAGGCTCTCGGCCCCGGTCGCCGCGCCGATGCTGGCCGCCAGTGAAGCGGCGGTGAGCGGACCGGTGGCAACGATGGTCAGGCCGGCAGCGGGCAGGGTGTCGATCCGTTCGCGCACCACTTCGAGCGAGGGGAGGGTGGCGAGCTGCCGCTCGACCTCGGCCGAAAAGACCTCGCGGTCGACCGCCAGCGCCGAACCGGCCGGGACCTTGGCCACTTCGGCCGCGGCCATCAGCAGCGAATCAAGCTGGCGCATCTCATGATGCAGCAACCCGACCGCGTTGTTTTCGTGATCGTCGGAGCGAAACGAGTTCGAGCAGACCAGTTCGGCCAGACCCGCGCCCTGGTGTGCTGGCGTAGTATCTCCTGCGCCGCGCATTTCCGATAGGCGAACCTTGAACCCGCGCCGGGCGAGCTGCCAGGCCGCCTCGCTTCCGGCCATCCCGCCGCCGATAATGTGGACATCGTATGCCATGCTGCGCCCGCCTAGCCTTGCGCGCGGCAAATGGAAACGCCAAGCATGCCCGCGAAGAGGAAATCGCCATGCCCAAGCGCGCCCTGATCGACCAACGCCCCTGGCTCCTGGCCAGCCTGGTGGCAGGGATCAGCTATTACTTTATCCGTCAGGGGAACATGCCGGACCTGTTCGAATGGACCTGGAAAGGCGCAGGCGTGGCGCTGCTCGCGGTCTATGCCATGGTCCGTCACTCGGGCGCGGATTCGCGGCAGATCGCCGTGGTGATGGCCTTCGGAGCACTGGGCGACGTGTTGATCGAGCTGCAGCTTGAATGGGGTGCGATCGCTTTTCTGATCGGGCACCTGATTGCGATCCATTTGTACATGCGGCACCGCCGGGCAAAGCTTACCATCAGCCAGAAGGCCGCCGCGCTGGCGTTCCTGGTGCTGATCCCGGCTATCGCGTTCCTGCTGCCGAGCGATCGTGCGGCCGCGCCGGGCGTGGCGCTTTATGCCACCGGCCTTGGCGCCATGACCGCGGCGGCCTGGACCAGCAGCTTCTCGCGTTACAATGTCGGGCTGGGGGCCGTGATGTTCGCGGTGTCGGATCTGCTGATCTTCGCGCGGATCGGTCCTCTGGCGGGCAGCGCGATCCCTGATCTGTTGATCTGGCCGCTCTACTATTTCGGCCAGTTCCTGATTTGCACCGGGGTGATCGGCGAGCTTAGAACCCGGACCGCTTAGCCACTTGCCAGCCGCCCAAGTTCTTGTAATAACAAGCTCAGGACGCGCGCCTGGATTTTGGGGCTGGCTCAATGCTTGGCTATTTGCGCGTCTTTTTTCTGATATTCGCTGCTCTTGTGCTGGCCATGCCCGCGCAGGCCAAGGACAAGCCGCCAACCGGTTATGACAACAGCCGCGAGAGCTTTGTCTATGATGGGCGGCAGAACTACCCTTACATCATTCGCGGAGTAATGATCGATTGGGAGCTGGCCTGCCTGAAAGGCAAGTCCGATGCCTGCCTGAAACTGGCTAGGGCATTTGAAACCGGCTTCGGGGTCATTCGCGCCGATCAACGCGCCGCAGTCGGATATTTCATGGAGGCCTGCAAGAAGGGGGCTGGAGTGGGCTGCGTTCGGGCCGCCGAAATGCTGCGCGAAGGAACGCCCGGTTACAAGCTGCCGGTGATGGCCCAGCAGCAGGCTGAGCGCGGCTGCAATGCCCTCAAATACCAGCCCGCCTGCGCTTCGCTGGCAGTCAGCCAGGCAGCGGCTGCGCCAAGCGGATCGGAGCAGTCAGATGCCCTGTTGGCCAAGGCCTGTGCGGGCGGAGACGATACGGGCTGTCGCAACCGCGCCAACAGCCTGTTCTATGGCCGCAAGGATGCCGCATCGCGGACCGAGGCAATCAAACTTTACGAACCCGCCTGCCAGTCGCGCAAGTCGTGGGGCTGCATGGGCATGGCCGATGCCTATCGCAACGGCTGGGGTGTTGCTGCCAGCGCGGCACGGGCCAGCGAATTTGAGCGGATCGGCTGTGTCGATACCTCGGGCGACAAGCTGCGACTGTGCACCTATCACGGCGAGCGGCTGACGGACTCCACCAGCAAGACGGATCTCAACCGCGGCGAACAATACCTCTCGGCATCGTGTTCGGCCAATGACGGACAGGCCTGTTTTTATGTCTCGCGCCTGTTCCTGCTGGGCAAGCAAGGCGCGACCACAACTTTTCAGGAGAGCATGTACTTTGCCCGTCGCGGCTGCGAACTGGGCGAGGGGAGGGCCTGCCTGCTTTTGGGGCTGATCTACACGGGTGAATACGGGCAGGTCGAAGCAGAACAACCGGTTGCTTTCGCCCTGTTCGAACGCGGCTGTTCGCTAGGCGAGCAGGCGTCTTGTGGCCGGGTTGGCAAGATGGCTGCGGCCAATTCCGGGCTCAAGTCCAGTCGTCCGGCGATCAACCCGGCTGCGGCGGCGGTCAAGCAGCTTGAACAGGCCCGGACAATGGTTGAAGGCGGCAGCGGACGGCAAGAAGGACTCGCCACGGCGATCCGGCTGATGCGCGAAGGCAATGAAGATGCGGACTGGTTGTTGGGCGGCTGGTTGTACAACGGGCTGCCCGGCGTGTTCGGGCTGGAACGTCGCAAGGATGGCCTGATCCTGTTCGAGAACGCCGCGCGGGTTGGCCATGTGGAGGCCGCGATCTTCATGGGCATGGCTTATTGGTACGGAGGCGATGTCCCGGTCGATCAGAACAAGGGCATGAACTACATGGCGATCGCTGCCTCACGCGGCGACCGCAAGGCCGATGCGATCCTGCGCTCGATGAAGAACGAACCGATCCGCCAGGAAAATGCCCGCCGCCAGGCCCAGTATGCCGAATGGGAGCGGCGGAGCCGCGAGTTCTGGAACAGCCCGGCCTCGATGTTCTCGCGCAGCTGGACCGCGCCCACCACCAGCTACAACCCGACCCCCACCTATGGCGGGCCATCGGTTTCGCAGATCTATGACACGCACAATTTCAACAACGCGATCAGTTACTACTCGGGCGGCACCTCGTCGTGTTCGTCGAGCAATCCCTACTGCTAAGGAGACATTGGCATGCGCAAACTTGTGATTGCCCTTTTGGCGCTTGGCTGCGTCTCGTCAGCTTCGGCCGAGACCATAAGCTTCAAGATCACCGTCGGCACCAACGATCGCAACGGGGTGTGCTATGTCTTCTTGCCCACCAATCCCGACAACCTCGAAGCGCCCGAGCTGGAAATCAGCGTCCTGGCCGAGCACGGCAACGTCAATGTCGGCATGGCGAAGCTGCCGAGTACGATCAACACTCCCAAGATGCAGGAAACCCGCGGGCCGGTGAAGCTGACTTTCGGCAAGACCAGGATCAAGTCGGACAAAGGCTCGCTGCGGAGCGGCTACTACTACAAGTACCTGGGCTGGTGGACAGATTCGAAGAACGGGCTGCAGGTGCTGAGCGCACTCAAGGACGGCACTACCGTCACGGTCGAGTTCGAGGGCAAGAAATATGGCCCGATCCAGATCCAGCAATCGCACAAGTCACTGCCGAACTACGGCTACAACTTCCTCAAGAGCTGTATCAAGAAGAACGGCGGTACGGCGGTGTTTTAGGAAAAGCTCAAATCAGTAAGCCCCTCCCCGGCGGGGAGGGGTTGGGGTGGGGGTACCAGGCCAGCGTCGAACCCCCATCCCAATCCTTCCCCAACGGGGAAGGGCTTTTTCTCTAACCCCGCCAGGCCGCGATCGTGGTGCGGTGCAGCTCGCGCCGGTAGCCATCATAGCCGCCGGTCGCGCGGTGCAGGACCGAGCGGTTGTCCCACATGATCAGCATGCCCGGCTCCCACTTGTGGGTGTAGGTGAAGCGGGCGTCACCTTGCCATTGCTGCAATTCCATCAACAGCGCGATCGCATCGGCCTGGGCCATGCCTTCGATGCCGATGATGTAACCCAGCGTTGAATAGAAGCCGCGCCGCCCGGTCTCGGGGTGGGCCGGGACCAGTGGGTGGGTCTGTTCGGCCAAGGCCGCTTCGCTGGGACGGATGTCCATCGAGCGGCCCTTGTCCTTAGCGCCATAAGTGCCGTCGGGCGCATAGGGCAGCTTGGCCGAATGGATCGCGACCAGGTCGGCATAGCGGGCCTGCTGATCGGTGCTTAGCGCTTCCCAGGCCATATGCTGGTTGGCGAACAAGGTGTCACCGCCCAGCGGGGGAATATCGATCGCATTGAGGCAAGTTCCGGCGGGCGGATACTTCTGGAACGACCAGTCGGCATGCCAGTTTTCGGCAAACAAGGGGCTTTGCTCATCAGCCTCGCGGCGGATCGCGGCGATATGCTCGCGGCCCGGGATCGGGGCGAAGAACGGGTCTTCGCCAAACCCGCCCATTGCAAGCGTAAAACGTTCCAGATCGTCGTCGCTGAGGAACTGGTCGGGGAAGGCGAGGACATGGTGATCGAGCCAGGCCGCGCGGATTTGCGCGACCTGCTCGGGATCGAGCCGGGCCTTCAGGTCAACCCCGGTCACGCGCGCACCGCACGCCTGGCCAGAGGGTTGGACCTTCAGAGCCATCAGCTTTCTAAAGCCGGAGCTTCGTCTCCGCCTTCTTCCTCTTCACCGCCTTCGTCATCGGCAAGGCGGACCGCCGAAACCACCAGCTCCTTATCGGCGACGTTGAACAAGCGCACCCCGGCGCTGTTGCGGCCGATTACGCGCATCGATTCGAGCGGTAGCCGGATCAGCTTGGCCTGGTCGGTTACCAGCATCAGTTGATCGGCGCGGGAAGCCGGGAAGCTCGCCACAACCAGCCCGTTGCGCGCAATGTTGTCGATATTGGTAATGCCCTGGCCGCCGCGGCCGGTGCGCCGATATTCGTAGGCTGAGCTCATCTTGCCATAGCCGTTGGCGCAGACGGTCAGGATGAACTGCTCACGCTCGTGCAATTCGGCCATGCGTTCAGCGGACAGCGAGGGCTCGCCTTCCTTTTCGCCCTTCCACGGGGCGTATTTGACATATTCTTCGCGTTCCTCGCTGGTGGTGCCAACGCGGTGCAGGATCGACAGGCTGATCACCTCGTCGTCGCCCTTGAGCGTCATCCCGCGCACGCCGGTTGAGGTGCGGCTCTGGAATTCGCGCACATCGTCGCCGGCAAAGCGGATCGCCTTGCCGCTGCGGGTGGCGAGCAGCACGTCATCGCTGGCTTCAAGCAGCGCGACGCCGATCAGGCGGTCTGCGCTGTCCTCTTCGAACCGCATCGCAAACTTGCCGTTGCTGGGCACATTGGTGAACAGCTCCATGGAGTTGCGACGGACGCTGCCTTTCGCCGTGGCAAACACCACCGAAAGCTTGGCCCATTCGGCCTCATCCTCGGGCAAGGGCAGCACGGTCTGGATCGTCTCGTCCTTGTCGAGCGCCGGGAGCAGGTTGACGATCGGACGCCCGCGCGTGGCCGGGCCGCCCTCGGGCAGTTTCCAGACCTTGAGGCGATAGACCTTGCCCGCGGTCGAGAAGAACAGCACCGGGTTATGGGTGCTGGTGACGAACATCGAGGTCACCACGTCTTCGTCCTTGGTCGCCATGCCCGCGCGGCCCTTGCCGCCGCGGTTCTGGGCGCGGAAGGTGGAGAGCGGGGTGCGCTTGATGTAGCCGTCCATCGTGACAGTCACGACCATCTCGTCGCGTTCGATCAGGTCCTCGTCGTCGATCCCGTCGGCCGCGGCGGTGATTTCGGAGACGCGCGGGGTGGCATAGGCCTCGCGGATCACAGTCAGTTCGTCGCGCATCACGCCATAGAGCTTGACCCGGTCGGCGAGGATCGAGAGGTATTCCTCGATCGCCAACGACAGTCCCTTGAGCTCATCGCCGATCTCATCGCGCCCAAGTGCGGTCAGGCGGTTGAGCCGAAGTTCGAGGATCGCCTTCACCTGGGCTTCGGACAGGCGATAGGTCCCGCCATCCTGTTCGGCGCTCGGTTCGATCGCTTCAACCAGCCGAATGTACTGTGCGATTTCGCCGATCGGCCACTCGCGGGTGAGCAGGGTGTCGCGCGCTGCAGTCGGATTGGGCGAGCTGCGGATGATCCGCACAACTTCGTCGAGGTTGGTCACCGCAACCACCAGGCCCAGCAAGATATGCGCCCGGTCGCGCGCCTTGTTCAGCTCGAACTTGGTGCGGCGGGTGATCACTTCCTCGCGGAAGGAGATAAACGCGGAAATGAAATCGCGCAGTGTCAGCACTTCGGGCCGGCCGCCGCGGATCGCGAGCATGTTGGCGGGGAAGTTCGACTGCGCCGGGGTGTTTCGCCACAGCTGGTTGAGCACGACCTCAGGGCTGGCATCACGCTTGAGATCGATCACCACGCGCACGCCAAGCCTGCTCGATTCGTCGCGAATGTCGGAAATGCCCTCGATCCGCTTTTCCTTGGCGGCCTCGGCGATTTTTTCGACCAGCGCGCTCTTGCCGAGCTGGTAGGGGATGCTGGTCAGAACGATCGAACGCCGGTCGCCGCGCCCTTCCTCGATCTCGTGCCGCGCGCGCATGATGATCGAGCCGCGCCCGGTGAGATAGGTCGAGCGCGCGCCGGCAGTGCCAAGGATCAGCGGAGCCGTTGGAAAGTCTGGCCCGGGAATGAGTTCGATCAGTTCTTCCGAGGTGATTTCTGGCCGGTCCATAAACGCCAGACAGCCGTCGATCACTTCGCCCAGGTTGTGCGGCGGAATATTGGTGGCCATGCCCACTGCGATCCCGCCCGCGCCATTGACCAGCAGGTTGGGAAAGCGGGCGGGAAGCACGGTTGGCTCCTCGCGCGAGCCATCGTAGTTGTCGGTGAAATCGACCGTATCCTTGTCGAGATCGTCAAGCAGGCTGTTGGCAACGCGCGCCAGCCGCGCTTCGGTATAGCGCATCGAGGCCGGCGCATCGGGGTCCATCGACCCGAAATTGCCCTGGCCGTCGACCAACGGCACCCGCATCGACCAGTCCTGCGCCATGCGCACCAGCGCCATGTAGATCGCAAGATCCCCATGCGGGTGATAGTTGCCCATCACGTCGCCGACGATCTTGGCGCATTTGCGATAAGGGCGCCCGGCAACCATGCCGCCTTCCTGCGCCGCGAACAGGATCCGGCGGTGGACCGGCTTGAGCCCGTCGCGGACATCGGGAAGCGCGCGCGCCACGATCACGCTCATCGCGTAATCGAGGTAGCTGGTCTTCATTTCGTCGACGATATCGACGCGCTGGAAATCACCCATCGGGCCGGTCGGCTCGGGGGTGGATTCAGGAATTTCGGTTTCGTCGCTCACGCGGTCAGGGTCACTTCGATTGTGGTGGGAAAATTGTCTGCCCGAACCCTAGGCCATGCCCGTGTGCAAGGCGAGCGAAAGCCCCGCTCAAGCGCTACTTTTCCACATCTGGAAGGGCATTTCTGAACAAGCGGGCCAGGCCGCATTCAATCGCGGTTCACGCCCCGGACCATAGTGCGCTCGACTGTTGCCAAACCGGCGCTCCAGCGCCTATGGCAAAGTCAAGGAAACGTTGCCTCCGGACCGGGTATTCCGCCCGATCTTGCGAGGGTCACGCAGGAGAATAATTCGATGATCCGTGCCAGGTTTTTCGCCCGCACCGCGCTGGGCTTGGTTGTGGCGCTTGGGGTAGCCGCTGGGACCGCAACGCCGACTTTGGCCAAGGATAAGGACAAGGGCAAGCAGGCCGCGCCTGCGAAGGGTCCGGAGCTGAAGCCGTCGAAGACCTATATTCCGGCCTACAAGGCGGCCAAGGACGCGCTGGACGCTGCTGGCAAGCGCCCCGATGTGGTTGCTGCCCGGCAAAAGCTGGTCGATGCCCAGACCGCCTACAACAATGCCCCGGGCAAGAAAGGCCGGGCCGAAGCCCAGGCCCGGATCGATGCCACCACCACCCAACTGGGCGGGCTGTTGACCGCCGAAAAGGGCCTGGTCGATGCAGCGGTCACCGCCTCGACCATTCCCGACGACAAGTATCTCTCGGGAATTCTGCTCGTCTCGCTGGGCAACCTGAGCTCTGACAAGGCAATGCAGCGCCGCGGCGTGCAGATGCAGATCGATAGTGGCAAGCTGCCCGCCGCCGATCTGCCCAAGTATCAAGGTGCCCTCGGCAAGCTCTCGATGGACCTCAATGACTATCCGGCTGCGCGGACCGCGCTCAAAGCCGCCATCGATGCGGGGAGCACGGACGGAGATCTCGCGGTCCTGCTCGCTGATGCCCACATCAAGGATGGTCAGCAGGCCGCCGGGCTCAAGGTGCTCCAGGATGCTTCGGCCAAGGCTGGCGCTTCGGTTTCGGCCGACTGGCTGCGCTATGGCGTGGCCGTTGCCTACAAAGCCAAGTTGCCGAACGAGGCTTCGTGGTTCGCCAACACTCTGACAACCTATCATCCGACCACCGAAAACTGGTCGCTGTCGCTCGCCGTGGTGCGCGATCTGCGCGGGTTCGCCGGGCAGGACCAGATCGACCTGCTGCGGCTGATGGAGCGGACCAAGAGCTTCCTCGAAGAACGCGACTATGTCGACTACATCCAGGCCGCCGATCCGCGCCGCCTGCCGGGCGAAGCACTCAAGATCGTCAATCAGGGCCTGGCCGCGGGCAAGCTCAACCCGGCCGACCAGTTTGTGATCGATGCCAAGTCGCAAGCCAGTGGCCGTATCGCCGCCGACAAGGCCTCGCTGCCCGCGCTTGAACGCGACGCCCGCGCCGCAAATGCGACTGCAGCCACCGCGACCGCGGCCGGTGACGCTTATCTCAGCTACGACGAAGCCGCCAAGGCCGAAGCGATGTACGCGCTCGCGCTGGCCAAGCCGGGGGTTGATACCACCCGCGTGCAACTGCGGATGGGGATCGCCCAGGCCGACCAGGGCAAATGGGCCGATGCCCAGGCCAGCTTTGCCAAGGTCACCGATGCCCGCGCGCCGATTGCCCAGCTGTGGTCGTCTTATGCCAAGGTCAAGGCTGCCGGCAAGTAAACCGAAGGCCAATCGAAACGGGAAGGGCGGCGGGCAACTGCCGCCCTTTTCGTTTGCTCAGTCGATTGCCGAGAAGTCCCCTGACTGCTCGTCTAGGACATGCAGGATGCCGTCCGAAATCGCGAACAGGGCCCCGCGCAACCTAAGCGTTCCGTCCGCTTCCTTTTCGCGGATGCAGGGAAATGTGCGCAGGTTGGTAAGGCTGACCTTGACCGCAGCGCGTTCCATTTCCTGCTCGGCCGCGCGCCCATCGATCCCGAATTGCCGGGCGATCGGTTCGCGAACTTCGTCGAGCATCGAAATCCAGTTGGCGACGAACCCGCCCGAACCCAATTCCTGGCCGTGCATCTCCTGGGTCAGCGCCGCCTTGCACCCGCCGCAGCGACCGTGCCCCATGACCAGCACTTCCTTGACCTTGAGGAACTGCACCGCGAATTCAAGCGCCGCCGAAACACCGTGACGGCCCGGCGATGTCTCAAAGGGCGGGACCAGCGCCGCGACATTGCGGACCACGAAGATCTCGCCCGGATCGACATCGAAGATCTGCGAGGGGTCGACCCGGCTGTCGGAGCAGGCAATGATCATCGTTTCGGGGGTCTGGCCGTCGCGCAGGTGCTCCCAGCGTTTGCGGTTGTCTTCCCAGCCGGTTGCGCGGAAACGCCGATAGCCCGTGAGCAGGCGGTCGAATCCGTTCGAAGATTCTGTGGTCATGGGCGCGCTTTTGGCCGCGTAAATTCCGACTGGCAACCCCCGGCCCAAACGCCTATCTGGGCGCCATGAACGACCTCTCGAACGCTCCCGCACCGCAGCGCCAGCGCAAGCCTGACTGGATCCGGGTCAAGGCGCCGACCAGCCAGGGTTATGGTGAGACCCGCAAACTGATGCGCGACCTCAATCTCAACACGGTTTGTGAGGAAGCGGCCTGCCCCAATATCGGCGAATGCTGGACCAAGAAGCATGCCACGGTGATGATCCTGGGCGATGTCTGCACGCGGGCCTGCGCGTTCTGCAACGTCAAGACCGGAATGCCGCGCGCTGTGGATCCGCTTGAGCCTGAACATGTCGCGATCGCCGCCGCCAAGCTGGGGCTGGAGCATATCGTGATCACCTCGGTCGATCGCGACGACCTGCCGGATGGTGGAGCGGGGCAATTCGTCAAGGTGATCGAGGCGCTGCGGGCCAATACGCCCGGTACCACGATCGAAATCCTGACTCCCGATTTCCGCGGCAAGATGCGTCCCGCGGTGGAAGCGATTGTCGCGGCCGGGCCCGACGTTTACAACCACAACCTTGAAACCGTACCGCGGCTCTATCCCACGATCCGGCCTGGCGCGCGTTACTATGCTTCGCTGCGGCTGCTCGAAGAGGTCAAGAACCACGATCCGCTGATCTTCACCAAAAGCGGGATCATGCTGGGGCTGGGCGAAGCGCGGCTCGAAGTTCACCAGGTGATGGATGACATGCGCACGGCAGGCATCGATTTCCTGACCATGGGCCAGTACCTCCAGCCCACGCCCAGGCACACCGCGGTGATGGAATTCGTCGAGCCCAAGACATTCGAGGCTTACGGCTCGATCGCAAGGGCCAAGGGCTTTCTGCAAGTCGCTTCGAGTCCGCTGACCCGCTCGAGTTACCACGCCGGCGACGATTTCAAGCAAATGCGCGCGGCGCGCCAGGCGCAGACTGCGCGGGCGGCTGCCAAGCTCTGATGCCCGGGATTCGCGAAGTCCGGCAAATGCCCTACAGCGCCGAACAGATGTTCGACCTGGTGGCCGATGTCGGGCGATATCACGAATTCCTGCCCTGGGTGGTCGGCGCGCGAGTCCGCTCGAACACCGAGCATGAGATGATCGCTGACTTGCTGGTGGGCTTCAATGCGCTGCGCGAAAAGTTCACTTCGCGGGTGCTCAAGAGCCGTCCGAACGAGATCAAGGTCCACTACCTCGACGGGCCGATGCGCGACCTCGACAATGTCTGGCATTTCCGTTCAATCGAAGGTGGTTGCGAAGTAGACTTCACAGTCCAGTTCACCTTCCGCAACGCGATGTTTGAAAAGCTGGCAGGGCAGTACTTCGACCGCGCCTTTCGCAAGATGGTCGGCGCCTTCGAAGATCGCGCCAATGCGCTTTACGGCAGCAGCAGTTCCAGCGCTACCAGCGCCGCCTGAAGCCGCACCCCGGCGCGGTCAGGAGCGTCGAGCCAGCGTTGCTCGGCCAGCAAGTCCTCCTCACCGCGGATCGCCCGGGCGAAAACTACCGTACCGACCGGCTTTTGCAGCGTGCCGCCATCGGGACCGGCGATGCCGCTGATGGCCACCACGACATCGGCGTTGCTGCGCTTCAACGCGCCCTGCGCCATGGCCCAGGCACAAGCGATCGAAACCGCGCCGAAAGTTTCGATCAGGTCGTTCGAAACCCCCAAGGCTTCGTGCTTGGCTTCGTTCGAATAAGTCACGAAGCCGCGATCGAGCACCGCCGATGAGCCGGAAATTTCGGTCAGCGCGGCGCAGACCAGCCCGCCGGTGCAGCTTTCGGCCAGGGCAACGGTACGGCCGGCTGCACGGTTTTCGGCGATAACCCGCGCGGCCAGTGCCGCCAGGTCATCGGGGAGCAGGCTGGAGATCACGGATCCGGACTCAGCTCTCGCAGATCGCCATTTCCTTGTCGCCGCGGGCACCAATCACCACCATTTCGGTAAGCAGGTCGACAAAGCCGGTCGCAGGCAAGGGGGCCAGTGTGCCCAGAACAGCGTCGATGTCTTTGCAATCCTTGGCCTTGATCATGCCAGAGAACTCCTGGACCAGCACGCTTTCCACCAAGGGGCGCATCGCGGATTCGGGCATGGCTTCCATCATCGCGGCAGTGTCCTTGTCGGCATCGCCGCTGAATTTCATGAATGCGCGCTTGGCCAACGGCCAGGCCTCGGGCTGGCCTTTGGCAAGTTCCTTCGACAGTTCCGGAGCACGGCTGGCTATGTATGAACTGGCGGGCAGCCCGGGCGAGCACTTTTCAATCATCGAATCGACTACTGCAGGCAGCATGTAGGCCACCATGCCGCGCAGTTCGGGCTTGGTAATGCATTTCGTCATTGCGGCGGCTTGCGCAGCGCTCGGCACAGCCAAGGCAGCGAGTGCAAGCACACCGGCAAAATGGAAAGCAGCTTTGGTCATGTGAGGAGCTCCGTAATCGGTTTGCGGATATGGCCGGACAAGTGCCGCGAAATGACAACGAAAGCCAGCGCTATTGCTCAATTTGCCAACAGCGTTGCGACGGCCTGTGCGGCAATCCCTTCGCCGCGGCCGGTAAAGCCAAGCCGCTCGGTGGTGGTGGCCTTGACGCTGACCGCACCGGGCGCGCAGCTCAGCAGCTCGGCCAGACGTGCCCGCATCGCCTCGCGGTGCGGCCCGATCTTGGGCGCTTCGCAGATGATCGTCAGATCGACATTGCCGATCCGGTAGCCGGCCGCAGAGGCAAGCGTCACCGCGTGGACCAGGAACAGATCCGAACTGGCCCCTTTCCATTGTGGGTCGCTGGGCGGGAAATGGCTGCCGATATCGCCTGCGCCGACCGCACCCAGCACCGCATCGACCAGCGCGTGGATCGCGACATCGGCGTCGCTGTGCCCGGCAAGTCCGCGCGGATGGTCGATCTTTACCCCGCACAGCCACAGTTCCTCGCCATCGGCCAGGCGGTGCACGTCATAGCCGGTGCCAATCCGGACCGGCGGCAGGTCAGCGGCGAAATCGCCAGCGAAAGTCAACTTGTGCAGCTTTTCGTCTCCCTCAACCAGGGCGACCGACAGGCCCGCGGCCTGGGCAACCTGGGCATCGTCTCCGGCATCGGCAGCCCCGGTCCAGGCGCGGTGTGCGGCCAGGATAGCGGGGTAACGGAAGGCCTGCGGGGTTTGCACCCGGCGCAGCGCCGCGCGGTTCGCTGGCGCGCCCATCAGGTCGCCGTTGGCCTGAGTCACGCTGTCCACCACCGGCAGCACCGGGATCGCACCGGGGTGCCCGGCCAGCGCGGAAACCAGCCGGTCGATTACCGGTTGCGACAAGCCGGGGCGGGCGGCATCGTGGATCAGCACCAGATCGGGGGCGTCGGCCTCCAATGCTTCAAGCGCCTTGCGGACCGAAAGCTGCCGGGTCTCGCCACCGGTGACCAGGCGGATGCCCGCCACGCCTTCCAGTGCCACCAGCGCCGGTTCCCGCGCTCCATCGGGAATCGCAACCACGATCGGGGCAACTCCGGCGGCGGCCAGCGCCTCGGCCGAATGGCGCACGACTGGTTTGCCCCGCCACAGCGCGAATTGCTTGGCGAGCGGCTGTCCGGCGCGCAGGCCTTGTCCAGCCGCGACGATCACGGCGGCGATGCGGAGGGGGGCAGGGGGCTGGGACATGCTGCAACGCGGTATAGGCTTGCTCTTGCCGGGGCAATTCCCTATGTGCTGCCCAAATTTTAGGCACACCCCATGAACCCGCTTCCCATCCCGCCGCAACTGGCCCCCATCGACATTGGCCCGGTGCAGATCGATTGCCCGGTGATCCTGGCGCCGATGACCGGCGTTACCGATCTGCCGTTCCGCCGTATGGTCCGGCGGTTCGGCTCGGGCCTCAACGTTACCGAGATGATCGCCAGCCCGGCCGCGATCCGCGAAACGCGCCAATCCTTGCAGAAAGCAGCCTGGGACCCGATCGAAGAGCCGGTTTCGATGCAATTGGTCGGCTGCGAGCCCGAGCAGATGGGCGAGGCCGCCAAGCTGCAGGAAGATCGCGGTGCGGCGATCATCGACATCAACATGGGTTGCCCGGTCAAGAAAGTGGTCAACGGCGATGCCGGTTCTGCCCTGATGCGCGACATACCGCTGGCGACCAGGCTGATCGAGGCGACGGTCAAGGCGGTTTCGGTTCCGGTCACGGTCAAGATGCGGATGGGCTGGTGCCACGACAGCCTCAACGCGCCCGAGCTGGCGCGGATCGCCGAGGATCTGGGCGCGAAAATGGTCACCGTCCACGGCCGCACTCGCAACCAGATGTACCGCGGCGATGCCGACTGGGCTTTCGTCCGTGCGGTCAAGGAAGCGGTTTCGATCCCCGTCATCGTCAACGGTGACATTTGTTCGATTGAAGACAGCGCCAAGGCGCTGGCGCAATCGGGCGCCGATGGGGTCATGATCGGGCGCGGGGCCTATGGCCGGCCGTGGCTGCTGGCGCAGGTGATGCACTGGCTGAAGACCGGGCAGCAGCTGGCCGAACCCGAAATTGACGCGCAGTTCGATCTGGTGCTGGAACACTACCGCTGGATGCTCGACCACTATGGTGAGCACACCGGCGTGCGGATGGCCCGCAAGCACCTGGCCTGGTACACCCGCGGACTGCCGGGCTCGGCGGCCTTCCGCAACAAGGTCAATTTTGTCGACAATTCCGATCAGGTGGTGCGCGAACTGACCGAGTACTATGACCCGTTCCTCAGCCGGGCCGCGGCTTGATGCTGGATCCGCTGCGCCAGTTGGCCAGCCTGCCGCATGCGGTGGTGGTGCTGGGGCCGGGGCAGACAGTGGCGGCGGCCAATCCGGCGGCCGAACAGCTTTTGGGGCAATCGTTCCGCCGGCTCGAGGGGCGTCCCTTGGGCGAACTGCTGCGGTTCGATGAAGAACGCCTGGCCGAGCGCCTGGCTGAAACCGAGGCCCAGCTTTCTGCCCGGGCGACCAGCGTGCTCGTTCAGGGTCAGGGACCGCGCCGGGTCGACGTGACGGTTGCGCCGGTGATCGACCAGCCGGGCTGGCAGGTGCTGACAATCCACGACATCGGCGGGGCCGAAGCGATGCGCGAAACCCAGGTTTCGGGCGAAGATTCGATGCTGCGCGCGCCCGAGGTGCTGGCGCACGAGATCAAGAATCCGCTGGCCGGGATCCGCGGCGCGGCACAGCTTCTGGGGCGCAAGCTCGACGGGAGCGATTTGGCGCTGACCAGGCTGATCGCCGACGAGGTCGACCGGATCGCCAAGCTGATCGACCAGATGCAGTCGCTTTCGCGCCGGACCGCGCCCGAACTTGCGCCCTGCAACCTTCACGAAGCGGTCCGCCGTGCCCGCGCGGTGATTGAGGCGAGCGGCAAGTCGCCGCTGATCGCCGAAGAGTTCGATCCTTCGCTGCCGGCGGTGCTGGGCAATGTCGATGCCCTGGTTCAGGTACTGATCAACCTGCTGGCCAATTCCGCCGACGCGGTCCGCACCCTGGAAAGCCCGAAGATCGTTGTCCGCACGCGCTTTGCCAGCGGGCTTCAGTTGCACCGCACCGCCGATGGTCTGCCGGTTCGCCTGCCAATTGAACTCAGGGTCAGCGACAATGGCCCGGGGATCGATCCCGAGCTGCGCGACCACATTTTCGAACCGTTCGTCTCGGGCAAGAAGAGCGGGCAGGGGTTGGGGCTGGCGCTGGTCCGCCGGCTGGTTGCCGACATGAACGGCCGCATCACCCACGATCGTGACGAGGCGGGTGGTTGGACGCACTTCCGCATCCATTTGCCATTGGCCGATGAGCGCCGCCGAGTGACCCAGGAGGAAGCTGCATGAGCGTGCTGCTGGTCGAAGACGACGCCTCGATCGCTTTGGTGATCACCGCCGCGCTGGAAGCCGAGGGCTTTGCAGTGACCGGCTGCGATTCGATCGCCGAACGCGACCGCTTGCTGGGCCAACACGCCTATGACGCGCTGGTGACCGATGTAATGCTGACCGATGGCGACGGGATCGAGACGCTGGGCGCGGTCCGCGAAGCGGCGCCCGACATGCCGATCATCATCCTCTCGGCTCAGAACACGCTCGATACCGCGGTGCGGGCCAGCGATACCGGCGCGTTTGAGTATTTCCCGAAGCCTTTTGACATCGACGAGCTCGCTCGCACCGTGCGCCAGGCTGTCGGGAACGCCTCGTCGCGCGGAGGAGGGGAGGAGGATGCCCCAGTTGCCGGGCTGCCACTGGTCGGCCGGTCGACCCCGATGCAGGCGGTCTACCGGATGATCACCCGGGTGCTGCGCAACGACCTGACCGTACTGGTGCTGGGCGAAAGCGGCACCGGCAAGGAACTGGTCGCCGAAGCGATCCACCAGCTGGGCCACCGCAAAGCGGGTCCTTTCGTCGCGGTCAACACCGCCGCTATCCCCGCCGAGCTGATCGAAAGCGAGCTGTTTGGGCACGAAAAGGGCGCTTTCACCGGCGCGGTTGCGCGCCATGCCGGCAAGTTCGAACAGGCCCAGGGCGGCACGCTGTTCCTTGACGAGATCGGCGACATGCCGCTCGATGCCCAGACCCGCCTGCTGCGGGCGCTGCAATCGGGGCGGATCCGCCGGGTCGGAGGGCGCGATGAAGTGGCGGTCGATGTGCGGATCGTTGCCGCGACCAACAAGGACCTGGCTCCGATGATCGCGGCCGGGACTTTTCGCGAAGACCTGTTCTACCGGCTCAACGTGGTTCCGATCACCTTGCCGCCGCTGCGCGAACGGGCCGATGATATCCCGGCGCTGGCCCGGCATTTCCTGCAGCTTGCGGCAAGCGAGGGACTGCCGCGGCGGCGTATGTCGGAAGATGCCGTTGCGCTGCTGGCCCGCCAACCCTGGCGCGGCAATGTCCGTGAACTGCGCAATCTTATCTATCGCCTGGCCTTGCTGGCGCGCGAGGACCTGGTCGATGCCGAAGGGCTGGAATCGCTGCTTGCGGGGACTGTCAGCCAGGTTGGCGCGGGCGGTCAAGCGGGGCTTGATGCCGCGATTGCTGGCTGGCTGAACGAGAATCGGCCGCAGTCTGGCCAAGTCTATGATCAAGCCCTCGCCGCGTTCGAACGCCCGTTGTTCATCGAGGCCCTGCGCCAGACCGGCGGCAATCAGCTTCGCGCTGCCGAGTATTTGGGCATAAATCGCAATACCTTGCGCAAGAGGTTGACTGACCTGATGATCGATCCCGGTGAACTTCAGCGCTGAGCCGAGGCGAGCGGTCGGTGAAAGCCCTTGCATGGATGCAACAGTAGTGTTGTAATCGCGCAACGATGGAGCCCGCCGCCCACCTGGATGCCCCTACGGCTCGCACGCCGGATCGCCGCAAGGCCCGGGCGCGCTTTTGGCGGCGAGTCCAGGTTGCGGTGCGGCGCTCCAATCTGTTCCAGATCCTGGAGATTGGCTCGGTTATTGCCTTCCTGGTGATGACCGGGACCACCTGGTACGCATTTCGGGCCCAGGCTGGCCGCGGCCAACTGCTCCCTACCGAACTGACCTCGATCCTGCTGGTCGGCACGCTGGTCCCGGCAATGGCCATTCTGGTCTTGCTGGGACGCCGGCTCGCGTTGCAGCGGGCCCAGGAAGAAATCGGACGCAGTGGTCAGCTGCATGTCCGCCTGGTTTTCCTTTTCTCGCTGATTTCTGCGGTGCCGACGCTGTTGGTGGTGATTTTCGCTTCGTTTCTGTTCCAGTCAGGCGTCGAGTTCTGGTTCTCGGACAAATCGCGCGGCCTGCTTGAAAACGCCAACCAGCTCGCACTCGGCTATTCCGAACAGATCAAGAAAGACATGGAGTATGAAACCCTGGCGATGTCGGCCGATATCGCCGACTTCCTCATCCAGGATAGCTTCGACAGCCCGGCTTTCCCGGAAATGTTCTCGTACAACGTTCACAATCGGAAACTCGATGAGTCGGTGATCCTGCAGAAAGGGCGCGATGGGATCTTGCGCCGCCAGGCCGTCGCCAGTGGCCCGCAACCTTTGTCTGAAAACGTTTCTAACGAAGTTTTGCGTCAGCTCGATCGCGGTGAGCGGATTGTCGTCAATTCGTCGGCCAAGAGCATCCAGGCGGTTACTCCGATCGACCGGAGGGCAGGGCTCTATCTCTATACCGAACGCAAATCTGACCTGCTTTCGGCCGGCTATGCCCAAAATATCGTACGCGCCTATGACGAGCTGACCCAGCGCACTCGGATTCAACAATTGCGCTTCAATGTCGCACTGTTCGTTGCCAGTCTGGCGCTGGTCGGGCTTTCGGTGTGGTTCGCGCTGCGTTTTGCCGACCGGCAGGTGAAGCCGCTCTACGACCTGGTCGATGCGGCGCGCGAGGTTGGCTCGGGCAACTTCTCGATGCGGGTCGAAGGGCGCACAGGGGCAGACGAAATCGGCCTGCTCAACCGCGCCTTCAATCGCATGACCCAGCAGCTTGAGCGCCAGAACCATGCGCTGCTCGGGGCCAATCAGCAGCTCGATGAGCGCCGCGCCTTCATGGAAGCGGTGCTTGAATCGGTTACCGCCGGGATCATCAGCACCAATGCCAAGGGCGAGATTCAGCTGATGAACGGATCGGCCCAGAAGCTTCTGCTCGATCGCAGCGGCAAGGTTCCGATCGGTACCAAGCTTGCCAAGGTCGCCCCGCAAATCGCAGCCATGGCCGTGGGTGAAGAAGAGGGCGGGATTGTTCAGTTCACCAAGGGCAACGAGCTTTTGACCCTGGCGGTCAAATCGACCCGGTCGGCCACCGGACACGTGGTGACTTTCGAAGACATTACCCGCCAGCTGATCGACCAGCGTCAGGCCGCGTGGTCCGACGTCGCGCGCCGGATCGCGCACGAAATCAAGAACCCGCTGACCCCGATCCAGTTGGCCACCGAACGGCTCAAACGGCGTTACAGCAAGCAGGTTGTCGCCGATGGCGAACTGTTTGAGGAACTGACCGGCACGATCATCCGCCAGGTCGGTGAACTGCGCCGGATGGTCGATGAATTCTCCTCCTTCGCGAGGCTTCCCAAACCTTTGTTCCGCGGCGAGGATCCGGTCGACCTTGCCCGCCAGTCGCTGTTCCTGCAGGAAGTGGCGCGGCCTGACATCAACTTTGCTTTCGCCGCAGATGCCGATCCGGGGATCATCGCCTGCGACCGGCACCAGTTCGGTCAGGCCATGACCAACGTGCTCAAGAACGCGGTCGAAGCAGTCGAGGCGCGGCAAAAGCAGGAAGACGCGGACTATCGCGGACGGATCAGTGTTTCGCTTAAGAGTGGTCTTGAGGACGTGCTGGTCACTGTCACCGACAACGGAATCGGCCTGCCCCAGGACGGCGAGCGGATCATGGAACCCTACGTCACCACCCGAGACAAAGGCACCGGACTCGGGCTGGCGATCGTCAAGAAGATTGTCGAGGAGCATGGCGGCGAGATTCATTTTGCTGCGGGCGAGATCGAAGGAACAGTCGTGACCCTGCGCTTTGCGCGCGATCCGCTTGATCGGCAGGAAAAGCCGGAAGCGGCGGAATAGAATGAAACCGAGGTAGATTGAATGGCGCTCGAAATCCTAATCGTCGATGACGAACGCGATATCCGCGATCTCGTGGCCGGCGTGCTCAGCGACGAAGGTTATGAATGCCGTACCGCCGGTGACAGCGTCACCGCGCTGGAAATGATCGACGAGCGTCGGCCCAGCCTGGTGCTGCTCGATGTCTGGCTGCACGGCAGCCCGATGGACGGGCTCGAAGTGCTCGATGCGATCAAGCAGCGCGAGCCCGAACTGCCGGTGATCATCTTTTCCGGTCACGGCAATATCGATACCGCGGTCTCGGCGATCGGGCGTGGGGCGATGGACTTCATCGAAAAGCCGTTCGAGGCCGAGCGGCTGCTGCTGCTGGTTGGCCGTGCCACCGAAACCGAACGTCTGCGTCGCGAAAACGCCCGGCTGCGCGAGGGCTTTGTCACCTCGGACGAGTTCACGGGCAATTCGACCGCAATCAACCAGGTTCGCGCCACGCTCAAGCGGGTTGCCAACACTGGCAGCCGCCTTTTGATCAGCGGCCCGGGCGGTTCTGGCAAGGAAGTCGCCGCGCGGCTGCTGCACAGCTGGAGCGGGCGATCGAACGGGGCCTTCGTTACGGTCAATTCGGCGAGGATAACCCCCGAACGCTTCGAGCAAGAACTGTTCGGCGAAGAGGCGGGCGGCAAACTGGTGCGCGCCGGGCTGCTTGAAATGGCCGATGGGGGAACACTTTACCTCGACGAAGTGGCCGACATGCCGCTTTCCACCCAGGCGCGGATCTTGCGGGTGCTGACCGACCAGTCGTTCGTCCGGATGGGCGGCCATCGCCAGATCCGGGTCGATGTGCGGGTAGTATCCTCGACCGCGCGCGACCTGGAAAAGGAGATCGTCGAACGGCGCTTCCGCGAAGACCTGTTTTACCGGCTCAACGTGGTGCCGGTCTCGATCCCCTCGCTGGCCGAGCGGCGTGACGATATCCCGACCCTGGTTGATCACTTCTTTGCCCGCTTCGCCGCTGACCAAGGGGTCCCGCCGCCCGAAGTAACACCCGAAGCAATGGCGGCGCTGCAAAGCTATGAATGGCCAGGCAATGTGCGCCAGTTGCGCAACGTGGTTGAGCGCACGATCATCCTTACCCCGCGCGACAAGCTCGCCCGGATCGATGCCGATATGTTGCCCGCCGAAGTGGTCTCAAGCCGGATATCCGGCGACAACGGCATGCCCTCGTTGATGGGGGTGCCGCTGCGCGAGGCGCGCGAGAATTTCGAGCGCGAGTACCTCAAGGTTCAGATCAAGCGTTTCTCCGGCAATATCTCGCGCACTGCCAGCTTCATCGGGATGGAACGCTCGGCGCTGCACCGCAAGCTCAAGCTGCTGGGCATGGTCGACCGGCGCGAGGATGAGGAAGAGGAGGAAAACGGCCTGGAGGCCTGACCCGAAACCGTCACAATAATGCCGTTTACCCCTGATCCAAAGCGGACTAAATGGAAGACTGATAACCACGGTCCCTCAATCGCAAGAAGGGCCAGATTGCGGACCGCACAAGCGGCCGCCAACAAGAAGGATACACAACGATGACCTCACGCACACTGACCGCGCGCGCGGGCGCCGCTAAGGCCAAAGCCGAACCCGAGGCCGAAGCCAGCGCCGATGCACCGGCACCTGCCGCCGTAAAGGGCCAGAACCTGCAGGACCAGTTCCTCAACCTGTTGCGCAAGAACAAGATCCCGGTGACCATGTTTCTGGTCAAGGGCGTCAAGCTTCAGGGGATCGTCACCTGGTTCGACAATTTCTCGATCCTGCTGCGCCGCGATGGCCAGGCCCAGCTGGTTTACAAGCACGCGATCTCTACGATCATGCCCAGCCAGCCGCTCGACGTTCGCCAGTTCGGCGGCGCGAGTGAAGGAGCCAAGAAGGTCCGCCTGCTGCAGGACGTGTTCCTGTCCAGCGTGCGCCAGGCCGAAGTCCAGGTCACCATGTTCTTGGTCAACGGGGTGATGCTGCAGGGCCGGGTTGCGGCCTATGACCTGTTCTGCATGCTGCTCGAACGCGAAGGCTATGTGCAGTTGGCCTACAAGCATGCTGTCTCGACGATCCAGCCGCTTGGCCCGGTCGACCTGATGGGCGATGCCGACGAAGGCGAACAGACCTGATCTTTGGCGAAGAAACCGATGGCGAGGTAACCCGCGGCGCGCGGGCCCTGATCGTCTACCCGGAGTTCCGGGTGCGGGGAGGGGCTGGCGTCGATACCGCCTTGCGGCTCGAAGAGGCGCGGGGGCTGGCGCTGGCAATCGGGCTGGTGGTGGTCGATGCGATTGCGATCCCGATCCGCGAGGCGCGCGCCGGCACGCTGTTCGGCGAAGGACAGATCCAGAATATCGACATCGCCTGCAACCTGGGTGAGGCCGACCTCGTGATCGTCGATGGCTCGCTGAGCGCGATCCAGCAGCGCAACCTTGAGGAGAAACTCAAGCGCAAGGTGATCGACCGGACCGGGCTGATCCTTGAAATCTTCGGCGAGCGCGCGGCAACCGCCGAAGGGCGACTGCAAGTTGAACTGGCGCACCTCGACTACCAGGCCGGGCGGCTGGTGCGCAGCTGGACCCACCTTGAGCGCCAGCGCGGCGGGTTCGGCTTTCTCGGCGGCCCGGGCGAAACCCAGATCGAGGCCGACCGCCGCCTGATCCGCGACCGGATGGCCAAGCTGCGCAAGGAGCTTGAGCAAGTCCGCCGCACGCGCGGGCTCCATCGCAGCCGGCGCGAGAAGGCGCCATGGCCGGTGATCGCACTGGTCGGCTATACCAACGCCGGCAAGAGCACGCTGTTCAACCGCCTGACCGGGGCAGCGGTGATGGCCGAAGACCTGCTGTTCGCCACGCTCGACCCGACCATGCGGCGGATCCGCCTGCCGGGAGTGGACAAGGCAATCCTTTCAGACACCGTGGGGTTCATTTCCGACTTGCCGACCCAGCTGGTCGCCGCGTTTCGTGCCACGTTGGAAGAAGTCACCGCCGCCGATGTGATCGTCCATGTCCGCGACATCGCCAACCCGGATACCGCCGCGCAAAAGCGGATGGTGCTGGAGGTTCTGGGCGAGCTTGGTCTGATCGAGGCTGAAGGCGCGACGCCCAGTGTGCCGATCGTCGAAGCCTGGAACAAGTGGGACCTGCTCGACACCGAGCGCGCCGCCGAGCTGCTCGAGCAGGCCGCCGCGCATCCTGACGAAGTGATCGTGCCGGTTTCCGCGCTGACCGGGAAGGGCTGCCCTGAATTGCTTGAAGCGGTTGGCAAGCTGCTCACCCAGGGCTCGCGGCTGCACAGCTTCGTCCTGCCGGTAAGCGACGGCCAGCGTCTCGCCTGGCTCCACGCGCATGGCGAAGTGGTGAGCGAAGCGGAAGCCGGCGAGGATGAGCGCGGGCCGCTGCGGCTGCTCGAAGTGCGCCTTGAGCCGCGTGAGCTAGGGCGCTTTTCCCGGCTCTGAGGCCTTGACCGCTTGCCACAGCGCTTCCTGCTGGTCGAGCGACAGCGCGGCGAAGTCTTGACGCCGGTTCTTTGCCAAGGCCTCCATTGCCCTGAAGCGGCGCTCAAATTTGAGATTGGCAGCGCGCAGTGCGTCTTCCGGGGCAATGCCGTGGGCGCGCACCAGATTGACCGCGGCGAACAGCAGGTCCCCGGCTTCCTCCGCGCGTTCCATTTCTGTTCCAGCTACGGCCAATTCCTCGACTTCCTCATAGACCTTGGCTGCCGGACCAATCGTGTCGGGCCAATCGAACCCTTGCCGGGCCGCACGTTTTTGCAACTTTTCGGCGCGCAGCAAGGCGGGAAGGGCAAGGGCAACCCCGTCGAGTGCACTGGCCGCACCTTTGGCTGCACGTTCCTCCGCCTTGAGCCGTTCCCAGCGTTCTTCGCGGCTTTGGCCCAGGTCGGGCGCATCGCCAAAGATGTGTGGGTGGCGGGCCTCCATCTTCGCGACAATCGCAGCGGCGACGTCAGCGAAAGCGAACAGGCCGGCTTCCTCGGCGATCCGCGCGTGGAACACGACCTGGAGCAGCAGGTCGCCAAGCTCGTCCTTGAGCGCGGCCATGTCGCCGCGTTCGATCGCGTCGGCGACTTCGTAGGCTTCTTCGAGCGTGTACGGCGCGATCGTGGAGAAGGTCTGTGCGCAGTCCCATTCGCAGCCGCGCTGCGGATCGCGCAGGTGGGCCATGATGCCGAGAAGGCGTTCAAGAGGGGTGCTGGTTAATTCAGACATATCGGAATGATAATATATATTATGTTAAATACAATCGAGGCCAACGAGGCCCCTCACGGCTGAAAGTTACCCAAAATCAGTGCAAGACCGGCGATGATCGCAACCCAG
>JANPMA010000155.1:0-4021 GCA_031422595.1 Novosphingobium sp. | reverse complement strand
GCCACGTAATACTGCCGCACCAGCGTCACTGGCGCATCGCCGCGCCAGGTGCGGCGTTCGACGGTCAGGCAGGAGCTGGCTTTCGGGAGGCCGAGCGCCTTGGCCACTTCGGGCGGGGCGGCCTGGGCGCTGATGCGGTTTTCGGCTTCGGTCCAGGGGGCGTGGGCGAGCAGCCAGGTGCCGGGGGCCACTTGCGCGAGGTCGGCCGAGGCGATGGCGGGGACTTCGGCCAGTTTGACCAGGCGGCGCTCGAAGGCCAGCGGTACGCCGTTTGCGAGGTGCACGCCTTCGATCTCGAGCACTTCGCCGCCCCCGTCCTTACCCCCACCCAGCGCGTCCGAGCGGGTCAGTTTGCGCGATGTCAGCCGCCAGAGGTAGGCATCGCCGCGCGCGGTGACTTCGGCGGCGAGGTCGGCGATTTCGAGCACCATCGACTGGCTGCGCGGGCGCGCCACAAAGGTTCCGGCGCGGCGGCGGCGTTCGACCAGCCCGGCGTGGGCGAGCGCGGACAGCGCCTTGTTGGCGGTCATCCGGGCGCAGCCGTAGTGCGCCGCCAGTTCGGCCTCGCCCGGCACGCGGTGGCCCGGCGGCCATTCGCCCGAGAGGATCCGGGCTTCGATGCTGGCGCGGATCCGCTCGCTGATCGGCGGAGCTTTCATAAAGCCCCTCCGACGTTGCTCCCCCCTCCCCGGCGGGGAGGGGTTGGGGTGGGGGTTCTCCGCCAGCGTTGACGCCAGGCCTGGCGGCCTTGCTCCCCCACCCGTGTTTGGAGGCACGTGACTCCAAACACCCCCTCCCCGCCGGGGAGGGGGGTTATCATGACGTGGGGGGCTTTCACGCCAGCAACTCGCCCAGCACCTGGCGGTAGCGCGCGGCGATCGCCTCGCGCTGCACATGCCGGCCGCCGCTGACCACTTGGCTCCCGGCGCGCCAGACCCCGTCGATCGCGCCGCCGCGCGCGGCGAAGATCCAGCGGTCGAGCCAGCCATCGCCCTTGGCCCCGACCAGCGCGGGATGCGCGGCGTCGAGCGTGACGAAGTCGGCCGCCAGTCCCTCGGACAGCCCGGCCGAGACCCCCAGCGCCTGCGATCCGCCCGCCAGCGCGCCGCGGAACAGGTCTCCACCGGTGCTGGCCTCGCTGCCAGAGGCGAGCAGGTTGCGGTGGCGGTGGGTGAGGCGCTGGACATATTCGAGCCAGCGCAGTTCTTCGGCAGCGTCGATCAGGACGTTCGAATCGGTGCCCAGGCCGAACTGGCCACCTTCGGCGCGATAGTGGACCGCCGGAAAGATCCCGTCGCCCAGGTTCGCCTCGGTCACCGGGCACAGCCCCGCGACTACCCCGCGTTGGGCCATGCCGCTCGCCTCGGCCTCGGTGGTGTGGGTGGCATGGATCAGGCACCAGCGGTGGTCCAGTGGCGCGTGGTTGAGCAACCATTCGACCGGGCGCTGACCGCTGAACTTGAGGCATGCCGCAACCTCGCCGGTCTGTTCGGCGGCGTGGATGTGGACCGGGCCGGGGCGGTCCATCGCCAGCAGCGCGGTCAGCTCGTCCGCGGTCACCGCGCGCAGCGAATGCGGGGCCAGGCCCAGCACCGCATCGGGCAGATCGGCGATCGCCGCGCCGCAGGCTTCGTGCAGCCGGGCAAAGCTATCGAGATCGCAGATGAACCGCCGCTGCCCCGGCTTGGGCGGCGCTCCGCCGAAGTCGGCGTGGGCGTAGAACACCGGTAGCAGCGTCATCGCCAGGCCCGTCTCGCGCGCGGCTTCTGCGACGGCTTCGGCCATCGCTGCGCCGGGTCCGGCATAGGCCGCGCCCTTGGGGTCGTGGTGCAGGTAGTGGAATTCGCCGACCCGGGTGAAGCCGCTTTCGAGCATTTCGGCATAGGCCATCGCCGCCACCGCCAAGACGTGGTCGGGCTCCATCCGGTCAAGGAAATGGTACATCGCCTCGCGCCAGGTCCAGAAGCTGTCCTGGCTGCTGCCGCGCCGCTCGGCCATACCCGCCATGCCGCGCTGGAAGGCGTGGGAGTGCAGGTTGGGCAGGCCGGGCAGGGCGACGCTGTGGCGCTGGTCGCCGGGTTGGGGCGGGGTGCCCTCTTCGATCCGGGTGAAGCGGCCGCCCGCCAGTTCGACACGCACGTCGCGCGCCCAGCCGGTGGGGAGCAGGGCTTCAGCGAAGTGGTGGGTCTGGGTCATGCCGTCCTCATTCCAACATCTCCCTTTCCGTCATCCCGGGCTTGACCCGGGATCCCGCTTTTCCTCGCGAGGTTGCCAAGGCAGCGGGGCCCCGGATCAAGTCCGGGGCGACGGGTGAATTTTGGGCGGGCCTTGGAATCGACCAATCGCCTTGCCGCATTTCACTCTATACAGATGCCTCAATATGTCTATACATATTCGCGACTCTGCAGGAGAGCACATGCGCGTCGACACGGTCTGGACCAATGCCAAGTTGCTGACTTCGGTGCCCGGCGCCGCGCCGGTCTTGCGCGGAGTGGTCGCCGCGAAAGACGGACGAATCGCCTGGGTCGGGGCCGCAGCCGATGCTCCCGCGTTTGAGAGTTCCGACACCGTCGATTGCCAGGGCCGCTGGATCACTCCGGCCTTGATCGACGCCCACACCCACCTGGTCCACATGGGCAACCGCGCGCGCGAGTTCGAACTGCGGCTTGAAGGCGCAAGTTATGAGGAAATCGCCCGGGCCGGGGGCGGGATCGTCTCGACCATGCGTGCCACCCGCGCGGCTTCGGTGGAGCAGATGGTGGAAGCCGCGCTGCCCCGGCTCGACCAGCTGCTGGCCGAGGGGCTGGGCACGATCGAGATCAAGAGCGGCTATGGGCTGGAGCTCGAAGCCGAACTCAATATGCTGCGCGCGGCGCGGGCGCTGGGTGAGGTGCGGAGGGTTCGGGTCGTCACCACCTTCCTCGGCGCCCACGCGCTGCCGCCCGAATTCGCCGGCAATGCCGATGGCTATATCGACCTGGTCTGCGATCAGATGCTCCCCGCAGTCGCCGCCGAAGGGCTGGCCGATGCAGTCGATGGTTTCTGCGAGGGGATCGGTTTCTCGCCCGCGCAGATTGAGCGGGTGTTCGTGAAAGCGCGAGAGCTGGGCCTGCCAGTCAAGCTTCATGCCGAGCAGCTTTCCAACCTTCACGGCGCGGCGCTGGCGGCGCGCTATGGGGCGCTGTCGGCCGACCATCTCGAGCACCTCGACGCCGATGGCGTGGCGGCCATGGCCAAGGCCGGGACCGTCGCCATGCTGCTGCCCGGTGCTTACTACTTCTGCCGCGAGAGCCACCGGCCGCCCATCGCGCTGCTGCGCGAGGCGGGCGTGCCCATTGCCGTGGCGACCGATTGCAACCCCGGCACCAGCCCGCTCAGCTCGCTGCTGCTGGCGATGAATATGGCCGCGACCTGTTTCCGCCTGACCGTGGCGGAATGCCTCGCCGGGGTCACCCGCAATGCCGCGTTGGCCTTGGGGCTGGGCGAGGAATGCGGCATGCTCGAGCCGGGCAAGAGCTGCGACCTGGCGCTATGGAATATCGATGACCCGGCCGAGCTGGTATACCGGATCGGCGCGAATCCGCTCCATGCCCGCGTGTGGAATGGCCAATGAGTCTGGCCGCCGACTTTGCCCGCGACGGCGCAGTGGTGCTGCGCGGTGCGCTCTCGCCCGCCATGCTTGAGACCTTGCGTGCCGGGATCGACGCCAACCTGGCCGCGCCCAGCGCCAATGCCAAGCTGGCTTCCAGCCCCGACGATCCCGGGCACTTCATCGAAGACTTCTGCTGCTGGCAGGAGAATGAGCACTACCGCGCGGTGATCTGGCAATCCGAGCTACCGCGCCTCGCCGCGCAGCTGACCGCCAGCGCGCGGGTGCGGCTCTACCACGATCACATGCTGACCAAGGCGGCCGGCACCCGCCAGCCGACCCCGTGGCATCAGGACCAGCCCTATTACAACATCGCCGGCCACCAGACGGTCAGCTTCTGGATCCCGGCCGATCCGGTGCCGCGCGCAGCCA
>JANPMA010000154.1:0-8004 GCA_031422595.1 Novosphingobium sp. | reverse complement strand
CGCCCATCGCGTTCAACCACCAAAGGCCCGGTATCGCGCAGCCAGACGTCGCCAAAGCGGCGCACTTCCAGCTTGACCTTGGCCGAGCACAGCGCCGCGGCGCGCGCCCGATTGGCCTCATCGCGGACGATCAACCGCACTTCCTGCCCGCTGTCGGCCACGGCACTGGCAAAGGCTGCGATCTGTATCTGTGCGCGGCCCAGGAAGCCCGGCCATTCGACCTGATCGTGGGGGAAACCCACCCACAGCCAGCGCTGCGGGTGCCATTCGGGCGGCATGAAATAGTTTGACATGTATATAAACTCGAAATATATGTCGATTCGACAAGTCGGGAGAATTGCGATGGGAAAGTATGAGCCGTTGACTCACTATCTCGAAAATCAGCAGATGGAAATCTGGGACGCGCAATTCTCCGATGTTGAGCGGGTTCTTGGGTTTCGTTTGCCTCGCAGCGCACATGAATATCCGGCCTGGTGGGCGAATCAGGACCCGGGCCACAGCCAAACTCGAGGCTGGCAGGATGCCGGATGGGAGACTGGGCAGGTTGATCTCGCCGCCAAGAAAGTCCGGTTCAAGCGCAAGCACCAGGCCGCCAGGGCAAAGGATTCGCAGCCTTCTCGCGGCCCCGCTCCCGAGCTTTGGGAAAAGGCTCGTCGCCTTTCCGGGATCGAAGACCAAGACCAATTGATGGAGGCAGCGCTTACCGCTCTCATTCGCCGTGAAGCGGCAAAGCAGCTGATCGCCATGGGCGGAACGATGCCCGATTTTGCAGTACCCCCGCGCGAACGTCCGACATGGTGATCGTCGATACGTCGGTCTGGGTGGATTCGATGCGAGTTCGGGATGATCGTCTCGGTGCCTGGATGGTTGCCGATCAACTGTTGCAGCATCCATTTGTTACCGCAGAGGTCGGTATGGGAAGCTTTGGCTCGGCAAGTGACAGGTTTCGCACGATCGACCTGCTCGACAGCTTTAGGCAGGCCGAGATTGCCGACCATCAAACATTTCACAACTTTGTCAGCGATCATGGCCTTTACGGCACCGGGATCGGTTTTGCCGACGCGCACCTGCTTTTTGCCTGCAAAGCCGATCCATCGGTTCAACTGGTTACGCGTGACAAGCGCCTTGCCGAACAGGCCAAACGGCTGGGAATTACAGCAATCTGACCTCAGCGCGCGCGGTCCCGATCACGGATCGCGCGGAACTCGTCGCCCTTGTGCCAGTTGGGCCAGTCGGTGGTTGAAGCCAGACTGCGGCCCAGAATGTAGTAGAGCTGCATTTCCTGAACCGCGCCCGACCAGTCCCAGGTGGGATCGTACTGGTCGCTGGGCTGGTGATAGCGGTGCTGGACGTAGTCTTCGCTAGCCGCGTTCCCAGCGGCCCGGCCGCCCTTGACCCAGTCCCCGCCGCGCCCCACCGCGAACATCGGCACGCCCAATTTGGCCAGGCTGAAGTGATCGCTGCGATAATAGTGCCCGCGTTCGGGGTGGTCTTCGGGGCTCTGATAGAAGCCCATGGTCTTCATCGCCGCCGCCAGATAGCGGGTCAGCTGGTTCTTGTCGCCGCCGGTCACCGAAACGTCGCGGCTGGGGCTGCCCGGGCCGACCCCGTCCATGTTGACCCCGCCAACCGTGCGCGACAGCGGATAGACCGGGTTTTCGGCGTAGTATCTGGAACCCAGTAGCCCAGATTCCTCCAGCGTCACCGCCAGGAACACCTGGCTGCGATCGGCCGGGCCGGCTTTCACATTGGCCTGCGCCAAAGTGACCATCGCCCCGATCCCGGTGGCATTGTCGATCGCGCCGTTGCAGATGTCGTCGCCGGTCTTGTCCGGCGTGCAGCGGCCCAGGTGATCCCAGTGCCCGGTATAGAGCACATATTCGCCCGGCCGCTTCTTGCCCGGCTGGATGGCGATCACATTGTGCGATTTGGACCGGCGGATCGTGTTGTCGAACGCCAGGCTGGCGCTGGAACCCAGCGGCACCGGCTTGAACCCCTTGAGCTTGGCCTTGGCCGACAGCGCAGCCAGATCCTGCCCGCTGGCCTTGAGGATCGCCTCGGCCACGCCCTTTTGGATCCAGCCGTTGACCTGGGTGTGGCCCATCCCGTCGTCCTTTGAATCGATGAACAGCTGCGGGCCCGACCAGCTGGAATTGACCACTTGCCAGCCATAGGCCGCCGGGAAGGTATCGTGGACGATCAGCGCCCCGGCCGCGCCCTGGCGCGCGGCTTCCTCATATTTGTAGGTCCAGCGCCCGTAATAGGTCATCCGCCGGCCCTTGAAGAGGCCGACCTCGTCCTTGGCATCATAGTCCGGGTCGTTGACCAGGATCACCGCCACCTTGCCCTTCATGTCGAGCCCGGCGTAATCGTTCCAGCCCAGTTCCGGTGCGTTGATGCCATAGCCGACGAAGACCAACGGCGCGTCCTTCAGCTCGGTTCGCGCGACAGCGCGGTAGGATCCGGCGACAATATCGCTGCCATTGGCGAATTGTAGCGCCTGCCCGCCCGCCTTGACTGACAGGCCGGTGAAATTCTTGCCCTCGATCTCCAGCAGCGGCACGTCCTGAAGCCACGATCCCTTGTTGCCGGGTTTCAGCCCCGCAGCCTTGAAGCGCTGGATGATGTAAGTGATCGTCTTGTCTTCGCCCGGGGTTCCCGGCCCGCGGCCCTCGAACGCATCGTCGGACAGATCGCGGGTGACATCGCGGATCGTATCGCTGCTCAGCGCCGGAACCGCGATCCGGGGTACGGGCGGCAGCGCGGCGGGTTTGGCTGCATAGAGCGCTCCGCCCAGCAGCAGCGCGGCGGCGCCGGCGAGCAGCGGAATCTGTTTCAGGTTCATGGTCAGGCGGTCCCTTGATCGGTTGTTCGGCGCGACAGTGGCAAAGCCATGCCCCCCGCGCAAGGCGGCATCCGACGAACGGCTTGATTGCACCGCCAAGTGTGTGCAACGCGTTTGATCATGACCACGCCGGACTGGAACGGAGCGATCGCGCGGGCCAGGGCGCATGCGCCCTTTCTTGCCCAGGGGCTCGATCGCCTGCCCGAACTTGAAGTGCTGCTGGCCGCCGGTGAGAGCGAAGCGGCGCTGGCCTGGGCCAAGGCGGCGGGCGGCGATGCCGCCGACACCGGCTCTGCGCTGCGCCGCGAAAAGCGGGCGCTGGCGCTGGCCCTGGCAGTGGGGGACCTGGCCGGGGCATTCCCCTTGCTGCGCGTGACCGGCGAACTTTCGGCCTTTGCCGACCGTTCGCTCGATACCGCGATCACCGCCGCGATCCAGGCCCGGGTGCCCGATGCAGAGCCCGCCGGGTTCCTCGCGCTGGCACTGGGCAAGCACGGCGCGCAGGAGCTTAATTACAGCTCCGACATCGACCCGATCCTGCTCTACGATCCGCAGCTTCTGCCCCGGCGGACACGCGACGAGCCGGGCGAGGCGGCACAGCGGGTGGCGCGCACCTTGATGCAGCTGATGAGCCACGTCGATCACGAAGGCTATGTCTTCCGGGTCGACCTCAGGCTGCGCCCGGCCAGCGAAGTCAGCCCCCTGGCGATCCCGATCAACGGGGCGCTGAGCCATTACGAAAGCTCGGCGCTCGCCTGGGAACGTGCCGCCTTCATCCGCGCCCGCGCCTGCGCCGGAGATGTCGCCGCGGGCGAGGCCTTCCTCGCCGCGATCCGGCCGTTCGTTTGGCGCAAGAGCCTTGATTTCGGCGCGATTGCCGAGATCGGGCGACTGACCCAGCAGATCCGCGCCAACTATTCGGGTCCGCCCTTCCCCGGCCCCGGCTTCGACCTCAAGAAAGGGCGCGGCGGGATCCGCGAGGTCGAATTCTATGCCCAGACCCACCAGCTGATCCATGGCGGACGGCATCCCGAATTGCGGCTGCGCGGAACGCGGGCGAGCCTCGATGCACTGGCCGCCGCCGGGCTGGTCGACCCGGATGACGCGCGGGTGCTGGGCGAAAGCTATGACCGGCTGCGCCAGATCGAGCACCGTTTGCAGATGATCGCCGACCAGCAGACCCACAAGCTGCCCGAAAGCGCCGCAGCGCTCGACAATGTCGCACGGCTCGACGGGCTGCCCGATGGCGCGGCGCTGATCGCCGAACTCAACGAAATCAGCGAGCGGGTCGGCACCCGCTATGACGCATTGCTGGCCCAACACATGGCCGAAGGGGCAAGCACTTCGGTCGCCGCACCGCAGGGCGATGCGCTGGCGGCAGAGCTGGAGCACCTGGGTTTCGCCGATGCCGAAGTGCTGGCCGCGCGGATCAGCGGCTGGCGCCAGGGCAAGGTCCGCGCGCTGCGCAGCGAGGCCGCGCGCGCCGCCTGGGACGCGGTCCAGGCCCCGCTGCTTGAGGCCTTCGCCCGCGCGCCCGAGCCCGAGCGGGCACTGCTCAGGTGGGAACAGCTCCTCACCAACCTGCCGAGCGCGGTCAACCTGTTCCGCCTGCTCGAAGCACGCCCGGCCCTGATCGGCCTGCTTGCGCGGATCCTCAGCCTGGCCCCGCCGCTGGCCGATGCGCTGGCCCGCCGTGCCGACCTGCTCGACCCGCTGATCGATGCCAGCGCTTTCGATCTGCCCGGCGAGGTCGATGCGCTGGCCGCACAGTTCGCACGCGGTGAAGAGGACGACGATTACGAGGCCTTGCTTGACCGCGTGCGGCGGCGCGTGGGCGAGAAGCGGTTTGCGCTGGGCGTCCAGCTGCTGACCGGATCGCGCGATCCGATGGAGGTGGCCGAGGCGCTCAGCCGGGTGGCCGAGGCCGCGCTGAGCGTGCTGGTCGATGCGGCCCTGGCCGAGTTCGAGCGGGTCCACGGCAAGGTTCCCGGGGGCGATCTGCTGGTCCTGGGGCTGGGGCGGCTGGGCGGCGGGGCGCTGACCCATGCTTCGGACCTCGATCTGGTGTTCCTGTTCACCGGCGATCATGCTGCCGAAAGCAGCGGAGCAAGGCCGCTGGGGGCGACGCTCTATTTTAACCGGCTGGGCCAGCGGGTTATCGCGGCGCTGACGGTGCCGACCGCCGAGGGCGCGCTTTACGAGGTTGATACCCGGCTGCGCCCATCGGGTGCGCAAGGGCCAATGGCGGTCAACCTCGACAGCTTTGCGCGCTACCAGCGCGAGTCTGCCTGGACCTGGGAACACATGGCGCTGACCCGCGCGCGGGCGCTCTATGGCCCGCCAGTAGCCCGCCGCGAACTCGAGGATATCATTCAAGCGGTGCTGACCGCTCCGCGCGAGTCCGAAAAACTGCGCGACGACGTGCTGCACATGCGTGGCGAAATGGTGCGGCACAAGCCGTCCCAGGGCCGGCTCGACGTCAAGCTGGCGCGCGGCGGGCTGGTCGATGTTGAATTCATCGTCCACTATCTGCAATTGCGCGAGGGCAAGGGGCTGGAACCTTCGCTGCGCGCAGCGCTGGCCTTGCTGGTCAAGGCCGGGCTGGTCGCGGCCGGGCTTGAGCAGGCCAACCGCGTGCTGGCCCGCTTCCTGATCGCCTCGCGGCTGCTTGCCCCCGATGCCCAGGAACCGCCCCCGGCGGCGCGCGCGGCGCTTGCGCAGGCCTGCCAATGCAGCGATTGGGAGCATCTGACCGCGAATCTGCTGACTGCGCGCCGCACGGTCGCGGAGTGCTGGCTTGCAGTGTTCGGCGAACAACTGGAGATAGACTGATGGCTCTTGCCAAAGCGGGCGACAAGCTGCCCAACGTAGCCCTGACCAGCCCCGATGGCTCGCCCATCAGCCCGGCGGATTTCGCGGGCCGGAAGCTGGTGCTGTTCTTCTATCCCAAGGACGATACCCCCGGCTGCACGACCGAGAACAAAGACTTTTCGGCGCTGGCGGCGGACTTTGCCAAGGCCGGAACCGCGCTGCTGGGGATCAGCAAGGACCCGCCCGCGCGGCACGCCAAATTCATCGCCAAGTACGAACTGACCGCCCCGCTGGCCAGCGATGCGGCCGAACATGGCCTGTCCGACGCCCTCGGGTTCTGGGGCGAAAAGCAGAATTACGGCCGCACTTACATGGGCATGATCCGCTCGACCACGCTGGTCGACGCCCACGGCACGATCGCCAGGATCTGGAGCCCGGTGAGGGTCAAGGGCCATGCCGAGGAAGTGCTGGCCGCCGCGCAGGCGCTGTGACCACCCTTGCCAGCGCGATTCGCGCCGCGCTGCTTGAATCCGACCCGCGCGCCAAGGTGATGCGAACCCGCGCGCTGGTGCGCGGCTGGCGGCAGGGCAAGCTCGGCTTTGCCTTCGACGTCGCTATGCCCGACGAACCGGGCCGCCCCGCCCGGCCCGAGCTTCTGCCCCCCAGCCAGATGCCCAAGCGCGGCAAAGGCGGATCCGAACGCGGGCGAATCGCCTTGTGGCATGCCCTGGCCCAGATCGAATTCGTCGCGATCGACCTCGCGCTCGATATGGCCGGGCGGTTTGGCGCGGCGATGGGGCGGCAGTTCACCTCCGATTTCCTCAAGGTCGCCGCCGACGAGGCGATGCATTTCGCGCTGATCGAGCGGCACCTCAACAGCCTTGGCAGCCACTATGGCGCGCTACCAGCGCACTCGGGGCTGTGGGATGCCGCCCGCGAAACAGCGCACGACGTGGCGGCCCGGCTGGCGGTGGTACCGATGGTGCTCGAAGCGCGCGCGCTCGATGTCACTCCGGCCGCGCTCGAACGGGTTCGCGCGGCGGGCGACCAGCGCGGCGCAAGAATCCTGAGTCGCATACTTGACGACGAAATTGCCCACGTCCGTTTCGGCTCAAAACACTTCATCGCCGAATCTTCAGCGCGCGGCGAATCTCCGGAAAAGCTCTGGAAAATGCTGGTTGCGAGCCACTTTCGTGGTGCCGTTAAGCCGCCGTTTAACGACTCAGCGCGTCTCAGTGCCGGTTTACCGCGCTCCTTCTATGCCGGGGTTGATTGTTGATCCTCCCCCCGGCATGTCCCCCTCACGAGACGGCGGGGGGCTTACCGACCATCTCAGATAATAACGAAAGTGCCGGGCGAACCGGTTCGGCACTGTTGAGTTTGCTCGGCCTTGGCCGGGTCGCAAAACAAGGTTGTTTGAGTTGGTCGCTTTTACGATTTTTACCAAGGTTCGCATTGTTGTCGGCATGATCGCCGCGCTGTCGAGCCTTTCGGTCGCTACCCCTGCTTTCGCCAATAGCGCCGCTGCCAATGCGGACGTTACGGCGCCGCTGCGCGCCGCGCAGGCGGCCAAGCCATCGGCTCAGGGAGACGATGATTTCCGCAATCTGTTCAACGGCTGGAAGTCGATGGACAACGGCCAGCTGGTGATTGCCCCCGCCACCACCGCTGCTGCAGCCGCTTCGGCGACCCCCTCCTATCGCCCCTCCACGGTTTCGATCCCGTCGCGCAACCCGCTTAGCGGCGCCGCGCTGACCAGCGGCTATGGCATGCGGATCCACCCGGTGCTCGGCGGCCGCCGCGCGCACAAGGGCGTCGACCTGGCCCAGCCGACCGGCACCCCGGTCTATGCCACCGCCGATGGCGTGATCGGCAAGGCCGAATGGTTTTCCAGCTACGGCCTTTACATCAGCATGGAACACGGCGGTAACATCCAGACTCGCTATGGCCACCTCTCGCGCCTCAACGTCGCGGCCGGTCAGAAGGTTCAGAAGGGCGATCTGATCGGCTATGTCGGCTCGACCGGCCGCTCGACCGGCCCGCACCTGCACTATGAAGTGCGGATCAATGGCCTGGCTGTGAACCCGGTTCCCTACATGCAGGGCGCCAGCCAGCCCGCGCTGGCCCAAGTGCCCGCCGCCGCCACGCTCGCCGTCCACGACCAAGGCGACGAAGACTAAGAGATTCCGTCCGGACCGGGGCGAAGACCCCGGACGGGGCCAGCTTCGCAAGAGGATGCTGGAAAGAGGGCGACGGGCAACCGTCGCCCTTTTCGATTCTTGATTGGTGGGGGGGGGGCGGCCCGCCCGGGGGCCCCCAACAAGAAAAGTTTTGAACCAATTAACCAA
>JANPMA010000153.1:0-25298 GCA_031422595.1 Novosphingobium sp. | reverse complement strand
CCTTGACCGGCTGGCCGGTGCTGATCCCGCCCGCGATCCCGCCGGCGTGGTTGGCCAGAAAAAGGGGACTGTCCCCTTTTCCGGGGCGCATCGGATCGGCGTTGCCTTCGCCGCTGAGCCGGGCAGCGGCGAAGCCGTCGCCGATTTCGATGCCCTTGACCGCGTTGATCCCCATCATTGCCGCAGCGAGATCGGCATCGAGCTTGCCATAGATCGGCGCGCCCCAGCCCGCAGGCACCCCTTGCGCCACACATTCGACCACCGCGCCGATCGAGCTGCCGGCCAGCCGCGCCTGATCGACGATCTTTTCCCAGCGCGCAGCGGCAACCGGATCGGGGCAGAAGAACGGGTTGTTGCCAATCTGGTTGGCGTCGAAATTGGCCGGCTCGATGGCATCGCCGCCAATCTCGCTGACCCAGGCCAGCACCGCCACTTCGGGGATCACCAACCGCGCGACCGCACCCGCCGCCACCCGCGCTGCGGTTTCGCGCGCGCTGCTGCGCCCGCCGCCGCGATAGTCGCGAAAGCCGTACTTGGCGTCATAGGCATAGTCGGCATGGCCCGGGCGATAGGCCTTGGCGACTTCGGAATAGTCCTTCGAACGTTGGTCGACATTCTCGATCATCAGCGAAATCGGGGTGCCGGTGGTGCGCCCCTCGAACACCCCCGAGAGGATCCGCACCGCATCGGGTTCCTGCCGCTGGGTGGTGAACTTCGACTGCCCCGGCCGCCGCGCATCGAGGTAAGGCTGGATCTTGTCCTCGCTCAGCTCCAGCCCCGGCGGGCAGCCATCGACAATCGCGCCCAAGGCCGGCCCATGGCTTTCGCCCCAGGTGGTGAAACGGAAGAGACGGCCGAAGGTGTTGACGGACATGGAGAGGGCTTTGGCCAAATTCATCGGTTTGCGCAAGCACCACCCCCCAGCCCCCTCCTCTGAAGAGGAGGGGGAGCAGGCAGCGCAAGGCACAAAAGCCCCCTCCTCTTCAGAGGAGGGGGTTGGGGGTGGTGCTGCGGCAAAGCCCAAGCTAGGAACCATCGAATGTTCCTGGTCGTCTTCCGCAACCGCAAGCGCGCCGACATCGACGCGGCTGCCTATTCAGCCGAGGCGAACCGAATGGAGGAGCTGGCCCGCGCCCAGCCCGGCTTCCTATCGTTCAAGAGCTACACCAGCGAGGACGGCGAAGTGATCGCGCTCAGCGAATGGGCCGATGCCGAAGCCGCCCGGGCCTGGGGCAGCCAGCCCGATCACGCCGTAACCCAAGCCAGAGGCCGCGCCGAATATTACGCGAGCTACACGCTCTACACCGCCGAAAACCCCCGCACCCACCGCTTTGAAAGCCCCGACGCGTGAGCATCATCCTCTACGGCATTCCCAACTGCGACACGGTCAAGAAAGCGCGCACCTGGCTCGACGGGCGCGGGATTGGCCATGCCTTCCATGACTACAAGAAGGCCGGAGCCGATCCGGCCAGGCTGGCCGCATGGTGCCAGGCGGCGGGCTGGGAAAAGCTGCTCAACCGCGCGGGCACGACTTTCAAGAAACTGCCCGATGCCGACAAGCAGGGGCTGGACCAGGCCAAGGCGATCGCGCTGATGCTGGCCAATCCGAGCTGTATCAAACGCCCGGTGGTCGAGCATCCCGGCGGACTGCTGGTCGGCTTCAAGCCCGATGAGTGGGCGGCCACTCTGTGATCCAGGCGATCCTTGAATATTGCCGGGCCCACTGGGTCGAACTTGCCGGGTCGGTGCTGGGCCTGATCCAGATCTGGCTCTTGGTCCGGCGCTCGATCTGGAATTTTCCGCTGGCCATGGTCTCGGTCAGTCTGATCGCGGTGACGCTTTTCGAGGCCCGGTATTATGCCGAGGCCGGACTGCAAGTATTCTTCTTCGTGGTCAACGCGGTCGGCTGGTTTCAGTGGCGCGGGGCCCTGGATGCGGGCCACCATGTCACGGTCGGCTGGATGACCCGTTCCCAGCGTCAGATCTGGCTGGCGATCACCGCCTTGCTCAGCCTGTCGCTGGGCTGGCTGATGAACCATTTCACCAACGCCGCGCTGCCGTTCGCGGATTCAGCGGTAGCGGGTGCCAGCATTGCCGCGCAGCTGCTGCTCAATGCCCGCAAGATCGAGAACTGGGTGCTTTGGGTGCTGATCGATGTGGTCTCGATCGGGCTCTATCTGTACCGCGATCTGTATTTTCTGCTGGCGCTCTATCTGGCCTATCTGGTCATCTCTGTTATCGGTCTGCGGGAATGGATCGCAGCTGAAAAGGGCGAAGCGGCGGTATGATCACGGTCTGTTTCCACGGCGCGGAAAGCACGGGCAAATCGGTACTGGCAAACAAGCTCAGCCGCGAGTTGGGTGCCACCTGGGTGCCCGAATATGGCCGGACCTATTGCGAGGAGCGCGGTACCGACCTTGAGCCGGCCGACCTGCTGGCGATCGCCGAAGGGCAGGCGATGGCGGTCCGGGCGGCCCAGGCCAATCACCCCAAACTGCTGATCCTCGACACCGACCAGTTGATGACCGCTGCCTGGGCGGAAATGCTGTTTGGCGAAGTGCCCGAAGTGCTGATGAACTATCCCAAGGCCGATCTCTACCTGCTGTTTGCCCCCGATGTGCCGTGGGTGGACGATGGCACCCGCTTTTTTGGCAAAGGCCCCTTGCGCAGCCGATTTGCCGCGCTGGCCGAAGCGATGCTGGTCCGCGCGGGCGTGCCCTATCGCAGGATCGGCGGCAATTGGGACGAGCGGGAGCAGGCCGTGCGGGCGGCGCTGGCCGCTCTCTTGCCGAGCCTTGGACCGGCCAATCGGAGCGTCGGATAAGCCGGTCCGGGCTTAACCTGGGTCACCATTAAAACTTGGCTAACCGCATATCTGCTATGAGGCAGCGATGGATTTCTTCAAAGCCCTGATCCCCGGTTCGATCCTGACCTTCGTGGTCTGCGCGATCATCGGCAAAGGCGGCTCGCGCGGCGGGTGGCTGATGATCGAGCGACTCTCGATCGACGGGCATCAGTTCTACTGGTCGTGGGTGCTGTTCGCGATCGCAACCGGCCTCGCCTGGATCCTGCTGGCGATCATCCCGAAATAGTCGCTGTAACGATGTAGTTGAGCGCCAGATCGCCCGACAAGTGCAGCCCCTTCAGCGGCGACCAGGCCACGCCCTTGGGCTCGCCCATTGCCAATCCGGCCACAGCCAGAAGTTCGCGCAACTCGTCGGGCGTGACAAAGTCATCCCAATGATGCGTGCCGCGCGGGACCATGCCGAGCCGTTCCGCGCCTTCGACCAGCAACAGTTTCGAGGCCGCGGTGCGATTGGGGGTTGAGAGCACCATCAGCCCGCCCGGCGCCAAGGCGCCCTTCAGTGCGGCGAGGAAGGCCGGCTTGTCGGCCACGTGCTCGATCACTTCCATCGAGGTAACGAGGTCGAAATGCTTCAAACCCAGCTCAGCCACATCGCCGCTGCGGTATTCGATGGCGAGGCCCGCACCCTTGGCATGGGCTGCGGCCACCGCCACGTTTTCTTCCGCCGCATCGACCCCGGTAACCGCCGCGCCAAGCCGCGCCAGCGGTTCGCACAGCAGCCCGGCCCCGCATC
The DNA here is from genome assembly GCA_031422595.1 of Novosphingobium sp. Lineage (GTDB taxonomy): Bacteria > Pseudomonadota > Alphaproteobacteria > Sphingomonadales > Sphingomonadaceae > Novosphingobium. Next base: position 21,699 of record JANPMA010000153.1, on the reverse strand, counting down.
CGACATCGAGCGCACACTTGCCCGCCAGGGGGCGCAGGCCCCGCGAATCGCCCTGCCAGTGCGCATCAATCGCGGTGCGAATGAAACCCAGCCGCACCGGGTTCAGCCGGTGGAGCATGGCCGACGAGCCCTTGGGATCCCACCAATCGGCCGCCAGACGCCCGAAATGTGCCGCTTCCGCCTCGCGAATTGTTGCATTAGCCATGCACCCTCCCTAACAGGACGCCCGCCCGGACGCGAGGGTCCGGTTTGCACAAGTGGAGCTTTTTGGCGTGGCCCGCATCGTGATGAAATTTGGCGGCACTTCGATGGCCGGATCCGAACGGATCCGCCGGGTCGCCAATATCGTGCGCCGCCAGCAGGCCGCCGGGCACGAAGTTGCCGTGGTGGTTTCGGCCATGGCGGGCGAGACCGACCGGCTGGTCGGCTTTTGCCGCGAGGCCAATCCGCTTTACGATCCGGCCGAGTACGACGTGGTGGTGGCGGCCGGTGAGCAGATCACCTCGGGCCTCCTGGCGCTGACGCTCCAGGCGCTGGGCTGCAAGGCGCGCTCGTGGCTGGGCTGGCAATTGCCGGTTCGGACCGACGATGCCCACGCCAAGGCGCGGATCGAGGACATCGACAGCGAGGCGCTGCTGGCCTCGATGGCCGCGGGCGAGATCGCGGTGATCCCGGGCTTTCAGGGGCTTGATCCCGCTGGCCGGGTAACCACGCTGGGCCGCGGCGGTTCGGATACCTCGGCCGTGGCGGTAGCTGCGGCGATCGGCGCGGACCGCTGCGATATCTATACCGACGTCGACGGGGTCTATACCACCGATCCCAGGATCGTGGCCAAGGCCCGCAAGCTCAAATACGTCACTTACGAGGAAATGCTCGAACTCGCCTCGGTCGGATCGAAAGTGCTGCAAACCCGCTCGGTCAGCCTGGCGATGAAGGAAGGCGTGCGGGTGCAGGTGCTGTCGAGCTTTATCGACGACGACGCCACCCCGGCGGACGAAATTCCCGGAACGATGATCGTCAGCGACGAGGAACTGGAAGGACACGAGATGGAACGCCAGCTGATCACCGGCATCGCTGCCGACAAGAACGAAGCCAAGATCATCCTGACCCGCGTGCCCGACCGGCCCGGCGCGGTGGCGACGATCTTTGGGCCGCTCGCCGCAGCCAATATCAACGTCGACATGATCATCCAGAACGTCGGGCGCGACAAGGGTGAGACCGACGTGACCTTTACCGTCCCCGCCGCCGACCTGTTGCGCGCGCAGACCCTGCTCGAAGCGCAAAAGGCGGCGATCGGCTACAACCGGATCATCACCGATGGCAAGGTCGCCAAGATCAGTGTCGTCGGCGTCGGCATGAAGAGCCACGCCGGGGTGGCCGCAACGATGTTCCGCGCGATGGCCGATCGCGGCATCAACATCCAGGCGATCAGCACCAGCGAAATCAAGGTTTCAGTGCTGATCGACGAGGATGAGACCGAACTGGCCGTACGCGTGCTGCACACGGCATACGGCATGGATGCGGTGGACTGATCGGGTCGATTTGCGAAGGCGGAGCCTACAAATCGGAAGGGCACCGCCAGCGTGCTGACGGTGCCCTTCCGGCATTCGTGATGCGTGTTCTTAGAACTTGAAGCGAATTCCGGCGCGGGCGCCATAGCCTTCGATATTGCGCTGGCCGTTGGTGTCCTTGAACGAACGACTGTAGGTGCCTTCGAAAAACCCGCTCACCGCCGCGTTCTGGGCGATCGTCATGCCAACGATTGCCTCACCGTAGTCACGCAGGCGATCGTTGGTGTAGGTAAGCGTCTGTCCGCCACTGCTGAACGTCACCAGGTCGCGGCCCTGGAACTCATGGACATAGTTCCCGCCGACATAGAACGAAGCCTTGGCAGCGCCGACGTCAAACTGGCCGCCGATGCGTCCGCCGACCCGGCCGCGCAGACCCTCGTCGTCGTCGAACGCGATGTTTGTCCCCAGAGGGGTCAGATCATCGGAATCGTTCTTGACATATGAGATGCTTGCGGCGGGTTCAACGAAGAAGCTGTCGCTGCCGAAACGGAAGCCCATTTCGCCGCGCGCGCCATAGACGTCGCCGCTGAACTTCTGCTCGAAGCCGGCACTGATCGCTTTGGCTCGTGCCCAGTAGTGATCGTACTTACCCAGGGCGTTGAAGAAGAAGTTGCCCGACGAGTAGCTGGCATAAATACCGGCATTGGCGACATCGTACTCGACCCGGTCGGCGGTGCCGTTGAAGTGCATGGTCGAATTGATGTAGCCACCGGTCACTCCGAATGCGAAACCGCCCCGTCCGCCGCTTGGGCCGCTGAGGTCGAGCCCGATCTGACCCCCAAAGTAATCCTGCTCGTAACCGGTATCGGTCAGGCGCGATTGACCGAAGGCATTGAAGTTGCGCTGACCTTCGCGCCGTTCTTTGGACCCGTGAATCTGCATCCACAACCGCCCGGTGGTCTCGGCATCGCCCTGCGACCACAACATGTCGCGCTGGGCCCTTAGCTGCGCCGTCACCGTATCGGCAGACTTGAGCCACAAGCTGCGGGTTCCTTCGCCATAGTTGATCGTCCGGAACGCAGCATCGCTCGGTGCGGCGGTCAGAACGAAGTCGCTGTTGGCGGCATCGAAGCCAACCTGATACCGCACGAAGCCTGCATCGAGCCCGCCGCCCGAAATGCCGAATGCAGTCGCCGAGGTTCCGGCGCCGGCATCAACTACCACGGTTCCGGCGTTGAACATCGGCACGCTGCCGGCCAGCTGGTTTAGTGCAATCGTGGTACTGCCGGTGGCGGCACCGCCGATGATCAGCTTGTCGGCAACGGTGGTGGTTCCCGTCGAGGTGATATCGAGCCCCAGAGTGCCGTTGGTGCCGCTATAGGTGCCGGGCAAGGTCAAGGTATCGCCCGCGCGAGCGTTGCGAAGATCGATCGTGCCGCTGTTGTTGAACCTCTCGAGACCGGTGAACACCGGCGAGACCGGCGCAGTCGCACCCGCCAGCAGCGTTACCAACCCGGTGTTGTTGAAGGTGTCCGCGCCGGCACCGAAATCGGGGTTGGCGCCAACGGTAAAAGTGCCCGCATTGTTGACCACATCGGCGCCTGCAGTCAGGACAATGTCCGAGCTCAGGTTGCCGGTGTTGTTGATCGTGATCGGGCCGCCGGTTGCTAACAGGGCCACGCCGCCCAAGTTGTTGCCGATCGTCCCGGCATTGTTGAGCGTGCTCGTGCCAACCGAATTGAGCCGGATGAAGTCACCCTGCGAGGCTGCGAACGAGCCGCCAGTGCCGACATTGACCACCCCGTTCGCGCCGCTGTTCACGGTCAGGACGTTGGCGGAGGTGCCGCTGGTGCTGAGCGCGCCGTTGACGGTCGCCGTGGCATTGCCAGCTGTGGCGTTAAGCAGCACGGCCTGCGAACCATTGCCGGTGGTGGCGACGTTACGTACCGTGACGGCAACCGGGCCGGTCGTGCTCGATGCCTCAACGCCGTTCGACGTCAGGCCGGCAGTGGTGATCGTTCCGCCATTGGTAACGGTGGCGCCAAGCGGTCCGCGGGCGAAAACGCCCCGGCTGCTCGCGCCTTGGGTCGAGATGTTGCCGGTAACATTGACCGTGGAAGTGCCAGTCCCGGCAATCGCGCGGACCCCGTCGGAGGTTGCGCCGATGGTGCTTACGCTAGCGCCGTTCACGGTGACTGTAGCCGATGCAGGCGGGCCAAAGAAGAGCACGCCAGCGGGTACGAGCACACCGTTGGCGTTTGCTCCGGTAGTGGCGATCGAGGTGAAGGTGATGTTCGCGCCGGTCGAACCGGTGGCGACGATGCCGTCGGCATTGGCGCCAGCAGTCGTGATGGCTCCAGCGTTGATCGTCGCGGTGCCGCCGCTCGAGCGGACATTAATTGCATCTGCATTAAGGCCGAGCGTAGCGATCGGCCCGGAGGTGACTGCGATCGCACCCGCCCCGGTCACTGCGCGAACGCCCACCGCGTCGGCGCCGGAGGTGTTGATCGATCCCGAGTTGATCGTGACAGTTCCCGCTCCGCCGGTCTGCGCAAGAATGCCCAGCGATCCAGCGCCAAATCCGCCGCTGCTTCCCCCGGTGGTGGTAATCGCGTTCGAATTGATGGCGATGTTGCCAAAGTCACTGTTCGCGTCGATCCCGGTTGCATTGAGCCCCGTGGTCGAGATCGTGCCGGAGGTGATCGCAATCGCGCTGAGATCGGTGCTGGCGTTGACGCCGTCGGCACCCGCACCCGAAGTGGTGATGGCGTTGGTGCGCAAGGTGATCGCGCCTTCCGACGAACTCGCCAGCAGTCCGGTGGCATTGGTGCCGCTGGTGACGATCCGGTCGAGCGTGACCGAGATCGGATCGGTGTTGTTCGAGATCAGCGCGCCATAGGCGCCGGAATCGGTGGTGGTGATCAGTGTGTTGGTGCCGCCGTTGACCGTCAGGCCGATGTCACCAACCGCGAGGACGCCGATGTTGAGCGAACCCGCGGTGTTGATCCGCACCCCATCCTGCAGCACTATCGTCAAGTCTGCTGGCGGTGCGATATAGGTGACGCCGTTGGGGTAGGGATTGCCGGCGGGAGTGCAAGTCACGGTGCCTGCGACTGCGGGGGCGACACCACATTCGTTGGCGGCAAAGGCGGTGCCAGGCAGAGCCAGAAATACGAGCGCGAGAGTTCCGCTTAGCGCGGACGAGGCGCTCAAGAAGAGGCGACTGCCGGACTGGCAGTTTGCAGATGTTGTCATCTTTGTGTGAATCCCTACGTGGCGATCGGCTCAAGTTGCGCGACCCCCCTTCAACGCGCGAAGTCGTCCAATTGTTTCACGTGCCCGAAATGTTTTTAGTGTGACCTATGCGGGAACGCGCATCAAGGTATGTGATTATGACCCTAGTACCGCGTCAGGGCTGCCTGTTGCGATTGTCGCCAGCGCCATGTTCCGCGCGATGGCCGTCCGGGATCAACACTCAGGCTAACTCGACCTCCGAAATCAAAATCTCGGTCCTGATCGACGAGGACGAGACCGAACTCGCCGTGCGCGTGCTGCACACCGCCTATGGCATGGATGCGAGCGACGAGGCGGCTTGAGCCTTCGGCCCCGGAGCCCAATCGACGCAACAACCATTGCCAAGTTTGCAATAGCAGCCGCGCCCAAGTCGCTGTAACCCCGCCCAAACTCGGGGAGACAGGCCGATGGACGGGATGCAACCGCTGCCGCGTTTTGAGTTTCGGGCCGACCGGCCATCGCTGGGCGATATGTTCAGACGCGGCGTCGGCGATGTCGGCGCGGTCATTCCGGCCTCGATCCTTGATGAGCCGGCCGTCCGGCTGACCGGGCCGGGTGCGCCGCTGGTGGTCGCCTCGCCGGAACTGGTCCGCGAAGTGCTGGGCGACCGGGCCGACCATTTCACGCGTGACCGGTTCGTGCGCCGCCTGCTCCGCCGCGCCTGGGGCAAGGGCCTGGCCGCCGCCGAGAGCGAGGACTGGCAGCGCCAGCGCCGCGCCGCGGTGCCGTTCTTCCGGCCCCAGCAGGTCAAACAGCAGCTGACCCGCTTTGCCGCCGCCAGCGATGCGGTGATCGACCAGACCGCAAGCGGCGCACAAATCGATCTGGTGGCCTTTTCGGCACGGATCGTGGCGCGGATCGTGCTCTCGGTGCTGGTCGATGGTGAGGGGCTGGCCGATCCCGATCAAGCCGCCGCCGACATGCCCGGCTATGTCCGCCGGATCGCCGGGTTCAGCGCGCTCGACCTGCTGCCCCTGCCCGAAGCGCTGATCGATCGCCTGCAAGGGATCGACCGCGATCCCGTGGTCCAGCGGCTGCGCGCAATGGGCCAGCGGCTGGCGCAGGCTCGGCAGGACAGTGCCCCGCGCGCCGACATGATCGCGCTGCTCGAAGGCGTGGGGCCGATCGCCGACAATATCGCCGGATTGCTTCCCGCGGCGATGGACACCACCGTGGCCGGGCTGGGCTGGGCCTTTCACGCGCTGGCATTGCGCCCCGAATGGCAGGACCGGGTTGCCGCCGAGGGCCGCGCGCTGGGCGACACGCCAGAACTCGGGCAGTTGCCGGTAACCCGCCGGGTGGTGAGCGAGGTGCTGCGGCTTTACCCGCCCGCCCCCCTGCTGGCGCGCTGTGCGGCACGCTCGATGGGACTGGGCGGACATAAAGTCCGGCGCGGGCAGACCGTGATCGTCGCGATCTATGCAATGCACCGCCATAACCAGGTCTGGGACCGGCCCGACCACTTCGATCCCGATCGCTTCCTGACTGAGCGGTCAGGCGATCCCTGGATGCCGTTCGGCACCGGACCCCGGATGTGCATCGCCGCGCATTTCGCCCAGGCCGAGATGGCGGTGATCCTGGCCCGGGTGCTGGCGCGCTTCCGGGTCGAACCGGGTGACACGATCCCCGAGGTCAGCTTGCAGGCCACCACGCGCTCGCTGAACGGCTTGCCGGCCACCCTTTGTGCGCGGGACTGATGCTCAGCCCGGTGAAAGGGTGTAGTCGACCCGGATCCGCACCCATTCGCCGACCTTGGACACCCCGCCCAGTCGCGGCGGGCGGACCTTGAATTGCCAGGCCGCGGCCAGCACCGCACGGGCCATGTTCGAGCCCGAGGGATATTCGTCAAGCGCGACGCAGTCATCGACCCTGAATTCTGGCACGGTCCGGCAGGCGATCAAGGCCCAGCCGGGGCCATCGGCGGTTGAGAGATAGCCGCGCAGTTCGCTGTCATAGGGCTCGCGGAACCAGGCCGCGGCATAGAGCGGCTCGCCGTTGGGAGCGCTGCCGACCCGTCTGCTGTCGCCCGGAACGCCCCGATCGGGCGGACCCATGGCCGACTTGCCGCTTGGCGGGCCGGTTACCGCGCGCGGCAGGTTGGCAAGGTCGAACCCGCCGGGCGGGCCGCGCGCAATCGGGATCAGCGGCGGCGGCTGGGGCTGGCTTGGCGCGGGGTTGGGGGCCAGTTGCCGGGGTGCGGCAGGCTGACTTGGATTGGGCTGGCTTAGATCGGGCCGTTGCTTGCGCGCTGGCGCGGTCTGCGGCGATGGCTCTTGCTCGGCCGGAGCAAAAGTCACGCTGACCAACGATGAGCCCTTGGGCTTGCTGACCTCGCTCTGGGCTATTCCCAACGAGAGGATCGCCAGCACCAGCACGCATTCGATCAGCAGGGTCAGCAGCGCCGCCCACAGCCGTGTCCCCATTTCCGGGCGCAGCCGATCGAACCGGTCTGCTGCAAGCTGGCGAAGGGATCCCGACAATGTGCCTCTACTGCTCGCCCCGACGGATGCGGCCTTGGGCGAGAGGGGCGGCCAGCGCAAGTGCTATCTTGCCGCCTGCAAATAGCCCAATACCGCTCGCACCCCTTCCTTCTCGGCGCGCTCCAGGTCGGGCGGAACCAGGTTGGCCCAGGCATCGACCACCGCGCGCAGCAACGGCGGCAGAGTGCGCAGCGCTGCTAGCGGATCGAGACCGGGCAATTCGGCGCGCAGTTCTTCCATCAGGACATGGAGCTGGGGCCCGGCTGCTTCAAGAATCTGGTCTAGCACATCGCGAACCGGCAGCCGAGCCTCCTCGTGGTCAATTGCCGAGGCCAGCAACGCATTGTCATGGTGATGGTGCATCGCAGCGCGGACCAGCGCACGGACGCGCCCTTCCAGCCCGGCTGTGGGCGGCGTATCGAGCGCATCGAGCAGGCTTTGCACCTGCCGGGCATGCTGGCGCGCAATCAGCGCGGCCATGATCGCGTCCTTGCCCGGGAAATACTGATAGAGGCTGCCGATGCTGACCCCAGCGCGCTCGGCCACCGCATTGGTGTTGAACGCCGCCAGTCCGCGCTGCGCGACAAGCTGAGCAGCGGCTTCGAGAATCGCCGCAACCGTCGCCTCAGCCCGACGCTGGCGCGGCAGTTTTCTGGGGCTGACGAGGCTGGCCAGGGCTGCGGTCATTACAGGCATCCTAATGCGAGTGGTAATATGAGTAATTACTCGATTATATGCCGAAACAATGGATCAGCAAGATGCCATCGGGAGAAAATGCAATGCAGACAGGTAAGGGATTGAACGATCCGCAAGTCGCGTCAGTGCTCGATGATTTGCACGCGGCGGCCAAGGGCGATCTGTGGGTCTTTGCCCGGGCAGCACCCAGCGTGCTGTGGCAACGAATGCGCGGCGTGCCGCTGGCGACCGGGGTTTCGGCGCATTTGGACAATGCCTACATCCCGGTCCCGCGTGAGGTCGGCGCGCTGCTCTACCTGACCGCGCTGGCGGGTGGGGCCAAGCGCGCGGTGGAATTTGGCACGTCGTTCGGAATCTCCGCGATCTACCTGGCGGCCGCGATGCGCGAGACCGGTGGGCAGTTCATCGGGACCGAGAAGATTGCGCACAAGGCAACCACTGCCCGCGCCAACCTGGCCCGTGCCGGCCTCGCCGACTGGGCCGAAGTGCGCGAGGGCGATGCGATGCAAAGCCTCGCCGCGCTGGATGGGCCGGTCGACCTGGTCTTGCTCGATGGCTGGAAGGACCTCTATCTGCCGGTGCTCGAACTGCTGAGGCCCCAGCTACGGCCTGGCAGCGTGGTCATGGCCGACAACATCCACACTTTCCGCAAGGACCTGGCTCCCTATGTCGCGCATATGCGCGATCCGGCCAATGGCTTTCTCACCACTACGCTGCCGATTGGTTCGGGGGTCGAGTACTCGGTATTCGTCGGCAAAGGGGACTAGGCAGCGCCCCCCTGGCCTCTCTATAGGCAGGCTCGGATTGGCCTAATCCCCAGGGGGCACACAGGTGTACAACAAGACCAGCGCGCGAATGCAGCGCGGCATCGAATTTCTTGGTAGCGAACACGCGATCCTGTGCGGGGCGATGAGCTGGGTGTCCGAGCGCAATCTGGTCGCCGCGATCAGCAACGCCGGCGGGTTCGGGGTGATCGCCTGCGGGGCAATGACCCCCGAACTGCTCGATGCCGAAATCGCGGCTACCAAGGTGCTGACCGCCAAGCCGTTCGGGGTCAACCTGATCACCATGCACCCGCTTCTGTTCGACCTGATCGAAGTCTGCGCGCGCCATCGGGTCAGCCACGTGGTGCTGGCCGGGGGCATTCCGCCGCGCGGCAGCGTCGAGGCGCTGAAAGCCTTCGGAGCCAAGGCGCTGGTGTTCGCCCCTACCCTGGCGCTGGCCAAACGGCTGCTGCGCGGCGGGGCCGATGCGCTGGTGATCGAAGGCAGCGAAGCGGGCGGGCACATCGGCCCGGTCGCCACTTCGGTGCTGGCGCAGGAATTCCTGCCCGCACTGGCCGAGGATCACGTGGTCTTCGTGGCCGGCGGGATTGGCCGCGGCGAAATGATCGCGGCCTATCTGGAAATGGGCGCAAGCGGGGTCCAGCTGGGCACCCGCTTTGCCTGTGCCACCGAATCGATAGCGCATCCCGCCTTCAAGCAGGCCTTCTTCCGCGCCAATGCGCGCGATGCGGAAAGCTCGGTCCAGGTCGATCCGCGCCTGCCGGTGATCCCGGTCCGCGCGCTCAAGAACAAGGGCACCGAGGAGTTCACCGCCAAACAGCACGAAGTTGCCGCGCTGCTGGATGCAGGAACAGTCGACATGACCGAGGCCCAGCTTGAGATCGAAAAATTCTGGGCCGGCGCGCTGCGCCGCGCGGTGATCGACGGCGATATCGAGAACGGCTCGCTGATGGCCGGGCAATCGGTGGGCATGGTCAGCCGCGAGGAGCCCGTCGCCGAAATCGTCACCCAGTTGATGAGCGAAGCCGAAAGCGCGCTCAACCTGCGTTAAGCGGCTGGCCTTATTACCGGTGACAAGCCGGGCCGGTAATGGTTGGCCTTGGCTGCAATAATGTCCTAAGCATGGCGCGGATTATGGCACTGTTCGAGAGACTTCCCGTTTCGATGCGCAACGCGCTGGATGCCTGCCGTCCGCATTTCTATGCGGCCGCGGGCTTCAGCGCGCTGGTCAACCTGCTGTACCTGGCTCCGACCATCTACATGATGCAGATCTATGACCGGGTGGTGCCGACCGGCGGGGTGACGACACTGGTGTGGATCACGCTGGTCCTGGCTTTCGCGCTGGGCACGCTGGCGGCGCTCGACAATGTCCGCGCCAGGCTGATGAGCCGGGCCAGTCTGGAACTCAACGACCAGCTGGCCGGCAAGATCCTCACGCAGCTGGTCTCGTCCCATCGCACCGAGGCCACCCGCCAGGCGATGCGCGAATTCGATATTTTGCGCCAGACCATGACCGGCCCGGCGATGATGGCGATCTTCGATACGCCCTGGACGCCGATCTATTTCATCGCCGCCTTCCTGATCCACCCGTACCTGGGGCTGATGATCCTGGTCGGCAGCGCGATCCTGGTCGCTCTGGCGGTGCTCAACGAACGGCATTCGCGTGAGCGCGCCCAGCAGGGCATGCGCGCCAATGCGGCCGCCTATCAGGCGCAGGAATCGCTAGCCAGCCAGGCCGAGCTGATCGGCGTGCTGGGGATCCGCAAGGCGATGGTTTCGCGCCAGCAGGCGGCCCGCGCCGAAGGCCTGCGCGCTGCAACCGATGCCCAGGCGGCCGGGCTGCGTTACAATTCGCTGATCAAGTTCTTCCGGATGTTCATGCAGTCGCTGGCGCTTGGCCTTGGCGCAATTCTGGCGATCAACGGGCTGATTTCGGTGGGGACGATCATCGCTGCCTCGGTTCTGCTGAGCCGCGCGCTGCAGCCGATCGAGCAGCTGGTCGTGACCTGGGCCCAGGTGCTGCAGGCCCGCCAATCGCTTGAGACGCTGCGCGAGCTGCTCGAAGGGGTTGAGGCGAACGAAAAGCAGTACCATCACCTGCCCGAACCCAAAGGCCACGTGGTGGCCAACGGCTTGACCGTGCAGAACCCCAAGCGCGACGCCTTCATTCTGCGCAATGTCAGCGTCGAACTGCGTCCGGGCGACGTGGTCGGGCTGATTGGCCATTCGGGTGCGGGCAAGAGCACGCTTGCACGGATCATGGCCGGGGCGATTGCCCCGCATGCCGGCGAGATGCGGATCGACGGCGCCCACTATGCCGATTGGGAGCCCGACGCGCTCGCCGGGCATATCGGCTATATGCCGCAGGACAGCGTGCTGCTGCCCGGAACGATTGCGGAGAATATCTCGCGCTTTGCCGTGCTGCAGGGCGAAAATCCCGAGCGGGTCGGCGAAATGGTGGTGGAGGCGGCCAAGCAGGCCGGGGTCCACGAGCTGATCCTGCGTTTTCCCGGCGGTTATGGCGCGCAGATCGGCGCGGACGGTTTCGGCATGTCGGGCGGGCAACGCCAGCGCATCTGCCTGGCCCGCGCACTCTATGGCGATCCCAAGCTGCTGGTGCTTGACGAACCCAATTCGGCGCTTGATGGCGATGGCGAGCGGGCCTTGCTGTGGTCGATCAAGAACGCCAAGACGCGCGGCGCGGCGGTACTGGTGGTGGCCCACCAGCCCCAGATCGTCGCCGCGGCCGACCGGTTGGTGGTGCTGCGCGGCGGGGTGGTCGAGCACGAAGGCCCGGTCCAGCAAGTCATCGAGACGCTGCGAAAACAGGCTGCGGCGGGCAATGTCCTGGCGATGAAACGCGAGGCCGGCGGCAATGTCTGACCTCTCGTTCGATCCTCAGAAGCTTGAGGAACAGATCGCCGAGGCGGGCTCGGCCAAGCGCGAGATCCGCCGCGGCATGTGGATTGCGGGCGGCTTCTTCGGCCTGCTGTTGGGCGGGGCGCTGATCCCGCTCGATGCCGGGGCAGTCGCGCAAGGGATCGTCGCGGTTTCGGGCAGCCGCCAGCTGGTCCAGCACCGCGAAGGCGGGATCCTGACCGAACTCGACGTGGTCGAAGGCCAGCTGGTCAAGCAAGGTGACAAGCTCGCGATCATCTCGCAGTCCGCGCTGACTGCCGAAGAACGCAGCCTGGCCGGCGAGGTCATCACCCTGGTGGCCCAGCGCGAACGGCTGCAGGCGCAGCTCGCCGGTCGTTCGACGTTTGGCACTCCGCCCGAATTGCTCAACCTCGCTCCTGACGACCAGTTGCTGGCCGAAGAGGCCATGCTGGGCCAGCGCCAGGTGCTCCGCGCGCAGCAGGACGCGCTCGGCTCGCAGCGCTCGGTGCTGGGGCAGCGCGCCTTGCAAAGCCAGTCGATGATCGGCTCGGCCGAATACCAGGCCAAGGCCAACCGCGAACAGCGCCGCCTGATCGGCGAAGAGCTGGCCGGCATGAAGGAACTCGAAGGCCGCGGCTTCGTCGCCAAGAACCGGATCCGCGAACTGGAGCGCGCCGCCGCCGAACTCGACGGACGTTATGGCGCTTTGACCTCGGAGATGTCGCGCTCGCGCCAGGCGATCGGCGAAACCAGGATGCAATCGGTTTCGCTGGGCAGCCAGCTGATCGCCGATGCGGCCCAGCAGCTGCGCGATGTGCAAGTCCGCCTGGCCGCCCTCCAGCCGCGCCTGGCCGCCGCGCGCGAGCAGCTGGCCCGCGCTACGGTGCGCGCGCCGGCCAGCGGCCATGTGGTTGACCTCAAGGTCCATACGCTGGGCGGGGTGATCGTGCCTGGCGAAACCTTGATGCAGGTTGTACCCGACAAGCGCGAGCTGGTGGTCCAGGCCAGGATGTCGCCGCTCGACGCAGATTCTGTCCAGGTTGGGATGGCCGCGCAGGTCCGCTTCAGCTCGCTTCACGACCGCAACTTGCCCGCTTTCGACGGCAAGATCACCAAGCTCTCCGCCGACGCGCTGCAGGATGAGCGCACCGGGATCCACTATTTCACGATCGAAGTGGTGGTCCCCGCCAAGGAGCTCGACAAGATCCGCTCGGTCCACGGCGAAAGCGCGATCCGCGCCGGGATTCCGGCCGAAGTGCTGATCCCGCTCAAGAAGCGCAGCGCGCTAAGTTATCTGCTCGATCCGATCTTCAGCACCTTCTGGACCAGTGGGCGTGAACGATAGCGCCGACCTGACCCAGCTCGATCCGGCTTTCGAAAAAGTCCTGCGGCTGCGCGGCGTGGCGCTGGCCGCGCTCGTTCTCGCAGTCGCGCTTTCGGCTGAGGCCTTCTCCATGCTCCCGACCGGCCTGTTCGCGCTGCCGGCATTGGCCTTGGCGGTGTGGCTGGCGCTGATCAGCCCGCCGCGCCGCTATCGGCGCTGGGGCTATGCCTTTGGTCCTGACCGGCTCCGGGTAGTCAGCGGATATCTGTTCTATCATGACGCCGTGGTCCCGCTCGGGCGGATCCAGCACATCGATGTCGATCAAGGTCCGATCCTGCGGCGTTGGGGGCTGGCGCAGCTGACGGTCCACACCGCCGGCAGCCACGGGGCATCAATCGTCTTGCCGGGGCTTAGCATGGCCCAGGCCGAGACCATCCGCGAGGCGATTCGCCAGCACATTCGCCAGGCGCTCGATTGACCGCCAGCGCCGACAGAGGCGATCGCGAACGGCTGAGCTTTGTTGGCCTGTTCGTCGATACGATCGGCGCATTGCCCAGTCTGCTGGTGCCGATCCTGGCCGGGCTGTACGGAACCCGCGGAACGGGGATCGGGGCGCTTCCGGTAGTTGCTGTGATCCTGGGGTTCTCGCTCGCGTTACGCTGGCTGGCCTGGATGCGGTTTCACTACCAGCTGGGAAGTGACGATATCCGGATCGAGTCCGGCTTGTTCCGCCGCACCGCGCGTTCGATCCCGTATGACCGCATCGCCGACGTGTCGATCGAGCAACCCCCACTGGCGCGGCTGCTCAGCCTGGCTGTGGTCCAGTTCGAAACCGGCGGCGGCAAAGGCGAGGAAGGCGTGCTGCGCTTTGTTGCACTGGCCGATGCCGAACGGCTGCGGTCGGTGGTTCGATCGCGCCGGGATTCCAGCGATCTCGCAGCGTCACCAGCCGAAGCGGCGGCGGACGAGCAAGCTCCTGACCTGCTGTTTGCAATGGGCCCGAAGCGGATCCTGACGCTGGGGTTCTACTCGTTCAGCCTGGTGGCCTTTGCCGTGTTGCTGGGCCTGGCCGGCAAGTTCGATTTCCTGCTGCCCGATCTGAAGCTGTGGGTTCTGACCGCCGAACAACAGAGCGCCGAAGTGGGCACGCTATCCCTGGCCAGGCAGATCGAGGCGGCGCTGGCAGCTCTTGCGGCACTGACAGTGCTGGGTATCGGCACCGGGCTGATCAGGACGGCGCTGCGCGAATGGGGCTTTCGATTGGAGCGCACGCCAAAGGGTCTGCGGCGGCGGCGCGGAATGCTGACCCTGACCGATGTCACGATCCCGCTGGAGCGGGTTCAGGCCGCCGAGATTGCCACCGGCCCGATCCGCAAGCGCCGTGGTTGGCACGCGCTGGCGCTGGTCACTTTCGGCGACAAGGGCGATTCCAAGGCCAGCCAGGCGGTGGCGCCGCTGGCCCGGATCGAGGAAATCCAGCCAATCATGGCGTTGACCGGGATCGAGCCGGCCGATGCCGAAACCCGCTTCGCCCGGGCCCATTTCGGTGCCCGGCTTGACTGGGCGGTGCTGCGCAGCCTGCTGTTTGCCGGCCTGGGCCTTGGACTGGCTCAGGTCGAACAGGCTTACGGCTGGCTGATGGTCCTGCCGATTACACTCATGGCCTTGCGCGATTGGCTCCGCTGGAACCGCGAGTGGCGGGCAACCGACCGGGACCAGCTGTTCATGCAGAGCGGCTGGTGGCGGCAGGCGCTGCTGATCGCCCGGCAAGTCAATGTCCATTCGGTCAGCATTGCCCGCTCTCCGCTTGAGCGGCGGCGCGGGCTGGCGACTGTCCATTTCGGCCTGGCCAATTGCCGGATGCGATTTCCGGCGGTGCCTGTGGCCGAAGCCCTGGCGATCCGCGAGCAAGTGCTTGCCCAGGCCGCCCCCGTCGATTTCTCGCAGCTCGGCCGTTCCCGCTAAAAAAAGGGGCCGGAGCATGACGCTCCGGCCCTTGTCAGTTGGCGTTCGCAGGAGGAACGCGGGGAGGCGGGACCGGGGGAGGAGAGGAGGAGGATTCCCAGCCCCGCCAAGCTCGGTGGAAAGCGTCAGTAGTTGTAGGCGCGCTCCCCATGTTCGGTAAGGTCGAGGCCTTCGCGCTCGGCCTCTTCGCTGGGACGCAGGCCGATCGTCTTGTCGATGACGAAGAACAGCGCGGCAGTGACACCGCCCGACCAGACCAGCGTGATCAGCACGGCCTTGAGTTGGGTGAGGAGCTGACCGGCCATGTCGTACTTCCCGGCAACCGCCGGGAACACCGTGTAGTCGAAGTAGCCCTGCCCGCCGAGGCTGGGCGCGGCGACCACCGCGGTGGCCAGCGCGCCGACGATCCCGCCGATGCAGTGCACCCCGAAGACGTCGAGTGTATCGTCGTACTTGAGCTTGTTCTTCACCGTCGAGACGAAGACATAGCAGATCGGCGAAACCAGGAAGCCCAGCGCGATCGCGGTCATCGGCGCGGCAAAGCCCGAGGCCGGAGTGATCGCGACCAGCCCGGCAACCGCACCGGTGGCCGCGCCCAGCATCGAAGGCTTGCCGTGGTGGACCTGCTCGACCAGCGACCAGCTGAGCGCGGCGGCGCAAGTGGCGACCATGGTGTTGATGAAGGCCACGGCGGTGACGCCATTGGCTTCGAGGTTGGACCCGGCGTTGAAGCCGAACCAGCCCACCCACAACAACGAGGCGCCGATCATGGTCATGGTCAGCGAGTGCGGCGGGGTGGCTTCCTTGCCGAAGCCGATCCGTTTGCCGATCATCAGGCAGCCGACCAGCCCGGCAATCCCGGCGTTGATGTGAACCACGGTGCCGCCCGCGAAATCGAGCGCGCCCTTGCCCCACAAATAACCGGCATCCTGGCTGATCAGCGAGCCGTCAGCCGCCTTCTTGACCGTGTCGGCCAGGAAATCGGGACCGGCCCAGTACCAGACCATGTGGGCAACCGGGAAATAGACGATCGTCAGCCAGGCGACCACGAACAGCATCAGCGGCCAGAACTTGACGCGTTCGGCAAAGGCCCCGACGATCAGCGCCGGGGTGATCATCGCGAAAGTCATCTGGAACACCACGAAAGTGTATTCGGGCAGATAGACGTTGTTCGAAAAGGTCGCGGCGTAAGTCGAGGCACTGACGCCCTGAAGGAAGGCCTTGGAGAACCCGCCGACAAACGGCGCCAGTGCGCCTTCACCGCCGCTGGTGAAGGCCATGGTATAGCCCCAGCCGACCCAGACCAGGCCCGCGATCGAGACGATCATGAACACCTGCATCAGCACGCTGAGCATGTTCTTGGTCCGCACCAGCCCGCCATAGAACAGCGCCAGGCCCGGCACGCTCATCATCAGCACCAGGACCGAGGAAATCAGCATCCAGCCGGTATCGCCCTTGTTGACCATGGCAGCCTGCGCCTCAACGGCCGGGGCCTTGACCAGATCGGCGGCGAGCGCGGGCATGGCGGCGAGCAAGCCCCCGATCAGCCCGGCCCCGCCCAGAAACTTGCGATTCATTGGTTGTTTCCTCCTGTTGTCCGCGATCACAGCGCGGTGTCCCCGGTTTCACCGGTGCGGATGCGGGTTGCGCTGGCCAGATCGATCACGAACACCTTGCCGTCGCCGATCGCATCGGTGCTGGCGGCGGCCTGGATCGTTTCGACCACCTGGCCAGCCAGCGCGTCGCTGACCGCCACTTCGATCTTCACCTTGGGCAGCATGTTGGTGGTGTATTCGGCCCCGCGATAGATCTCGGTCTGGCCCTTCTGCCGTCCGAAGCCCTTGACCTCGGTCACGGTCATCCCCGCGACACCCAGCGAGGACAGCGCATCGCGCACCTCGTCGAGCTTGAAGGGCTTGATGATGGCGATGATGAATTTCACGGCCGTATCCCCTGGTTGCATGTCAGCCCGGCACAGCGCCGGCTTCGCACATGCAGCAAGGGCCGTGCCAGTTCGTAATTATCGGGGAGTTTCCGTGATCTGATTGAAACAGACTTGCACCGGCAAACAAAGGCGCGCGCGATTCTTGCGCAGATGCCTAAATTTTGGGCATTGTATACATGACAAAGCAAACTGAATCTGATACGCTTTCTGGGCGTGACAGGCCGACAAAGATTCTAGATGAAATGGTGTTTGAAATCCGTTCTTGGGATTTCGACCGCGATCTAACTGAAACCGAATTCGCTGAGCGCCTTTTCGATCTCGCTAATGGGATAGTTTGCGGGGTCCTTGCCAGTGAGGACCCAAACCTTAGGCGCGATATGGTGCGCAAAGTCCGCTATCTCGGCGCTTAATTTTTGTAGGTCACCGCTCTTAAAGACCCTGTGCTTTATCCGAGCATTCGGACCCTCATAAATGACCCTCTGTGTTGACCATTCTTGAGATAGCCCGCCTTTGTGCCAAAGCATTCCGTGAATGATTTCGTGACGTTCATTTCCAAGTCGTTTCGCTTCAATGCGAATGCGCCTCAAGAATTCGCGGGTTTCGTCGGTAAAGCGATCATCGCACTGCATCATCCTGATATACGCGAGTTTGCTTTTCAGCCCCCAAGGATGATCCCGCTTTTCGGTGGCGCAGTTGTGCTGATACCAGGCGATCAATTCGTCTAAGATCCGTTCAATTCCCGCCCATGTGATTGTAGAGTTTCCAATGATTACGAGCACTGATTGCACATGCGCCCATCTTGCTTCACGACACTTGACGCGCACATCTTGCGCGTGGCGGTAGGCGCACCATCTGATAAACGGTATCCTGCGAAAGAGGCGCTTTATGGGTGACATTGAAACCGGCCAGAAACACGAGGACGAAGTTCTCCGGCGCATGTTGAAAACTGCGCCGAAGCCCCACGTTCCTAGCAAGCCAAAGCCTGCTGAGTCTCACTTGAAATAACGCTTTTGCTTTTCGCCCTTACGGGGCGGTGCGACCAGCGGCTTACGCGGCGCTAGCAGTCCGCCGATAGGTCAGGCGCTTGCCGACAGCGCCCAGCAGGGATTGTTCAGCGCGCTCAAAGTCATTCAGCTTGCGGGTGTTGTAGCGGAAATCGAACTCGGCGCAGTAGCGTTGCAGGTGCGCCTTGCTGACATGGTGATAGACGCCGATGATCCCGCGCTTGAGGATCGAGAAGTAGCCTTCGATGGTGTTGGTATGAAACACCCCGGCGCGACCATATTCGCCCTTGGAGTGGGCCACAACGCCGTGGCCGACATACTCGGTGCCAACCGCCTTGTAGCCATTGTGATCGTCGGTCATGAGCCACGAGCCACGGTCTGCATTGGTAACCAGAACGTGGCGCAAGGTATTGCCGTTCACGTTGGCGACATGGAATGAACGGACGCGGCCACCGCGCTCGACAAGCGAAACGACAGCTTCCTTGGATTTGAGCGAAACGCGGCCTTCCTGAGCAATCATGTTGCGGCGCTGCTTGTTGGAGCGATTCTTGATCTTGCCGCCAACGTAGGTTTCGTCGGCTTCGATGGTTTCGCCATAGCCGCCCATCGGGCCGGGGTGCGTGTCTTTCATGGCTTCACGGATGCGGTGCATCATGAACCACGCGGTTTTGTAGGTAACGCCCAACATACGGGCCATCTGGTGGCCGCTCACGCCCTTCTTGCTGGCGCACAGCAGGTGATTGGCAAGCAGCCACTTGTTCAAGGGAACCTTTGAACGCTCGAACACGGTGCCGACAGTGACGGTGTATTGATCGCCGCAGTCATTGCACTGGATCACGCCGTAACGGATCGAACCGCCGGGATGTTCGGCAGTGACCTTGCGGGCTTGCGGGGGAAGCCGCTTGGCAGCGAACGAACCACAGTGCGGGCAGAACGCACCATCGGGCCACATAAGGCCTTCAAGGTGTTCGCGGGCTGCGTTTTCACAGGTGAAGCGGGGAGCGGTGATGTCCATGCACGATCAATGGACTTCTGCGGCCTCTTTGTCAAGTATACAATTGCCTAAATTTTGGGCAGTACCAGCCGGGCCCAGATCGGCAAGTGATCCGATGCCCGGGCCGAGAGCAGCGAGTGGTGAACGCCCATTTCGCCAAGCTGCCAATGATCCGAAACCACGATCCGGTCGAGCGCCGCAAGCGGCCGGCGCGAAGGGAAGCTGCGGCCCGGGGCCAGCACGCGCCAGGGAGCATGGAACTCGCTGAGCGCGCCGCGGCGGGTGCCCCATTCGTTGCAATCGCCCATCGCCACGGTCGGGCAGGGATGATCGCAGCGCTCAAGATGGGCGAGAATTGCGCGGATCTGCTGGCGGCGGCGCAAGCCCGAAAGATCAAGATGCATGCCCACCACCCGCAAGCGTTGTCCGTGGACGATCAGGTCGGCCCGGATCGCCCCGCGCGGTTCGATCATCGGCAGCGGCACTACTCCGGCCTCGGCCACCTTGATATGGCGCTTCACCAGCAAGGCATTGCCGTGCCAGCCGAGCGAATGCGGGCGATGGTTGAGCGGAACCGGGTGGTAGGGGGTGTAGTCCTCAAGGTGTTCAAGCGGCAGCACAGATTCGCGCCGCCCCACCCGCCGGTCGGCCTCCTGCAGCGCGATCACATCGGCATCAAGCTCGTTGAGCACCGCGATGATCCGGTCGGGATCGCGCCGCCGGTCGAGCCCGACGGCCTTGTGGATGTTGTAAGTGGCGAAAGTGAGCTGCACCTAAGAGCCCCTCCCCTTTAGGGCGTTCAGAGTCACGTGCCTCTGAACGCGGGTTGGGGTGGGGTTTGTCGTGTGCCCGCGACGTCGCATTTGGAGGACAGACCCCACCCCCAACCCCTCCCCTAAAGGGGAGGGGCTTAAGCAGGGTTCAATCCGCATTGGCACCTTCTCCGGCGATATACCGGTCGGTCGCGCGGGTCGGCAGGCCGTCGATCGACTCGGTCCGACCGGCCACCTTGGCTTCCCATTTCGCTGGGTCTTGCTGGGCGTGATACTTGGGTAAAGTCTCGCGCTCTTTCTCAAGGGTCATCACCGGCACGCCCCAGCCACACGAAGTCTGGACCGAATCGACCGCGATATCGAAAATCTGGCGGGTGCCGGGCAGCAGCGTGAACTGCGCGACCAATTCCTCCCACCCGGCATCCTGCGGCAGCACCGGCTTGCCGCGCCCGTAGATCCGCAGGATCAGCGCGGGCTGCTCGAAATTGCACATCATGATGGTGATCCGGCCCCCAGGATCTTTGGCCGCGGCCAGATGCGCATGGGTCTCGTTGCCCGAACCGCCCAGATCGAGGTAGGCGACCCGGTTCGGCCCCAGCACCTTGAAAGTCCCGTCGAGCCCCTTGGGGCTGAGGTTGATCCGCGCATCGGGGGCGGCGGTGGCGACGAAGTAGACCGCCTGCCGGGCAATCATCGCTTCGTGTTCGGGGGTGATGTGATCGGTGAAGTCCATGGGTGTGAGACTAAGCGGGGTGGTTGCGGGGGGCAAGGTTGCAGATTGGGTTCACACGAAGACACGAAGATGTTTTGCTTTCGGCGAAGCCGCTCTCATACTCTGGAGTTTGATCCAGCGACGATGGTCAAGGATTTGAGGGACCTTCGGTCCAGGGCGACGTCTTCGTGTCTTCGTGTGAACCCCTATCTTTCCTTGGTGGCCGAAAACACCAGCTCCGGGTTGCGCTCCTGCTGATAGCTCACGTCCCAGACCGAGCGGGCCATGAACACCGGATCGCCGTCGCGGTCCTTGGCCAGGTTCGACTTGTTGAAGTCGGCGAAGGTCTTGAGCGCGGCATCGCTGCCCCTGAGCCAACGGGCGGTTTCGAACGGGGCCATCTCGAGCGAGGCCTCAACCTTGTACTCCGCCTCGAGCCGCGAAATCAGCACCTCGAGCTGGAGCTGGCCGACCACGCCCACGATCCAGGCCGCGCCGATCTCGGGGTAGAACACCTGGATCACGCCCTCTTCGCTTAGATCGTCGAGCGCCTTGCGAAGCTGCTTGGTTTTGGTCGGGTCTTTGAGCGCCACCCGGCGCAGGATTTCAGGGGCGAAGTTGGGCAGGCCGGTGAAACGGACCTTGTTCGCCTCGCTCAAGGTATCGCCGACCCGCAGCGTGCCGTGGTTGGGAATGCCGATGATATCGCCCGGCTCGGCGCTATCAGCGATCTCGCGGTCCTGCGCGA
This sequence comes from Novosphingobium sp., assembly GCA_031422595.1. GTDB lineage: Bacteria > Pseudomonadota > Alphaproteobacteria > Sphingomonadales > Sphingomonadaceae > Novosphingobium. The sequence goes on along the minus strand of JANPMA010000153.1, from coordinate 588 downwards.
AGAACAGGATCGGCGAATGGATCGCGACCGGCTTGCCGCTGCCAGATGGAGTGAGCTTCATGCCGCGCTTGAAGGTGCCCGAAACCAGCCGCATGAAGGCGATCCGATCACGGTGCATCGGGTCCATGTTGGCCTGGACCTTGAAGATGAACCCGGTGACTTCCTTGTGCTCGGGCGAAATCTCGCCGCTGTCCGACGGCTGCGGGCGCGGCGGCGGGGCATGGCGGGCGATCGCGTCGATCAGCTCGGCCACGCCAAAGTTCTTGAGCGCCGATCCGAAATAGACCGGGGTCATGTCACCGTGGCGGTAGGCCTCCAGATCGAAGCTGGGGTAGCCGCCCCGGGCCAGCTCGATTTCCTCGGCGATTGCCTCGGGGATGCCTTCGGCCGGGGTCACCTGGCCCAGGAATTCGCGGCTGGGGCCTTCGGGGCGGGCGATGGTCTCGGTGGCGAAATCGAGCACGCCCTGAAACTCGCCGCCCAAGCCGATCGGCCACGACATCGGCACCACATCGAGCGCCAGCGCATCGGCCACTTCGTCGAGCGTTTCGAACACCGAACGCCCCTCGCGGTCGACCTTGTTGACGA
>JANPMA010000152.1:0-4511 GCA_031422595.1 Novosphingobium sp. | reverse complement strand
GCGTAGTCCCGCCGCCCATCAGCACCACCGGCTTGTGCCCGGCCTGCTGCAGGCGCCGCAGCAGCATGATCTGCACCAGCGATCCAACATGCAGCGATGGCGCGGTGGCATCGAAGCCGATATAGCCGGGCACAACCTGCGTGTTCGCAAGCCGATCGAGCCCTTCGGCATCGGTCAGCTGGTGAATGTATCCCCGCTCGTCGAGCAGGCGCAGGAGGGTGGATTTGTAAGTCATGGTTGCCTTTTGAAATAAGGAGCGCGCCTAGCATGGCGATCACGGATATGGAACTTCCGAAGCACGTCGCGCCACTCACTCCGCATCCCGACACTCCGCCGCGGAACGTGACCGGGATTTTGTGCTACTTTACAATTGTATCTGCCGGACAGTGGAAAGTTCAATTTGCAGTGGAATGTGCGGTTGGCGGAATCATGCTGCCTGCAGAACAGCCCCCCCGCCGAGCAGATGGTCTCTGGCAATCAACGTGCTTCGAACTGTTTGTGCTCGATCCTCGATCGGGCGCTTATCTCGAATACAACATGTCTCCTTCCGGATGTTGGGCCGCGTATGCGTTCGATGGCTACCGCGAAGCAATGCGGGAGCTCGCCGTTCCAGCAATCACGGTAACCACTGTCGATGCGGCGCGAGAACTCGCTGCCCGGCGCACCAGGTTGTTGGAGCTTCGTGCTAAAGCCTTGGCTTTGGGTATCCCTCCTGCAAAGGTGGATGAGGACCTCAAGATTGACGAAGTGCTGACGGTTAGGAATCCCGATCCTGGACAGCGCCATCCAGTTCGCTTTTCGCTAACTGGCATCTTGAACGATGTGGAATTGTCGTTCGCATCAGAATGTAGGCTAGGGATGTCCGCCGTGATCGAGGAAACCGACGGGACCAAGTCCTATTGGGCGTTCGCCCACCCGCCTGGCCAGCCCGATTTCCATCACCCCACTTGCTTTGCCATCACGCTTCCGCCACCCAGCGAACCATGAAGTTCGGTATCGACCGCCTGCTGGCGGACCCAGCACTCAGGAAGCCGCTTGAAGGCAAGCGCGTCGCGCTGGTGGCGCATCCGGCCAGTGTGACCGAGGACCTGGTTCATTCGCTCGATGCGCTGATCGCGGCGGGGATCAACGTCACCTCCGCGTTCGGTCCGCAGCACGGGCTGAAGGGCGACAAGCAGGACAACATGGTCGAGACCGAGGACGAGCTCGACCCGTTCTACAACATCCCGATTTTCAGCCTGTATGGCGAGGTGCGCCGCCCGACCGGGCAGATGATGAGCACGGCGGACGTGTTCCTGTTCGACCTGCAGGACCTGGGCTGCCGGATCTATACCTTCGTCACCACGCTGCTCTATCTGCTGGAGGCCGCGCAGGCCGCCGGCAAGGAGGTCTGGGTGCTCGACCGGCCCAATCCCGCCGGACGACCGGTCGAAGGCACGACGTTGCTGCCGGGACAGGAAAGCTTCGTTGGCGCAGGCCCGATGCCGATGCGCCATGGGCTAACGCTGGGCGAGATGGGGCACTGGTTCATCCAGCACTTCGGGCTCAATGTGCCCTACCGCGTGATCGCGATGGAAGGCTGGGAGCCAGAAGGCCCCGGCTTTGGCTGGCCCGAAAGCCGGATCTGGATCAACCCCAGCCCCAATGCCGCCAGCGTCAACATGGGCCGCGCCTATGCCGGAACGGTGATGCTCGAAGGCGCGACGCTGAGCGAGGGCCGAGGCACGACCCGTGCCCTGGAAGTGCTGTTCGGCGCGGCTGATGTGGATGCCAAGGCAGTGCTTGCCGAAATGCGCCGCTTCGCGCCCCACTGGCTGGCCGGCTGCGCCTTGCGCGAATGCTGGTTCACGCCGACGTTCCACAAGCACGCCGGGCAGCTATGCAACGGACTGATGATCCATGCCGAGGGCAAGTTCTACGATCACCATGCTTTCCGCCCCTGGCGGCTGCAGGCACTGGCCTTCAAGGCGATCCGGCGGCTTTACCCCGACTATGAACTGTGGCGCGATTTTCCCTATGAGTACGAGTTCGAACGCCTCGCAATCGATGTGATCAACGGCGGCCCGGCCTTGCGCGAATGGGTCGATGATCCGGCGGCCATGCCGGGCGATCTCGACCAAGTGGCCAGCGCCGACGAGGCAGCCTGGCTTGAAGCAACCCGGGCCTTGCGGCTTTATTGAACGGACCAGCACCATGCAGCGCTTGAAGGATTACCAGGGTTCGACGCGCACGCTGCTATGGATCTTGCTGGTCGTCTACATTTTCAACTTCCTCGACCGGCAGATCGTCAACATCCTGGCCGAACCGATCGCGAGGGATCTAAACCTCAGCGACACCCAACTGGGATTGATGACTGGCCTCGCATTCGCCTTCCTTTACACGTTTCTGGGCCTGCCGCTGGCCCGCTATGCCGACAAGCCGAGCACCAATCGCGGCAGATTGATCGCGGTTGCCTTAGCGATCTGGTCATTGATGACCGTGCTTTGCGGGATGGCGCAGAATTTTGTGCAATTGCTGCTGGCGCGGATCGGGGTCGGCGTGGGCGAGGCCGGCTGCACCCCGGCGGCCCACTCGCTAATCGCTGACAAAGTACCACCCGAAAAACGCCCCGGCGCGATGGCTTTCTATGCGATGGGTATTTCGATCGGCTCACTGCTGGGCATGGTGATTGGCGGGCAGTTGGCGGACACCCTTGGTTGGCGCATGGCCTTCATGGCTGTCGGGCTGCCAGGGATTCTGTTGGCGGTTGTGGTCTGGTTTCTGATCCGGGATGAGGATCGTCCGGTACGCGATACTGGTCCGATACAGACCGAGCAATCGGTGCTTAAGGCGATCTGGACATCGATCCTGCAAATCCTGGCTTCGGTCGGCGAGCTAATGAAGTTCAAAGCCTATGTGTTGGTACTCGTGGCGGCATCGTTCTGTTCCTTCCTTTCTTATGGCAAGGCGACCTGGATAACGATCTTCTTCCAGCGCACACATCAGCTCTCTCCGGGTCAGACCGGCTTGTGGTATGGAATCGGCACGGGTGTCGCCGCAATCTTTGGAACCTGGCTCGGCGGCTGGCTCGCCATTCGCTATGGCAGCACTGATCGGCGCCATGTGGTGACGGCCCCGGCGATTGGCATGGCCTTGGCAGTGCCGCTGGCGATATTGGCTTACCAGCAGAGCGATTGGCAGATTGCTCTTGCCTTGATGCTGCTGCCGGCGGCTTTCAATGCGCTCTATTTTGGTCCGGTATACTCATCGGTCCAGGGACTGGTGCCGCTGCACCAGCGCGCGATGGCCAGTGCAGTCCTGCTGTTCGGGCAAAACCTGATCGGGCTGGGGCTGGGGCCACTGTTCTTCGGAATGCTGTCCGACTGGCTCAAGCCGGAATACGGCTCCGATTCGGTCCGCTATGTGCTTTACGGCGCGGCGCTGCTGGGCCTGGTCCCGGCACTTCTGTTCTGGATCCTGCGCCCGCACCTCCATGCAGAGCTCGACAAGCACTAACGCATGAGCATCGACCGTCCCGACCCGGGCATAAGCGAAGCCGAGGCCGACGCCCGGATGCTGGCCCAGCGCGACGATATTGTGGCGACGCTGGCCAAGGCCGATCACCGGATGCTGGCCAAGGATTATCGCGCGGCGGCTGCCTTTTATGGGGCGGTCGGGCGAATGGCCGGTTCCGGCCTAGCGATCGAGCGCAGCGAACTGCTGCGCGCGCGCGATGCCGCAGTCTGGCTAGACCAGCGCTTCGGCGAGATGCTGCGCGAAGGATTGGCCAAGGCCGGGCTGGGGCCGGGGCAACGTCACCCCAAGTTCCAGAAGGCGCTGGAGATCATGCAAGGCGCAAGGCGGCGCGATCCGGAAACTAATCGCTTTCCGCAGATGCCGCAGACCTTCTACTACCCCGACCTGCCGTTGGTCCACTTTGTCGATCCGTCGGGCTATGCCTGGCGCGAGGCAGTGGAGACGCAGACCGAAGCTATCCTTGCCGAAGCACAGGTCCTGCTTGCCGATACCGCCAGTTTCCAGCCCTATATGCGCCAGACCACCGACCGGCCGCAGGGCGATGTCCACGGCCTGCTCGACAACCCCGACTGGAGCACTTGCTACCTGACCGATCGCGGCCAGCCGATCCTTGAGCGGACCGAGCGCGCGCCGGTGACATTCGGCATGCTCGACAGTCAGGTGCCGCTGAGCCGGATCGGTACGCGCGCACCTTCGATCATGTTCTCGTTGCTGCGCCCGCATTCGAAGATCCCGCCGCACACCGGCATGATCAATTGCCGTTTCATCTGCCATTTGCCGCTGATCGTCCCGCCGCATTGCGGGTTTCGGGTAGGGGCGACAACGCGTGATTGGCACGTCGGTGAACTGATGGTCTTCGATGACAGCGTAGAGCACGAGGCTTGGAACAATAGCGACGAGGACCGGCTGGTGCTGATCTTTGATGTCTGGCGTCCCGAGGTTTCCAAGGAGGAACAACGCCAGATCCAGGCGCTGTTCGAAGTGGTCGACAGCTA
>JANPMA010000151.1:0-11789 GCA_031422595.1 Novosphingobium sp. | reverse complement strand
AACCGCCAGGCGCAGTCTCAGGGTTGTAGATCAGGATCGAGCCGATGTGCATCGGCGATGTGCGCGTCTCCAGCGCAACAAACGATGCATCCATTCCCTGCAATTGCCGCAAGCGATCACCTTCCCATGTTGCGCCCGCTGGTGCGGGTCTTGTGCGGTGCAGCGTAACACACCGGGGACGGGGGTCAACAAGCACGTCGTCCCGGGCTTGACCCGGGACCGCTGGCGGCCTGAAGCGAGCTTTCCCCAGACACACAGCGATCCCCGCTTTCGCGGGGATGACGAAAGTCCTAGTTTGCTCCGCTATGACCAAGGCCGGCCGCCCCGATCAGCCCAATGCGGCGCAACGCTTCAACGAGGAGCGGGCGACCTATGCGGTCAAGTCGGGCCAGCCCGATCTTGCGGCCGGGGTCGCCGCGATCCGCGAGGTGCTGGCGACGCTGAAGCCCAAGCCCGGGGTCTACCGCATGCTCGATGCGCGCGGCGATGTGCTCTATGTCGGCAAGGCGCGGGCGCTCAAGAACCGGGTGGCCAACTATACCCAGGTCGATCGGCTGCCGCAGCGGCTGCAGCGGATGGTCAGCCAGACCCGCGGCATGACCATCGTCACCACCAATAGCGAGGCCGAGGCGCTGCTGCTCGAAGCCCAGCTGATCAAGCGCTTCCGCCCGGCCTTCAACGTGCTGCTGCGCGATGACAAGAGCTTCCCCTTCATCTTGCTGCGGGCCGAGCATGACTTTCCGCGGATCACCAAGCACCGCGGCGCGAGGCGGGCCAAGGGCAACTATTACGGCCCCTTCGCCAGCGCCGGTTCGGTCAACGTCACGATTAACGCGCTGCAGAAACTGTTCCTGCTAAGAAGCTGCACCGACAGCTTTTTCAGTCGCCGCGATCGGCCTTGCCTGCTCTATCAGATCAAGCGCTGTTCGGCGCCCTGCGTCGGCCGGATCAGTGCCGAGGGCTATGCCGATCTGGTCGGTGAGGCGAAGGATTTTCTTGGCGGCAAGAGCGGCGCGGTCCAGGCCAAGCTCAACCAGCAGATGGAAGCAGCCGCTGCCGCGCTCGATTTCGAAAGCGCGGCGATCCTGCGCGACCGGCTGCGCGCAGCGACTTTCATCCAGGGCAGCCAGGCGGTCAATGCCGAAGGGGTGGGCAGCGCCGACATCTTCGCGATCGCCAGCCGCAATGGCCAGTTCGGGGTCCAGGCCTTCTTCATCCGCGGCGGCCAGAACTGGGGCCACCGCGCTTTCTTTCCCAGCCACACCGAGGGGTTGGACGAGGCCGAAGTGCTGACCGCCTTCCTCGCCCAGTTTTACGAGGAAGTGCCCCCGCCGCGGCTGGTGCTGATCGACCGCGCCCTGCCTGAGGGTGACCTGCTGGCCGAGGCGCTGTCCGGCCCGGCTGGCGGCAAGGTTGAGATTTCGGTGCCTCAGCGCGGCGACCGGCGGCGGCTGATGGAGCAGGCCAGCCGCAATGCCGTGGAAGCGCTTGAGCGCCGCCAGGCCGAAAGCGGGGCCAAGGCCCGGCTCAATCGCGAGCTCGCAGAATTCCTCGAACTGCCCGAACCGCCGCAGCGGATCGAGATTTACGACAACAGCCACATCCAGGGCAGCAATGCGCTGGGCGCGATGGTGGTGGCGGGCCCCGAAGGGTTCCTCAAGGGCCAGTACCGCAAGTGGAACATCAAGACCGCCCAGACCAACGACGATTTCGCCATGATGCGCGAAGTGTTCGCCCGGCGGTTCGGGCGGCTGCTAAATCCTCCCCGTTCCGGGGAGGGGGACCATCCGAAGGATGGTGGAGGGGGCTCACTGCTGGGCGCAGCGCTTGGGGATAGCCCCCTCCACCCCGCCGCTGCGCGTCGCGGTCCCCCTCCCCGGAACGGGGAGGATTTTGAGCGCGAAGGCATCTGGCCAGACCTGGTGCTGATCGACGGCGGCAAGGGCCAGCTGAGCGCCGCGCGCGACACGCTGGAGGAGATGGGGATCGAGGACGTGCCGCTGATCGCTGTGGCCAAGGGCCCGCACCACGGCCGCGAGGGGCGCGAGGTGTTTCACTTCCCCGACGGGCGCGAACGGATGCTGCCCGAAAACTCGCCCTTGCTGTTCCACCTCCAGCGGCTGCGCGACGAAGTCCACCGCTTCGCGATCGGCGCCCACCGCGACAAGCGCAGCCGCGCGATCAGCGCCTCGCCGCTCGACGAGATCCCCGGCATCGGCCCGGCGCGCAAACGCGCGTTGCTGCTGCACTTCGGCACGGCAGGGAAAGTGCGCGCGGCGTCGCTGGAAGACCTGCAACGTGCGCCGGGGGTCTCAGCGGCGGTGGCGCAGGCGGTTTACGATTTCTACCATCCGGGGGGGTGAAGTGCCATTACTAGGGCCTGCTTGGCGAATTTCCAACATCTGGAGTGCAGATCTTGAGTGCTGAAGATTATGCGGTTGAGCTCAACAAACAACTGACATATCTCTTTGAATGGGCTCGTTTAGTTGGCGAACTAGACATGGCTGGTTCTCTTTTTGGAGAATTCCGGGGCGCCCAGGATGCCGGCTGGTCTACAGCGATTACGGCCTACGAAGTCCGAAATGAGCTTGTAGAGTTCGATAAGCGGGGAACACAACTTTCTGTTCCCGAGCTTCGACAAGTGCTCTGTTTGTATTCTCAATTGGCTGAAGCGGGGGGAGTCTACGAAGGTCTCCTGAACCTGATGGGTGTAATTCAGTTAAAGCCCTATAACTTGTGGCCTTTTCAGAATCTGGTTCGCGTGAAACAGTCACCAAAAAGAATCATTGGCCCGAATGCAAATGCAATGTTTCGGCATCTTGCTACGGTGGCCTCTGACATTGGAATGAAGAGACTGAGTGAACTGCTCGAAGTGACATTCAGAGACGACATTCGGAACGGAATTTTTCACGCAGACTACATCATTGCGGCCGATGGGCTTCGGCTTAGGCGACGCAATGGTGGCGCAGCCGTTGTTGTGACCTACGAAGAGATAAATGTTGCTCTGACTAACGCCCTGAACTTCTTTAACCTGTTTGAAGCTTTTCAGCAGACTGGGCGAGAGTCGTTTCGACCCGCTCGAGAAATTATTGGGCGCTTCAGTTCAAATCCGCCAATGCCATACACCGTAGAACTCAGATCCGATGGAAGCTTTGTAATAAGTACAAGTGGAATCGGGAGGCAGACTGATGCGGCTTACGATCGGCAGGAACACATAAATGGGTTGCTCAGTGGCCGAGTTATGGCCACATATGTTGTTGTCGATGACGCTGATGATCAGGCGGTGCTGGATGGCATTCGGGCCGTAGGCTTTGAACCGATGGTAGTTGAAATTGACGATCAGACAAAGTTGGCTGAAGTGGTCAATTTCATAGATATGCATGGATTGTGGTCTGACGAATTCGACAGTCAACAGAGACATGGCCTGCTCATAATCATGCCATCCGGTGCAGCGCGAGTGGCCAACGTGAACGACTTTGCGTCGAGATTGCCAAATGTTGAGAGCTTGGAAGTCTCGACAAGTTGATGGCTCACCCCCCCCCCGTCGACCAACCCCTGCACTTGCTTGTAAAACGCCTCGCGCCACTCACCTTCCGGTCCTTCAGTCGCCCGCGTCCAGTCGGCGTTGCTGGCGATCACCAGCTTGCGTTTGGGATCGATGAAGATGCCCTGGCCGAAGATCCCTTGCGCTGCAAAGCTGCCGTCGTCGTAGGTCCACCACTGGAAGCCATAGCCGTGGCCGGGCTCGCCGATGTCCTTCTGCTTGACGGTGGCCATGCTGAACCAGTCGTCCGGCACCATACCCTTGCCCCCGCCCAGCACGAACAGTCCGAAGCGGGCATAGTCGCGGGTGGCGGCCTGGATGCAGCAGCCAGCGATCTCGTGCCCGGTCTGGCCCAGCAGCCAGGTGCCCTGCTGCTCCATGCCGGCCGGCGCCCAGATCTTCTCCTCCATGTTGTCCGACAGCGGCTTGCCCACTGCGGATGAAACCAGCACCCCGATCAGATTCCTCTCCGCCAGTTTGGAATGAACTAAGCTCCGGGACGGTGCGGTGTCGAGGGGGACTAACTCTTCGGCACAACCCTGCGGATCATCCCTTCCTGCGCGACGCTGGCTACCAGCCGCCCGCCCTGGGTGAAGATCCGGCCGCGGTTGAAGCCGCGTCCGCCGCCGCTCCACGGGCTGTCGGTGGCGTAGAGCAGCCATTCGTCGGCGCGGAACGGTTCGTGGAACCAGACCGCGTGGTCAAGGCTGGCGCTGACCACTTCGCCGCGGGCCCAGCTGAGGCCGTGGGGCAGGGCGCAAGTGCCCAGCAGCGTCATGTCGCTGGTGAAGGCCAGCACCGCGCGGTGAATCCGGGGATCGTCGGGCAGGGCGGCGACCGCCTTGAACCACGAATGGCTGCGCGGCGGGGCGGGCTTGGGGTTCATCCAGTGCCGTCCTTCGACCGCGCGCATTTCGATCGGGCGCTCGGCCAGGAAATGGTGGCGTGCCTCAGGCCGGGCCTGATCGGCGAAGCGGCGGCGCACCACGGTCTCGGGCTCAAGCTCCTCGGGGCCGGGCACATCGGGCATTTCGGCATCCAGGTGGTGCAGGCCTTCCTGCTGCTTCTGGAAGCTGGCGGTAAGGTTGAGGATCGGGCGGCCCTGCTGGCTGGCGACCACCCGGCGGTTGGAGAAGCTGCCGCCATCGAAATCGCGATCGACCTTGTAATCGATCTCGAAATCCTCGCTGCCGCCGCGCAGAAAATAGGCGTGGAGCGAGTGGGCGGGGCGGTCAGGGTCGACGGTGTTCTCGGCCGCGAGCAGGGCCTGGGCGATCACCTGCCCGCCGAATACCCGGCCGACCCCGCCGCGCTTCTTGCGGCCAAGAAAATGGTCTTCGCCCTGGTCCTGCACTTCGAGCAGCTTGACCAGGCTGGCGACCAGTTGTTCGGGGGTGCGTTGGCTGTCCATCGCCTGTGCCTTTGCGTTGCAAAAGCGAACGCGTCAACCGGCGCTAGATGCCTGAGGGATTGCGGCCCAGTTCGGCCCGAACGATCCGGGCAAACAGCGCGCGGCGCAATTTGCCGCCGATCGCCACCGACAGGCGGCCGACCGGGCGGCGTTCGCGCCAGATGTGGTCGATCATCGGATGGTCGGCGGCGGCGCAGCTGTCGACCCAGTCGATGCCCGGCCGGTCGAGCAGGCTGAGGTTTTCGCGCTGGACCAGCACGCCGGGCGAATAGCGGGCGAAGCGCTCGTCGAAAGCGGTCTTGTAGGAATAGGCGCCGGGCGGGGTGATGAAATTGGCCAGCATCGCGATCGGTTCGCCATCGAGGCTGAGTGTCAGCCGTTCGAGCTGCCCGCGGCTGGCGGCGCCGAACAGCGCCTCCTTGAACAATCGCGCGGTGGCCTGGTGCGAGGCGAGGGCCGAGCCAGCTGCGCCTTTCCAGCCCGAGTGTTCGAGCGCGAGGAAGTCCTCGATCCAGCGGGCCAGGCGGAGGTCATCGTCGCGGCGTTCGAATGCCAGTTCGCCCTGTTCGGACAGCCGCGTGGCCTGCCGGCGCAGCTCCTTGCGCTTCTTGCCCGACAGGCTGGCTTCGAAATAGGCCTCGGCGCAAAGCTCCGAGGCAAGCATCGCCCGCTCCTCGCGGTGGACCAGCGCGGCCGGGCGGTGTTGCTCGGCGAGTACTGTCTGCAGCGCCTGGTAAAGCGGCCCTTCGAGCGGAATCTGCGCCAGATGCAGGAACAGTCCGCTGCCCGCGTTGCGATCGGCCCAGGCCAGCAGCGCGCGCCAGAACTCGCGCTCCAGCCCGCGCGCCACCAGGGGGGCGCCCTGAAAGCAGTTGCCGTGGATCCAGGTGCAGAGCTGCGGGATCGGCCAGCGATAGTAGCGTTTCTCATGCCGCACCGGCAGCAGCCCGGCCAGCTCGCCGTCAACTTCGAAGCGCAGCACTTTGATCGCGCCAGCCGGATCGAGCGCGCGCAGCGCGGGCAGCAGGTACCAGCTTTCGTGGAATGGGTTGGGTTCGGCAGCACAGCGGGCCAGGGCATCCCAGGCGAGCCGCGCCTCGGGCGCTTCGAGCGCCTGCCACGAGACCGCGCGGATCAGGCCGCCAGGCACGACAGCAGGCGCCGCGGGAGGGCGCGCTCTATCGTTCGGGACCTTGGCCTTGCTTGCCACTGGAATGCCTTTCACCCGGCAGCACGGGGCCGCCGGATGAAGGTCTTAACCAAGAAAGGCCAAAGAAAGCCTAACGCTTACTTGATTGCGGCCTTGGGCGGAGCCTTGTCGGTATCGCTCGCGGTATAGGCCGGGTTGAAGCGTTCTAGCCAGGCCAGCGATTCATCGATCCATTCGATATGGACATCGTCATATGGCAGGTTGTGGGTGCCCTTGGGCTGGACCACGTAACGGAAATCCTTGCCTTCGACTTTGCCGGCTTTCTTGAGGTTGCCGATCAGCGTCTTTGACTGTTCCATGGGAATACGCGCGTCGCGCTGGGGCGCAACAACCAGGATCGGAGCCCATTTCCCCTCGGGGTTGCGAGCAGGAGAGATGGCGTCGGGGTCGTTCGATGTCGCCTGGAATCCGCTGCTGAAGCGGCCAAGGTTAACCGCGTCCCACTTGTTCATCAACGGCATGTCATAAACGCCGGCCCCGGCGATCGCGCAGCGCCACAGCTCAGGATCGCGCTGTGCCCCGCGCGCAGCGGCATAGCCGCCATAGGACCAGCCCATGACGCAAGCGCGTTTGGGATCGACAATGCCCTTGGCGGCATAGGCGTTGAGCACGTCGGTCAGATCGTCCTGCATCCGCTTGCCATAGCCGCCCGGATTGCGGCCCAGCTTGACGAAGGCCTTCCCATAGCCGCCCGAGCCGCGATAGTTGGGCTGGATCACCACATAGCCGGCTTCGGCCAGCGGCTGGTTCCAGGGTTCAAGCGCATTGGTGGCCGAAAGCGCCCCGAACGGCCCGCCATGCGGCATGATCACCACCGGCAGGTTCTTGCCCTTGCGGTGACGCGGGTAGGTGACGATCACTTGCATCTTGGTGCCGTCGCTGGCCGTGACCCATTCGGCCTTGACGGGATTGAGCTTGGCATCCTTGATCGCGGTACGCTGCCAGTTGAGTACGCTGATCTTCCCGGCTGCGACGTCATAGAGATAGAAGCCGCCGCCACGGTTGGTTCCTCCGGCGAAGAAAATCAGGCGGCTCTCTTCACGATCGCTATCGATGATCTGGGCTTCGCCCTTGCCGAACATTTCATAAAGGAAACCCTGGATTTCCTTGTGGCGCGCGCTGGTGTAGCTGTTGCTCATGGTGCCATCGAAGGTGTCATAACCGATCACATTGCGGTCATCGTAGTCGGTAATCAGGCCCTGGACGTCGAAACCCGGGGTTTCAAACACCGGCGCGGACAGCGCCAAGGTGTTCAGGTCCATGGTATAGACCTTGTCGACCCCGTCCTTGTTGGAGATCACATAGGCCTTGTCCGTCCCGGGGATGTAGAGGCTCGGCAGCGGGATGGTTTCGGTAAAGCTGCTGTCGGCCGCGTTGTAGACCGTGCGGAAGTTCTCTTTGGCGTTGGAACGGTAGAGCATCCTGAGCTTGCCGTTATCGCTGTTATTGGAAAAGCCGGCGCGAACCACGCCATCGGCATCGACCGACCAGCCGGCATTGACGATCGGATTGGTGCGCTGGACCGTCGAGTATTTCCCGGTGGCCACATCAACCCGGATTACCTCGGGCAAGCCAAAGCGCTCGGTGCTGTCGCCCACGGCGTCGCGTTGCAGCAAATATTCGCCTTTGACATGATCGATCCAGAGCACAGCCGACCCGTCACGACCGGACTTGTCCCAGGCCTGATTGACCATCTTGCCGGTCGAAACCGAGTAAGCAACCAGACGCCGGAAATCCACCGGTCGCGCTCCGCCCATGTTCTCAACCTGGACGATGGTAATCACCACATGATCATTGCCGATCCAGCGAAATCCGGTCATCGACCGGTCGCCGCCGTCGCGCGCTTCTTCCGCAGCGAGGATCGGTTTGGGCGGGGCGCTGAGATTGTTCAGATCCATCACCACCAGCACTTCCTTGCCGCCCGAACCGGCCAGATAGGCCAGATGCTTGCCATCGGGCGAAATGCGGGTGTTGCGCATGTTGGCCTTCTTGACGAACTCTCCCCCCGGGATCTGTTCATTCGCATAGAGCGAAGAGGGTGCCGCCTCGTTGGCATGCGCAGAACTGCCGGCCAGGCCGTCCAGCGCCAGCGTCGAAATACCCAGGGCCAGCGCGGCAAGGCGCGAAGGCCGCTTGTTCGTCTTGATCATCGAATATCCCTCATCAATCCTCTGGCCAGCGCATCTGGCGGCCAGCCCCTGAACCCAAGATTAGTGCCAGCCTCGCCAAGGTCAACGAAAACCCCGCCCGGCCTGCCCCCCGCAAAGGGACAAAGGCGCCGGGCGGGGTCTTGTTTCCCCAACTGGGTGAAGTGCTTAGTGCGCGGCGAGCGCCGCGAGCAGCAACAGCGCCACGATGTTGGTGATCTTGATCATCGGGTTGACGGCCGGACCCGCGGTATCCTTGTAAGGATCGCCCACGGTATCGCCGGTCACCGCGGCCTTGTGGGCTTCAGAGCCCTTGCCGCCGTGGTTGCCGTCTTCGATGTACTTCTTGGCGTTGTCCCACGCGCCGCCGCCCGAGGTCATCGAGATCGCGACGAACAGCCCGCCGACGATCACGCCCAGCAGCAGCGCGCCCAGCGCGGCGAAACCATTGGCCTGCCCCGCCACTGCGGTGATCACGTAGTAGACCACGATCGGTGCGGCCACTGGCAGCAGCGAGGGCACGATCATTTCCTTGATCGCCGCCTTGGTCACCAGATCGACCGTGCGGGCATAGTCCGGCTTGGTTTCGTAGGTCATGATGCCGGGGTTCTTGGCGAACTGATCGCGGACATCCTTGACCACTTCACCCGCAGCGCGGCCCACGGCGGTCATGCCCATCGAACCGAACAGGTTCGGGAGCAGGGCACCGAGCAGCAGCCCGACGATGACATAGGGGTTCTCAAGGCTGAAGCTGACTTCGCCATTGGCCAGATTTCCATCGGAAAAGGCCGGGAAAAACTCCTTGAGGTCGGTCGTATAGGCCGCGAACAGCACCAGCGCGGCAAGTCCGGCCGAACCGATCGCATAGCCCTTGGTAACGGCCTTGGTGGTGTTGCCGACCGCGTCGAGTGCGTCGGTCTTGGCGCGGACTTCGTCGTCAAGCCCGGCCATTTCGGCAATCCCGCCGGCGTTGTCGGTGACCGGGCCATAAGCGTCGAGCGCCACGACCATCCCGGCCAAGGCCAGCATCGCGGTGGCTGCATAGGCGATGCCCATCAGGCCAGCGAGCTGGTGCGCGATGACGATCCCGGCGACAATCACCAGGGTCGGCAGGGCAGTCGATTCAAGCGAAATCGCCAGGCCCTGGATCACGTTGGTGCCGTGGCCGGTTTCCGAAGCCTTGGCGATCGAGCGGACCGGGCGATAGTTGGTGCCGGTGTAGTACTCGGTGATCCAGATGATCAGCCCGGTGATCACCAGACCCAGCAGCGAACACCAGAACAGCGTCATGCCGGTATAGGCCTGCCCGGCAACAGCGGTGTCCATTCCGCCCAGGGTGTGGTTGATCGCCCACCAGATTGCGGGGACCGAAAGCAGCGCGGTGACCAGGAAGCCCTTGTACATGGCGCCCATGATGTTTTTGCTGCCACCCAGACGGACGAAATAGGTGCCGATGATCGAAGTGACGATGCAGACGCCGCCGATCAGCAGCGGCAGGCTCATCAGGTTCATCAGCGCGGCTTCACCCGCGCCCTTCAGCAGCAGCGCGGTCAGCACCATGGTCGCACCGATCGTGACGACATAGGTTTCGAACAGATCGGCCGCCATCCCGGCGCAGTCACCCACGTTGTCGCCAACATTGTCGGCAATCACCGCGGGGTTGCGGGGATCGTCTTCGGGGATCCCGGCTTCGACTTTGCCGACGAGGTCAGCGCCGACGTCAGCCGCCTTGGTGAAGATCCCGCCGCCCAGCCGCGCGAAGATCGAAATCAGCGAAGCGCCGAAGGCCAGGGCCACCAGGCCATCGACCACGGTGCGATCGCTGCCGCCAACTGTATGACCAGCAGGGCCGGTGAGATACCAGAAGAAGCCCGCAATCGCGAGGAGTGCGAGGCCTGCCACCAGCATGCCGGTGATTGCGCCAGCGCGGAATGCCAGGGTCAGACCCTGTTGCAGACCGACCTGTGCGGCAGCGGCGGTGCGGACGTTTGAGCGGACCGAGATGTTCATCCCGATAAACCCGGTCGCGCCCGAAAGCACGGCGCCCAGCACAAAGCCGGCGGCCGAAATTGGCCCGAGGAAATAGCCGACCAGCACCGCAACGACCACGCCAACCATCGCAATGGTGCGATACTGGCGGCCCAGATAGGCTTGGGCGCCTTCCTGGATCGCGGCGGCGATTTCTTGCATCTTTTCATTGCCGGCCGATGCACCTAGCACCTGGCGGCTGGTGACGAAGCCGTAGACTACGGCGACAAGCCCCAAAATTATCGCGAGTGTGACGGGATTCACAGGACGCTCCCCCTTGTTTGATTTTCCATAGCGAAAGTCCCGGCATTGCGGGACGAACGGGCGTTGCTATAGGCAGGATTCGCGGCAATGCAACGCCGGAAAGCGCCTTTCCCGCAGTTCAGTGGTGTTCAAAGCCGAGCTTGCCGGTGGGTACTGTGCCATCGAGCAACAGTGGTTCGGCGCTTCGCTCCAGCACCGTGCCGATCCGGTGAAACGGGCCGGGCGGTTGTTCACCTGCGGGGAGAGTGAACAGCAGCTGATAGTCCTCGCCCCAGCGCAGTGCTTCGTCGCGGCGGTGCTCGGCGGTAGCGATCGGAACGGCGCCGCGATCGATCGCCAGGGTAACCCGCGAAGCCTCGGCCAGGCGCTGCGCATCGAGCAGCAGGCCATCGGACAGATCCATCATCGCGCTGACCAAGGGGGCCAGGGCCTGGCCTTCGCCAAGCAGCGCGGCCGGGCGGCGATAGGCCAGGCTGTCGCCCGATCCGGCCTTGAGAGCCTCAAAGCCGAGCATCGCCGCGCCCAGCGGCCCGGTGATCCACAGCTCGTCGCCAATCTGAGCGCCGCTGCGTGAAGGCACGGGTTGGTGGGCTGCGCGCCCCAGCGCGGTCAGCCCCAGCACTTGCGGGCCGCTATGTCCGATCGTATCGCCACCCAGCAGCGGCACCTGGTAATGGTCCAGAACTTCGCGCAGGCCTTCGACGAACCGCGAATCGTCTGTGCCCAGCTGATAGCCCAGCAACACCCCCAGCGGCGCCGCGCCTTTGCCGGCCAGGTCGGACAGGTTGGTGGCGACCAGCTTCCAGGCCAGGTCTGCGGGGTCTTGTCCGGGCAGGAAATGAATGCCCTCGGCCATGGCATCGTGGGTGATGACCAGCGCCTCACCGCCGATCTCCAGCACCGCGCAGTCATCGGCCAAACCCCGCGCGGCGGGATGTGTGGCGATGGCGCGCAGGGATGCGATGAAGGCGGATTCGCGGCTCAATTGCCTAAGATCCTTCCCAAATTCGCGCAGCGCATTTGGGGAGGTGGCAGCCCGTCAGGGCTGACGGAGCGACTATCTGGTTGGTCAAGCGGCAAGAGCAAGTTCATTTCGGGTGTCGCGGGCTTTTGCGTTGAGGCGCACGAGGAGTTTTCGGGCGAGAGCGATGCGGACGACCATTTTGGGTTTGCCCTGAGCGAGCA
>JANPMA010000150.1:0-10697 GCA_031422595.1 Novosphingobium sp. | reverse complement strand
GGCGGCGGGATCAACACCGCGCGCCAGGCCGCGCTGTGGCGCGCTGCGGCCGGACCCCAGCACCGCCTGAGCGTGCCGCGCGATGCGCAGGTCGAGGCGCTGTTCCCGCCCGAGCAGCCCGATCCGGCGCGAATCCTGGCGGTCCACCTGGCGGTCGGGCTCGACGCGCTGGCGGGAGCCGACGCCTTGCCCTCCGCGGCGATTGCCGCGCTGGCCAAGCCGGTGGCCGAAGCGCTTTCCGGCCTGCCCGCCGCTGCGATCCGCGCTGCGCCCGGGCGCTGGGAGGTGCTGGTCGAAGACCTCGACGTGGCGCTTGTGACGATTTCCCGCCTGGCCGCGCTCGGCAATCTGGCGCTGGGTGCCCACCTTGCGATCGGGCCGGTCTTGGCCGATGCGGCGAGCGGTAGCCTGGTGCCCCACGGCCCTGCCCCGATGCTCGCCCGCCACCTGATGGCCTTGGCCCCGGCTGGCGTGGCGTTGATCAGCGATGCCCTGGCGGTGACACTGGCGGCGCGCGGATCGGATGGCTTGCGCAGCGAACTCTATCATCCCGGCGAGGACGAGGCCGGGGGCGCGATCCACACGCTGGTTGGTTGAGGGATCGCATTTTCCTACATCGAACCATCCTGCTATGACTAGCTGGTTCTTTGAAACGTTGATCCAGCCTGCACACGCCAGAGGTGTCAAGTGTCAAGCGTGCGCGTACCATTCTGATAAATAGCCGAAAATACCGGCACGTTTGCTTGACAACTTGACAGATGTGTCAAGCAAGCCAGGCTCCGTCGCTAGTAAACCAGCTCTTCCAACCGGTGCGGCGCGACCAGTTCCAGCCCGCCGTCCACCCGCTTCAGGATCCCGCGTTTCTCCAGCGAGGAGACCGTGCGCGAGACCGTCTCACGGGTCGATTGCACCTGCAGCGCCAGTTCGGAAAACACCGGCACAGGGCGGATCGTTCCCCCACCCGCTTGCGCCAGCCGCAACAGCTGCGCGGCAATCCGCCCCGTAGCCGATAACAGCGCGGTTTCGACCATCCGCTGGCGCATCGCCGCGATCCGCGCCGAAAGGTGCCGCGCCATCGCCAGCGCGACGGTGGGATAGCTTTCCATCAGCCGGACCATCACGCTGGCGGCAAAGTGGACGGCGGTACCTTCGCCCAGCGCCTCGACCTGCGCGCCGGAATGGTTGCCGCCGCTCCCCGCCAGATCGCCGAAGAATTCGCCCGGCCCAATCGCGTGGAACACCAGCACTGCGCCCTCGCGGCCATAGGCCAGCTCGACCGCCCGGCCCTGGGTCAACAGGCTCGCCGCCTCGCCCTCCTCGCCGCGCGGCCACAGCACCGCCCCGCGGCCGTGCGCCGCTTCGCGCCCCAGTGCAGCGATCGTCGCGGCCAAAGCCTCCCCGCAGCCGAAAGCGGCGCGCAAGACTGTCATCGATTCAGTCGAAGCACTTGCCCCGCTCATCGCGTCCCCCCGGAGCCGCAGTTGTCCGCGCCCGCCAAGGCGTTTGCCGGGTTTCGCATATGTTGGTCAAGGAGATGGTGGCCGTTGAAAACTGGCTGTAGCCATTTTTCTCATTACCAACCCGCCGGCGGATGGAGGGGGGCGACCCGCCGGCGGTGTTGGCAACCGCTGTGTGGTCCATCTCCAGCTTGATCGAAACCTGTCCTTTAGGGCAGATCAACGCCGCTGCCTCAGTACCCTGCCTCGACAGCCAAGCGGATGGCATCGGCGCTGGTTCGCACACCCAGTGCGGTGAATACGGCGGCGCGATGCATCTTGACCGTGCGCTCGCTGATGCCGAGTTCGTAAGCGATCTGCTTGTTGAGCTTGCCCGCAGCCAAGTGCAGCAGAACTTCGCGCTGACGGCGGCTGAGAGCCGCGATCAGGTCATGCGCAGCCTCGCGTCGGGCATCGTTGGCGCGCGCGACATCCTCGGCGATCTCGACCTGCGAACCCAGAAAATACTCGAGCTCGCCGGCAGCGTCGAAAATCGGCGCAACCATGACGGCGTTGCGAAAGCTCGTTCCGTCCTTCTTGTAGTTCAAAATCTCGACCATCACCGGCTGGCGCCGCCGGATGCCGTTGCGCAACATTTCGGTCAGCCAGGGTTCGGTGCCCGCGCCCACAAGAAATCGGCAGTTGTGTCCGATGATTTCAGCGCGGCTGTAGCCGGTCAGTGCAACGAAAGCGTCGTTGCATTCGACAATTGGATTGTCCGGCAGCAGCGGGTTGCTGATGACGGCCGCAATTGGGCTCGAGCCGATCATGGCAGAGAGTGACATGGCTTGGTTTGAGCTAACCCAAGGTCAATGGCAAGTGAAGTGCCCTTTTGGACATGTTGGCAATTGCCGCCTTCCTGCGAGAAGCAGCAGGCTCCCAAACGGTCCGGAAGATCCCGGCCTGCAGGACGGAGCCCGAAAAGGATTTGCGCCATGACCTTCATGCTCGTGCTGCTTATTGGCGGCTTTGCAATAGCAGCCGCTACTGCTCTCGTCCGGGGGCTAATGGCGTTCTTCCAGGATTCTGAACATCTGCGTTCGAAGGACGGCATCCAGCGCGAAGCGATGGGATTGCAGCAGAACCGGATGATGTCTCAGCGCGTGCTCTACCAGGGTATCGCTGTTTTGCTGGTGGCGCTGCTCGGCGCTGCGGCGAGTCAAACGTAGCGCGATCGAAGCGCCAAGGAGCAAGCGATGAACTATGCCGCACATGATTGTGCTTTCGATGTGTCCGAAGGCAAGATCCACGTTCCGGAAGAGATCGAGCAATCGATCCGCAATCTGATCCGCTGGGCAGGCGACGACCCTGATCGCGAGGGCCTGGCCGATACCCCGAAGCGCGTCGCCCGGGCCTGGCGGGAATATTGCCAAGGCTATGACAAAGATCCCGGGCTGCACCTTTCCCGGACCTTCCAGGAAGTGGGCGGCTATGACGAGATCGTGCTGCTGAAGAACATCCCTTTCCAATCGCATTGCGAGCATCACATGGCGCCGATCGTTGGCACCGCGTCGATCGCTTACCTGCCCACCAACCGCGTCGTGGGGATCTCGAAACTCGCACGGGTGCTGCATGGGTTTGCCGAGCGCCTGCAAGTGCAGGAACGACTTACCGCGCAAGTCGCCCAATCGATCTGGGATAATCTGAAACCGCAGGGTGTCGCCGTGGTGATCGACGCGCAGCACGGCTGCATGACCGGCCGCGGGGTCAAAACGCATGGCGTTGGGATGGTGACCAGCCGCATGCTCGGTTGCTTTCTGGACGATCCGGACTGTCGCAAAGAAGTGCTGTCGCTGATGAACAAGTGTTGAGCGGCAATGAATTTTGCGATTATTGGCGCCGGAATGGCCGGGCTGGCCTGCGCCGACGCCCTGAGCAATGCGGGGCATCGCGTTGCCCTGTTCGACAAAGCTCGCGGGCCCGGCGGCCGTATGTCGACGAGGCGACTCACCACGCCGCTGGGTGAAGTATCTTTCGATCACGGGGCGCAGTATTTTACCGTCCGCGATCCCGGCTTTGCTCGGTTGGTTTCCGACTGGAGCACGCGTGGAATCGCCATGCCATGGCCCGAAGCGGGTGCGGATGCCTGGGTCGGCGTCCCCGGAATGAACGCTGTGATACGCGAAATGGCTGCGCTTCATTCGGTGACCTGGAACAGCCTGGTGTCAAGCATCGCCCGCAAACACGGGCGCTGGTGGCTCGCAGACAAGGATTCAGAAACCGGCCCATTCGATGCCGTTATGCTCGCTGTTCCGGCTGAGCAGGCCGCGGCTATCCTCTCGCTCCACCAATTCCAGATGGCGCGGACCGCCTTGCTTGCGCGATCCCAGCCGTGTTGGACCGCAATGTTCGCGTTCGATTGTCCGCTGCAAGGCCTGCCCCCTATCCTGCGTCAATCCGGCGATCTCGCCTGGGCAGCACGCAACAGTGCGAAGCCTGGTCGTTCGGGTCCCGAAGCGTGGGTCGTTCAAGCCAGCGCATCGTGGTCGAATACATGGCTGGAAGCCTCGCAAGAAGATGTTTCGGCCATGCTGCTTGCCGCGTTTTCGATGGCTTGCGGCCAGGCCGTCCCACGACCGGTTACTGCTGTATCGCATCGTTGGCGCTTTGCGCTTTCAGTGGGTAACGGCGAGGGAGCCCTCTGGAATTCCGTCATCGGGCTTGGAGTTTGCGGCGATTGGCTGCTTGGCCCTCGCGTGGAATGCGCCTGGCTGTCTGGGCGAATGCTGGCCGATCGTTGCTTGCGGTTGGATCGGATTGTCGAAGTGGCGGGCTCGGGTGCCGCAGGAGCGCGGCAACCGGCTGGACTGTGCGATTGATCGTGTTGACCCGGCACCCAACGCGGCCAAGCGGTGCGAAAGCGCTTGGGCGAGCCATGACGAAAGCGGTCTCTTCGGCTCTTGTTGTGTTTTCGTATTTGACTGATCGCCAGCAAGCATCGCCTAAACTCAGGCGCAATGACCACCATGCGTCTACGACATGTCCCAAAGGCCATATTCTATGGCGTCCATCGCTCTGCTAGATCCTTGGTACAATTAAGAGAGGATCGGATCATGACTCGTCGTATCGTATTCGTGTGGAATTTTATCTTCGATCACGAGAAGAGCCCACTTCGCCATATTCCGGATTTTGGCGTGCGCCACATGGTCTTCCAGGTACTAGGCTGGATGTGGGCGCTGTCGTTCTCACTCGCCATTGGCAGCTATACGTTCATGGCCTTCAGCTTGATCGGACATATGATTCTGATCGGTGCGACTGCAATCACTGTTGCGGTATACACCGCAGCAGCCACCCGTCCTTCGCTATTTGTTTCCCGAGCGAAGCAGTGACGATCGCCAAAGGGCTTGAAACGCCAATTTCCGCAGCCGCTTTCCCCGCCAAATTGGCGCAGGCTTTCAGCCGTGGACAGTAAGAGACAGAATTGGACCGTTACGTTGCAACAGTACTTTCAATCGAGCCGGATCGTCCTGGCATCGCTGGTCGCCGTCTTGGCGCATATCGGCATGGTGACCGCGACTTTGGTCTGATCGTCGGTTCCTCCGGTCGGGGCCGACTGAACCTGCCTCTCCGCTGCCGGGACACCGCTGATTTCCATCCCGGGCTTTCACACCTGCCGTGTTGACTGGTCCCGCAGTGGCTGCAGCAGCATTCGGTCCAGCCTCAGCTCTTCGCGCGCACGAAACTGGTCGAGGCCGATCGGCATGGCGCGCTGGTCCAGCTGCGGTTCCGCACAATAACTGCCGAGCAGCCGGTCCCACCACGGCAGGTTGAAGCCGAAATTGCGGTTCATTTCGACCGGATCGGTCGAGTGATGGATCCGGTGCATGTCGGGCGTGACCAGAACCCACCGCAGCACGCGATCGAGCCGCGCCGGCAGGGTGACGTTGGCATGGTTGAACATCGCCGCGCCATTGAGCACGATCTCGAAAATCAGCACCGCCAGCGCCGGCGCGCCCAGCGCCGCGATCGCGGCCAGCTTGATTCCCATCGACACCAGCATCTCCCCCGGGTGAAAGCGCAGCGCAGTGGTGACATCGAATTCGATATCGGCGTGATGCACCCGGTGCAGCCGCCACAGCAGCGGAACCGCGTGGAACAGCCGGTGCTGCAGATAGACCGTTAGATCGAGCAACAGCAGCGACAGAATCAGCGCGGGCCAGAACGGTATGGCGAGGGCATTCCACAGCCCCCAGCCGCGCTCGGCGGCGAGCGCGGCGAAGCTCACCGCCGTCACCGGGAAGGCCAGCCGCACGATCAGGCTGTCGAGCATTACCAGCGCCAGGTTATTGCTCCAGCGCAGTGACCGCGGCACCGCGCGGGCGCGCAGCGGGGCCAGCGCTTCCCAGCCGGCCATGAGCGCAAAGATCCCGACAAAGCAGCCAATCCGCAGCGCCGCTTCGCTCACGGGCAGCACCTCAGTCATCACCGCTGCTCCCGCCCCCAAAGGCGCGGCGCGCCATCACACTGCGCTGGACCACGGTGAGCAGGCAGAGCGCGGCAAATCCCCAGGCGATCACCGGGAACAGCGCTGGCCATAGGCACATCGCGGCGAACACCGCGATGGTTTCGGCGCCTTCGGCAAGCCCGGTCGAATAGAAGAAACTCTTGGTGCCATGCGCGCTGGTCTGCGCGCCGCGCTTCGCGGCGATGGCGGCAAAGGCCAGGAAGCTGGCGCAGGTCAGCGTGAAACTGGCGATCAGCACCATGGCGGGAGCGGTGTTCGCCGCCGCCGCAAAGCCGAAACCCAGCGGTACCGCGGTGTAGAAAACAAAGTCGCCCAGCGTATCGAGATAGCCGCCTAGGTCGCTGATGCCGCGGACCCGGGCGACCGCTCCGTCCAGCCCATCAAGCAGGCGGTTGATCAGGATCAGCGCAAGGGCGAACAGATAGTGGTGGTGCGCGATGGCAAGGCCCGCGCCCAATGCCGGGATCAGTCCTGCCAGGGTCACCGCGTTGGCCCCGATCCCGCTCCGGGCGAGCACGCGTCCGATCGCATTGAGCGGCGGATCGATCAGCAGGCGCAGGCGGGCGTCGAACACGATGCGCTCCTCAGCCCCGCCGCCACGAGTGGTACCGCCCGACCAGCCGCAGCAGGCCTTCGGGAGCGTGCTTCTTCTTCCAGGCGCCGGCGGCGAACTTGTTGGCCTCGGCCATGGTCGGATAGGTGTGGATCGTCGCGATGATCTTGTTGAGCCCCAGCCCGTGCTTCATCGCCAGGACATATTCGGCAAGCAGCTCGCCGGCATGCTCGCCCACGATCGTGACCCCCAGGATGCGGTCCTTGCCGGGCGGGGTCAACACCTTGACGAAGCCCGCGGTGGCGCTGTCGGCAATCGCGCGGTCCAGCTCGTGCAAGGGGTAAACGGTGACCTCGTGAGCCACCCCCGCCGCGCGCGCCTCGCGTTCGTTCAGCCCGACCCGCGCTACTTCGGGATCGATGAAGGTGGTCCAGGGGATCACCCGGTAATCGGCCTTGAAGCGCCTGAACTGGCCGAACAGCGCATTGACGCTGGCAAACCAGGCCTGGTGCGAGGCGGTGTGGGTGAACTGGTAGGGACCGGCGACATCCCCGGCGGCGTAGATATTGGGATAGATCGTCGCGAGGTATTCGTCGGTCACCACGGTCTTGGCGGTTTCGATCCCGAGTTCCTCCAGGCCGTAGCCTGAGAGGCGCGCCTTGCGGCCGATCGCCACGATCAGCGCGTCAAACTCGACGGCCTGCTCCGCACCGCCGCTCGCCACGATCAGGCGCTTGCCTTCCACCCGCAACGCCTCATGCCCGGTCAGCACCACCACGCCGGAAGCCTCGAGCGCTTCGCGGGCGAGAGCGGCCACGTCCTCATCCTCGCGCGCGAGCAGCTGCGCGGCGAGTTCGACCTGGGTCACTTCGGCGCCGAGCCGGGCAAAGGCCTGCGCCAGCTCCGAGCCGATCGGCCCGCCGCCCAGCACCGTGATGCGCTTCGGAATTTCCTCGAGCCTGGCGAAGACTTCCCACAGCGTGTCGCTGGTGAGATAGCCCGAATCCGCCAGCCCGGGCAGATCGGGAACCAACGGCTCGGCGCCCGCAGCGATGATGATCGCGCGGGTGGTGAGCCGCTGCACCGCGCCATCCTCGCGCGCGATCTCGACCGTCCAGGGATCGACGATCCTGGCATAGCCCTTGACCACATCGACCCCGAGCCCGGTGTAGCGCGCGACGCTGTCGTTGGGCTCGATCGCGGCGATCACATCGTGGATCCGCTGCATCACTGCCTTGAAGCTGTAGCGCGGCTCGGCCCCTTTCAGCCCATAGCGCTCGGCATGGCGTATCTGCTCGGCGATCCGCGCCGACTTGATCAGCGCCTTGGACGGAACGCAGCCATAATTGAGGCAATCGCCTCCCATCTTCGATGTTTCGACCAGCGTGACCTTGGCCTTGACCGTTGCCGCGATCAGCGAAGAGACCAGCCCCGCCGCCCCCGCGCCGATCACCACCAGGTTGCGATCGAACCGCCGCGGCCGGGTCCACCGCGCATAGACCCGGCGCCGCTTGATCAGCCCCATGATCCACTTGCCCAACCACGGCAGCAGCCCCAACGCGGCGAACGAAGCCAGCAGCCCGGGCGAGGCGATGTCGCTCAGCGCTTCGATCCGGGCGAGCTGGGTTCCCGCGTTGACATAGACCAGGGTCCCCAGCAGCATGCCCAACTGGCTGACCCAGTAATAGGTCCAGGTGCGGATCGGGGTCAGCCCCATCACCAGGTTGATCATGAAGAACGGGAACACCGGCACCAGCCGTAGCGAGAACAGATAGAACGGGCCGTCGCGCGCCATCCCCTCGTTGATCCCGCGCAGCCGCGCGCCAAAGCGCGCCTGCACCCCGTCGCGGAACAGATAGCGCGAGGCGAGGAAGGCCAGCGTCGCGCCGATGCTCGAGGCGAACGAAACCACCAGCGTGCCGGTGGCCACCCCGAAAATCGCCCCCGCAGCCAGCGTCATGATCGCCGCCCCCGGCACCGACAGCGCGGTCAGCGTGACATAGATCGCGAAGAACGCCGCCAGCACCAGCAGCGGATTGTCGCGGTAGAACGCGTCGATCGCCCCTTTCTGGGCCTTGAGCGTTTCGAGCGTGAGATACTGCCCAAGGTCGAGCGTGAACCACGCCGCCAAGGCCAGGACGAGCAGCGCGGCAAGCACCAGGCGTTTGGGCTGCATGATTCTTCCTATCCTTCCCCACGGGTCTTTCCGCTCTATCGCCTGACGGGCGCGCCGTCGATCCGATCCTTGCCTGCCACGATTGACCTGCACTCCGATTCCTGCTGACTTCGCCCCGACCCAGCAGGAGGAACCCGGAAATGGCTCAACAATCGCAGTGGAAACCGCGCCTGGCGCGATGGTCGAGCCGGCTGGCCGTGAGCGCGGTGGTGATCGCGGCGGCCGGGCTGACCCTGGCGCGCTACGATCTGGTTCCCAAGCTGGGCGGCTTTGCGGCCTTCGTCGGCAGCGGACTGCTCGCTGCGATCGCGCTGCTGCTCGGCCTCGCCGCGCTGCTGATCGGCCGCGGCCAGCCCCTGCCATCGCGCGGCAAGCTGCTCGCCGCCCTGGCGGTCTCGCTGGTCCTTGTCAGTTTCCTCGCCAGCCGGCCGATGGCTGCGGGCGACGCGCCCGCGCTGCATGACATTTCCACCGACCTCGCCAGTCCGCCCCAGTTCGAAGCGATCACGCTGCGCGCGGACAATCTCGCCGGCGTCGAAACGGTCGAGAACTGGCGCAAGCTCCACGCCGCCGCTTATGCCGACCTGCGCCCGATCGAGATCCCCCGCCCGGTCGCCCAGGTCACCGCCGAAGCGGTGAAGCTGGCACAAGCACAAGGCTGGGAAGTGATCAAAAGCGACCCCGCGCGCGGCCACATCGAAGCCACCGCTAGCGTCTCGTACATCCGCTTCCACGACGACGTGGTGCTGCGGATCACGCCCAGCCAGGACGGCAAGGGCAGCTGGGTCGACATGCGCTCGGTCAGCCGCGTGGGGATCGGCGACCTGGGCGTGAATGCCAAGCGGGTGCGGGGGTTTTTGGCGGCTTTGGGTGAGTAGTGGGCTGCTGGTGGTGAGTAGCTAGGGGAACCAGACAGGCAATTGGGTCTTGTCAGTCTTGGGGGTTTCGCGCCTGCGGAGGCAACCATGCATGCGCCCGGTGTCGGTCGTCAGCCTTGGCCAGCCGGATCGAGGTATCAGTGAGGGCCCTTGTCGCCTCGCCTCCATCCGCCTCTTCCAAAAGGCCCCACTTTTTCCGATTGATGGCGGACGCCAGCAACCGAAGGCGGTCAATGTGAGGAAGAAACTAACAAATTTCCGCGGTTTCCGCGCTCTTTGGCGAATGCCAGCGAACAGGGAAATGGTGCCAAAAGAGGAGTCGAGTCTTCTATCTAATTAAATGATTAATATGTTTTTCATCAGATCTATATTGGAAAAGGCCCCCCAAAAGCCCCCGTAAAGCGTTTCTAACCTGAAGATTTTTCGCAGCTCTTTGTCCGTCGTCAGTTCATGTGGCTTACTGCAGGGTTGCCGACAGAGACAACTTTGGCTTCTGTCAGAATGGCCAAAAGCCGTCCAAACATATCCTGTAAGACCTACGACAAGGCTTTGGCAGAAACGATCAATGGCCTTTACAGGGCCGAGGTCATTCATCGTCGCGGACCTTGGCGATCCTTGGAAGCGGTCGAATACGCCACGCTTGAGTGGGTGGACTGGTTCAACCACCGACGACTGCTCGAACCCATCGGCAACATCCCGCCTGCCGAAGCCGAAGAAAACTATTACGCAGCAACCGAAGCCATGGACAACGTCTCCATGGCCGCATAACTTAAACCAACAAGCCTCCGGCAATCCCGGGGCGGTTCATGCCGCCATTGTTCGACTCCATTAGTTGATGTTGAACATAGGACTTCCAAAATGCCAACCCAAAGGGAACTAGAACAACTGCTGGTAACTCCCAATGAGGGACTAACTCTTGAACATAAAAGCTGGCTTAATCTGCGGGACGACGATGACAAGGCAAAGATAGCGAAGGCGGCTATTGCGCTGGCAAATGAGGGCGGTGGGATTATCGTATTTGGCATGCGGGAAGGCGGCAATGGCGCTGGCGGCCTCCGATCACTTGCAAGACCGGACCACATTCAACGCTACCATCAAGATGATCTAAATGCCGCTATCAATCGGTTTG
>JANPMA010000149.1:0-2383 GCA_031422595.1 Novosphingobium sp. | reverse complement strand
GCCTCGCAGCGGCCGCCCTTGACGTTGAACGAAAACCGCCCGGGCTTGTAGCCGCGCGCGCCGCTTTCGGGGAGCCCTGCGAACCAGTCGCGGATCTGGGTGAAGGCGCCGGTGTAGGTCGCGGGATTGGAGCGCGGGGTGCGGCCGATCGGGCTCTGGTCGATCTCGATCACCTTGTCGCACATTTCAAGGCCCGTGATCTTGTCATGCGCGCCGGCGATCACCCGTGCGCCATTGAGAACGCGCGCGGCCCCAGCGTAGAGCGTGTCGAGCGTCAGGCTGCTCTTGCCGCTGCCCGACAGGCCGGTGACGCAAGTGAAGGTTGCGAGCGGGATCGAGACCGTGACGTTTCGCAGGTTGTTGGCCCGCGCGCCGTGGACGGTGATGTGGTGGCCGTTGCCCTTGCGGCGCGCCTTGGGCACTTCGATCCTGCGCACGCCGGAGAGGTACTGGCCGGTCAGGCTTTCGGGCGCGGTGAGGATGTCGGCCAGCGTGCCTTGCGCGACGATATGGCCCCCGTGGACGCCCGCGCCGGGGCCGAGATCGACGATGTGATCGGCATGGCGGATCGCGTCTTCGTCGTGCTCGACCACGATCACCGTGTTGCCCAGATCGCGCAGCCGCTTGAGCGTTTCGAGCAGCCGATCGTTGTCGCGCTGGTGCAGGCCGATGGAGGGCTCGTCGAGCACATAGAGCACGCCCGAAAGCCCGCTGCCGATCTGGCTGGCGAGCCGGATGCGCTGGCTTTCCCCGCCGCTGAGCGTACCTGAAGTGCGGTTGAGGTTAAGATAATCGAGCCCAACATTGTTAAGGAAACCAAGGCGTTCGTTGATTTCCTTCAAAATCGCCTTAGCTATCTGCTGTTGCTGCGCGGTCAGCCGATCGTTGAGCTCGCCAAACCACGCCACCGCCGCCGCGACCGACAGCATGGTGATCGTCGAGACGTCCTCGCCCGCCACCTTGACGCTCAGCGCCTCAGGCTTGAGGCGTTTGCCCTCACACGTTTCGCACGGCTGCGCGGTCTGGAACTTGCCCAGCTCCTCGCGCATCCAGGCGCTATCGGTTTGCAGCATCCGGCGGTTCAAGTTGCCGATCACGCCTTCGAAGGCCTTCCTGACGGTGTAGCTCTTCTTGCCATCGGTGAAAGTCAGCGCCACCGGCGCGCCGGCGGTGCCGTGGAGGATCACGATCCGCACTTCGGGCGGCAGATCCTGCCACGGCGTATCGAGGCTGAAGCCGAATTCGGCGGCGAGCGAGCTCAGCACCTGCATGTAATAGGGGCTCGGCGGGTTGCTCTTGGCCCAGGGCACCACCGCCCCCTGCTTGAGGCTCAGCGCCTCGTTGGGCACCACCAAGGCGGAATCGAACAGCAGCTTCTCGCCCAGCCCATCGCAGGCCGGGCAGGCCCCCATCGGCGCGTTGAAGCTGAACAGCCGGGGCTCGAGGCTTTCGATCGTGAAGCCGGAGACCGGGCAGGCGAACTTTTCGCTGAAGACGATGCGGTTGGGGGGGAGGCCCGCGCCTTTCATTTGGCCGAGCGATATGCCGCCACCACCCCCAACCCCCTCCTCTAAAGAGGATGGGGCTTTGCGCCGCGCCTTGTTCTCCCCCTCCTCTTTAGAGGAGGGGGTCGGGGGGTGGTGAAGCTCAGCCACCGTGCCATCCGCCAGATCCAGATAGACCAGCCCCTCAGCCAGTTTCAGCGCCTGCTCGAAAGAGTCCGCCAGCCGCGTCTCGATCCCGTCGCGCACCGCGATCCGGTCAACCACCACTTCGATGTCGTGCTTGTACTTCTTGTCGAGCGCGGGGGCGTCCTCGATTGCGTAGAACTCGCCGTCGATCCGCACCCGGGTGAAGCCGGCCTTCTGCCATTCGGCCAGCTCGCGCCGGTATTCGCCCTTGCGCCCGCGCACCACCGGGGCGAGCAGGTAGGCGCGGGTTCCCTCGGGCAAGGCCATCACCCGGTCGACCATCTGGCTGACCGTCTGCGCCGAAATCGGCAGGCCGGTGGCGGGGCTGTAGGGCACCCCGACCCGCGCCCACAGCAGGCGCATATAGTCATAGATCTCGGTCACCGTGGCCACGGTACTGCGCGGGTTGCGGCTGGTGGTCTTCTGCTCGATCGAGATCGCAGGAGAAAGCCCGTCGATATGCTCGACATCGGGCTTCTGCATCATCTCAAGGAACTGCCGGGCATAGGCCGACAGGCTCTCGACATAACGCCGCTGCCCTTCGGCATAGATCGTATCGAACGCCAGGCTGCTCTTCCCGCTGCCCGAAAGCCCGGTGATCACAATCAGACTGTCGCGCGGCAGCGTGACGTCAAAGCCCTTGAGGTTATGCTCGCGCGCCCCGCGCACGACGATATGGGAAAGCGACATGG
>JANPMA010000148.1:0-3443 GCA_031422595.1 Novosphingobium sp. | reverse complement strand
GCGAACAAGGGAGGATCGCCATGAAAGCCAGACTGCTGGGCACACTGATAGCCGCCGTTCTCCTGACCGCCTCCGCGCCCAAGGCCGGGGGTGCACCGGCCGACCTGATCCTGACCGATGCCCACGTCTATTCGCTGCGCTGGGGCGAGCCGGCGCTGGATGGTACCCCGGCCAAAGACGCTCCCTTCGCGCGCGGTCAGTGGCGTCCCGATGCCGAGGCGGTGGCGATCCGCCAGGGGCGGATTGTCTTCGTCGGCAGCGACAAGGGGGCGCTGGCGCTGCGCGGCAAGCGAACCCGCGTGATCGATCTGAACGGCGCGACGGTGATCCCCGGGCTGGTCGATTCGCACACGCACTTCCTCGAACTCGGCGCCAAGCTCGAATCGGTCGACCTGACGCACGTCACCACCGAAGAGCAGGCGGTTGCGCTGGTGGCAGCGCGGGCCAAGAGCACTCCCAAGGGTGAATGGATCTTCGGCGCCGGGTGGGACGAAGGTGCCTGGGCCAACCATTACCCGGACAAGCAGCGGCTGAGCGCGGCGGTGCCCGATCACCCGGTGGTGCTGCGCAGCCTCCACGGCTTTGCGGTGTGGGCCAACCAGGCCGCGCTTGATGCCGGCAAGATCACCAAGGCCAGCCTGGTCCCCACCGGGGGCGAGATGCGGCTGGGGGCGGATGGCACGCCCAACGGCCTGTTCCTGAACCGGGCGGCGGCGATGGTAGATAGCGCGGTGCCGTCGGTGCCGCAGGCGGTTGTCGCGCGCCATGCGCTGAAGGGTCTGAACCAGATGGCCGCCGATGGCTATGTCACGGTGCATGAGGCCGGAGCCGGCAGCCAGGCGATGGCTGCGCTCCAGCAGCTGGAGGACCAGCGCCGCCTGCCGATCCGGGTCTATGCCATGCTCTCGCTGCGCGACCCGCCCTTGATGCGGCAGTGGATCGCCAAAGGGCCGGACCGCGATGCGGGCTCGATGCTGGTGACCCGCGCGGTCAAAGCCTACTACGACGGCGCGCTGGGATCGCGCGGGGCGCGGCTGCTCGATGACTATGCCGACAAACCCGGCCACCGCGGGATCAGCGGCGAGGGCTACGGCTTTGACCGCGATCTGGCCGCCTCGGCGATGAAAGCCGGCTTCCAGCTTGGCATCCACGCGATCGGCGATGCCGGCAACCGCGAGGTGCTCGACTTCCTTGAGGCCGACTTCAAGGCCGATCCCAAAGCCGCCAAGAACCGCCACCGGATCGAACACGCCCAGGTCATTTCCCCGCCGGACCAGCCGCGCCTCGCCCGGCTGGGCGTGATCGCCTCAATGGAACCGCCCCACGCGGTAGAGGACAAGACCTGGGCCGAAGACCGCCTCGGCCCGCAGCGGATCCTGGGCGCCTATGCCTGGCGCACGCTGCGGCTGCAGGGCGCCCGGCTGACGTTCAATGCCGACAATCCCGGGTCCGACCACTCGATCTTCTACGGTCTCCACGCCGCGATCACCCGCCGCGACAAGGCGCTAGCACCGTCCGGCGGCTGGTACCCCCGCGAAGCGCTGAGCGTGGAAGAAGCGATCCGCGCCTACACCCTCTGGTCCGCCTACGCCGCCTTCCGCGAAGGCGAAACCGGCATGATCGCCAAGGGCAAATGGGCGGATCTGACGGTGATGGATCTGGATCCGTTTGTACTGGCCGGGACTGCGCCGGACAGGATTTTGGGTGGGCGGATTATGCTGACGGTGGTGAACGGCAAGGTGGTTTACCAGCGGTAGGGTGGTGGGCGTTCAATCCCCCACGACAATACTCGTCGCCCCGGACTTGATCCGGGGCCCCGCTGGTTCTTTTGGCGCGGCGCTCAAAGCAAAGCGGGACCCCGGATCAAGTCCGGGGTGACGAGGGAGGGGCGGAAGGGAACACCCCGCGCTCAACCCAGTTCCCCCCGCCACAACACCGGCGCCACCAGCACAAAGCCCAGCGCCAGCAACAACCCGGCCGCGGCAAAGGCCAGGCCTTCGCCGCCCAGCGCGCTGGCAATCGCCGCCAAACCCCCCAGCGCCCAGGCCCCGGCGGCAGGCCTCAGCCCCGGCAACGCCGCCAGCCACGGCGCGGCCAGCCCTAGCGACAGCACAAACACCGCCGATCCGGCGAGGTAGAAATCGATCCCGAACGCCGCCTTGTCCGGCCCGACAATCGAAGCCACCCCGACCAGCGCCGCCAGCAACGAGACCAGCCCCGGCCAGGCAATCCGCGGCGCACACAGCGCCACCAGCCCGGTCATGGCCAGCACAAAGCCAATGTCGACCACCCCATAAAGCAGCTCCAGCGCGGCGCTGTCAGGGGTGTAGGGAATGAACTGCGCGATCAGGCGCAGCAGCCCCGCCAGCAAGGCGGCGCAGGCGGAAATGCGGGTGAGGCGGTGCATGGGGGGCTCCTTCTGCCGCGCGGGGAAAGGGGTGAGTCGCGCGGGGTCGGAGGGGGTATGCAACCTCAGGTTAGGTTGAGGTCAAGGGCAAATCAGTTCGGCTAGTTTCCATCGATAGCTATTAGAAGTTCTCGTGTAAAAGTTTATGGTTTGTTCCGCAATTGTGAATGTGATATCAAACGTTCAAACGGCCGTGAAAAGTCATAGGATTCAATTATGTCAGGTTATGACGTATCTTTTCCAAGACTCGAACCGCTTAGGGTTACACCGATCTCTGAATCGGCATTCCACAGCCTTTTGGATCGAATTAAAGCTGTTCAAGATCAACTAGATCCAGACCACGAAATTGGAATTGTCGCTAATGGTGCAGGGCTCGTAGTCCATGTAGAGTCCATACTACGAGATGGACAAATTTTTGTTTTCACTGGATCGGAAGTCAATGGAAATAGATCGTTTTTGATCCAGCACTATAGCCAGCTAAACATGCAGATCATTTCGGTCGAAAAGATCGACAAAATAGCGAGAAGGATCGGTTTTTAAGCAGTCATATTGGGCTAGAGCTTTGGAGCAACGGACCCCAAATCTCAAACCGCCTCCAACACCGAAACCCTAGCCTCAGCATCCCCACGCTTCGGTCGCACAACGATCTCAACATCGCGACCAAGCGCGACGATAAAGTCCATCAGTTTCTCCACTGAGAAGCCGTCGAGCCGGTAGTTCACCAGCGCCGAAACCTTTGGCTGCGGAACGCCGAGTAGCTGCGCGGCTTCAGCCTGTTTCAGGTTTCGGCTTTTGATGATCCGGTTGAGCGCCAGCGCCAGTCGGGTCTTGGTCTGGCGTTCGGCGGGTTCGGGCAGGCCCAGGTCGGCAAAGACATTGCCGGTGCCGTGAGTGATGTCTGGCTCGATCATGTGCGTTTTGTCCTTTCCGCGTGATTGGCTTGGGCCAGCCGCAGTCGCGCCTTGACCATCGCAATGTCGGCTTTCGCCGTCTTGATTCCTTTGGTCGACTTCTTCTGGAAGGCGTGGAGCACGTA
>JANPMA010000147.1:0-6003 GCA_031422595.1 Novosphingobium sp. | reverse complement strand
CCCGATATCCTGGCTGATCTCGCCAAGGTCGAGATGCATGCGATCCAGACCAGCGGCAATTGCATCCGCAACACCACGTCTGACCAGTATGCCGGGGCCGCCGCCGACGAAGTGGTCGATCCGCGCCCCTATGCCGAACTGATCCGTCAGTGGAGCACTTTCCACCCCGAATTCAGCTTCTTGCCGCGCAAGTTCAAGATGGCGGTGATCGCCAGCGACATCGACCGCGCGGCGATGAAGCTGCACGATATCGGGATCCAGATCGTGCGCAGTGACGCGGGCGAGCTGGGCGCGGCGTTCTATGTCGGGGGCGGCATGGGCCGCACGCCGATGATCGCGCCGTGCATCAATGCTTTCGTGCCGCTCGACCAGATGATCACTTATTCCGAGGCCTGCCTGCGCGTCTACAACCGCCACGGCCGCCGCGACAACAAGTACAAGGCGCGGATCAAGATCCTGGTCCACGAACTGGGCAGGCAAGAATACACCCGCCAGGTCGAGGCCGAATTCGCGCACCTGCTGACACAAAAAATCGAGCCGCCGCTGGCTGAGCTGGAACGAATCAAGGCGCAGTTCGTTGAACCTCTGTTCGAAGTCGGGATTTCTGACGAAGTGGACCGAAGCGATCCCGACTTCGGGCTGTGGGTGGACAACAACTGCCTCGCGCACAAGCAGCCGGGCTACATCGCAGCAACAATCAGCCTCAAGCCGGTCGGCGGCATCCCGGGCGATGCCAGCGCCGACCAGATCCGGCTGATGGCCGATCTGGCGCGCGACTATTCGTTCGACGAATGCCGCGTCACGCATGCCCAGAACATCGTCCTGCCGCATGTCCGCAAGGCTGATCTCTACGCGCTGTGGCAGCAGCTCGACGCGGCAGGGCTGGGCACCGCCAACCTCGATCTGGTCGGCGATATCATCGCCTGCCCGGGGCTCGACTACTGCAGCCTGGCCAATGCCCGCTCGATTCCGGTCGCGCAGAAGATCAGCCAGCGGCTGGCGGCGAAGGAACAGGAGATTGGCGAGCTCAAGCTCAAGATCTCGGGCTGCATCAACGCCTGCGGGCACCACCACGCCGGGCACATCGGCATCCTGGGAGTCGATCGCAAGGGCATCGAAAACTACCAGCTTTCGCTCGGCGGCTGCGAAGGCGCCGATACCTCGCTGGGCCAGATCACCGGCCCCGGCTTTGACGAGGACGGCATCGTCGACGCGGTCGAAAAGGCCACACAGGTTTACCTGGGCCAGCGAGAGCAGGGCGAACGCTTCCTCGACACTTACCGCCGCGTGGGCATGGCCCCGTTCAAGGAGGCGCTTTATGGCTGAGGTCCAATTCCGCTTTCGCGACGACGAACCCGTGGCCGATCCCGGCGTAACCGTGGACGTGTTCGGCGAACAGTCGAACGCTGCCGCGGTCCGGCTTGAACCGGGCGACGAAGCGCGCGACCTGATCCCGCATCTCGAGCGGATCCGGCTGGTCGAAGTCAACTTCCCGGTGTTCGGCGATGGCCGCGGCTATTCCGCCGCACGGATCCTGCGCGAGGCTGGCTACTCCGGCGAGCTGCGCGCGGTGGGCGAGGTGCTGGTCGACCAGATCGCCTTTATGCGCCGCTGCGGGTTCGATGCCTTTGCGCCCGATGTGCCGCTTGACCCGGTTGACGCAGAAGCCGCGTGGCACCGCTATGGCGAGGTCTACCAGCCGACCACCGATGGCCACGCGCCAATCTGGGCGAAACGTCATGGCTGAACCGGCGCGGCGCATCGATGTGCTCGATACCGGCCCGCGGTTTACCGCGGCCCAGGTCGACATGCTCAATGCCCGCTTCGCCGACTTACCGACCATCGCCATGCTCCGCACGGTGCTGCGCGAAGGGCTGGCCGGGGATGTCGCTGCCGTCTCCAGCTTCGGCGCCGAAAGCGCCGTGCTGCTGCACTTGATCGCAACGATCGACCGTTCGGTGCCGGTGCTGTTCCTCGATACCGGCAAGCACTTCCCCGAAACGCTCGCCTACCGCGACGAGATCATGGGCCGCCTGGGCATGACCAACCTGGTCAACCTGACCCCGAACGCCGCGGCGCTGGCCGCGCGCGACGGCACCGGGCTGCGCTGGTCCTACGATCCCGACGGCTGCTGCGAGATCCGCAAGGTCCTGCCGCTGGCCAAGGCACTCAGCCATTTCGATGCCAGTTTCACCGGCCGCAAGGGCTTCCAGAGCAAGACCCGCGCAGGCCTGCCCAGCTTCGAGCTCGACCAGACCGACCTGCGCGGCCGGCTCAAGATCAACCCGTTGGCCGCCTGGTCGAACGACCAGGTCCGCGCCTATTTCGAAGCGACCGGCCTACCGCCGCACCCGCTGGTGGCCGAAGGCTATCCCTCGATCGGCTGCTCGCCCTGCACCACCAAGGTTGCCCCCGGCGAAGACCAGCGCTCGGGCCGCTGGAACGGCTGGGACAAGACCGAATGCGGCATCCACGTCGATGGCGCCGCAGACGAACTGCCCCCGGGTTACGAGCCCTTCCTGTAGCGCCGGATCGGGCTGCGGATCAGCCTGCGACCCGCACGACCGTGGCGACTTCGCCGTTGTCCGGATCGGTCGAGGTGTACACACCCTTGTCGTCGACCTTCTCGTCATAGCATTTCTGCTTGGCGTCCGGCTTGTCGGCGGTTTCGCAGTATTGGGCGGGCGATTTCTGCTCCCACTTGCCGGTTTCCACCACTTTGCCATCGAGCGTGACCGCATAGGTTCCGTCTGGCTTGGCTTCGGTCGTGTATTTTTTGCCGTTTGGCCGCGTCACTTCGTACTTGCCGACTGAAGGCTTGCCATCGGCGGCAATGTTGGTGGCCGCTGCGGCAGCATCGGTGGCATCGGCCGAGGTATCGGCCGTGGCGCTGGCTTCGGGCGCCGGGGCGGGCTGCGAACAGGCTGACAATGCCGCGAGTGCGGCGAACGCAAGAATCTTCTTCATGGAGTAATCCCTCTCGATGATCGGCGCGGCGACATTTCTCCGCGCGCTCGACTCGCGAACCCGGCGCGACTTTAGGCGTGCGCAGCGAATTCGCCAAATTGCGACTCCAGGTGCGCAAACCAATTGCATGCGCTCGGGATTTCTGGGTATCCTCCTCCCGGGTCGCATGACGCTACGGAACGGAGCGTTTGTGGAGAGGCCGATGTACGCGCTTGATCTGACCGAATCCTATTGCCCGGCGCAGGCCGACGAGGATCTTGCCGAGACCACCGTCGGCAGCGTGCTGCGCGATGCGGCAGCGCGATCGCCAGCGGCACCGGCCCTGCACGAAGTCGATGCCCAGGGCGACCTTGCCCGGCACTGGACCTATGCCGAATTGCTGGCTGACAGCGAGCGGCTCGCCCAGGCGCTGCTGACCCGCTTCCAGCCGGGCGAGCGAATCGCGGTCTGGGCGCCGAACATTCCCGAATGGGTCATCGCCGAATTCGCGCTAGGCCTCGCCGGACTGACACTGGTGACCGTCAACCCCGGGTACCAGCCGCGCGAGCTCAAATTTGTCCTCGAACAGTCGCGCGCGGTCGGGCTGCTGCTGATCAAGGAGTGCCGCGGCAATCCGATGGCCCGGATCGCCGCCGAGGTGACCGCTGGGATCCCGGCGATCCGCGAAGTGACCGACATGGAGGATCACGCCGCGCTGTTTCGCGAGGCCGGGCCGCTGGGTCCCTTGCCCGAAGTCCGCCCGCGCGACGAGGTCCAGATCCAGTACACCAGCGGCACCACCGGGTTTCCCAAAGGCGTTGTCCTGCACCACCACGGCATCACCAACAACGCGCGCCACGGTTTTGGCCGGATGGGCCTGGAACCTCGCGTGACGACGATGGTCCTGATGCCGCTGTTCCACACAGCAGGCTGCGGGATCGCCATCCTTGGCGGTGCCCAGCTCAACAGCCGGATGCTGCTGGTCCGCCAGTTCGATCCGCACAAGGCCAATGCACTGATTGAAGCAGAAGGAGTGGCCGCCATGACCGGCGTGCCGACCATGCTGATTGCCATGCTCGAAGCCGATGCGGCGATCCCGCGCGATTTCTCCTGCATTAAGCTCGCCGCATCGGGCGGATCGATGGTCCCGCCAGAGTTGATCCGGCAAGTGACCGAGCGGATGGGCTGCGGGTTCAGCACGGTTTACGGCCAGACCGAGACCTCGCCGCTGCTGACCACTTCTCGGCCCGGCGATCCGCTGGACGATGTGCTGCATACTGTCGGACAGGTCATGCCGCATACCGAACTGTCGATCCGCGATCCGGCAACCAATGCTGTGGTCCCGGTCGGCACGGTCGGCGAGATCTGTGCCCGGGCCTATTCGCTGATGCTGGGCTATAACGACGATCCCGAGGCGACTGCCAAGACCATCGATTCCGATGGCTGGCTCCACACCGGCGATCTTGGCACGATGGACAGCCGCGGGTTCGTCAAGGTCACCGGTCGGGTCAAGGAAATGATCATCCGCGGCGGTGAAAACCTGTTCCCGGCCGAGATCGAGAATATCCTGCTGGAGCATGACGCCGTGGCAGAAGTCGCAGTGGTCGGCGTGCCCGATGCCAAGTTTGGTGAGGCAGTCGCCGCCTTTGTCCGACTGTCCGCCGGGTCCAGCCTCGATCCCGCCGCACTCGTCGCGCACTGCCGCGCCAACATGGCCGCGCAAAAGACTCCGGCGCACTGGATCGAGGTCAGCGAATGGCCGCTGACCGGTTCGGGCAAGATCCAGAAGTTTGCGTTGCGCGATCGGTGGGTGGCGGGGGATTTCGCCCGGCGATGAGGTTTTCGGAGTGAGCAATAGCGGGGCAACATTTTGAAAATCATATTCAGCCGTAAAGGATTCGACAGTGGCGCCGGGCGGGCGCCGTCACCAATCGTCGATGGAAGAGCGCAGTCATTGCCAATCCCAGCAAGCTCGCATTCCGCCACAAGCTACCAAGATTTAGGCTTGGGCAACCTTGTCGAACGTATGACCCGAAGGAAAATTACTGCCGATCAGCTTTGCCATAACGACCCAATGTTTGCTGAAAATTATTGCTGGTTTGGTCAATGCGATGCCGCTCAGGGTCACCTCGCCCGGCAAGGCGTCGGGGTAGGTGATGTGTTTCTGTTTTTTGGCTTGTTTGCGTGCCCAAGCAGCGGGCAATCGCACCATCGCTTCTTCGGTTTCATGAAAGTTGCTGGTTTTGGCTCCCCCGCAGAAGCTGAATTGTCACCCGCTTGGCGCAAGCCGCCCACACAGCACCCGCATACCATTGATGACTGGCCGAAAAACAACACAATCTGGTTTGGCTCTGGCAGGACGAATGCGAAGGCATCGTCAGAACTCAGACTGACAGTCGAGGAAGGACCAACTAGCCTTTGGAATGTGGAGCCGTGGTTGCAGAACCATGGTCTGACATACCACGGTCGGGCAGACCGCTGGCTAAAAGGAGACCGCTTGCAGTCAGTGGCTCGGGGTCAGGAGTTTGTTTGTGAAATCGGCGCTGCTGAATTGCCTAACCGATGGCTGGAACGGATTATTGCGCAGATTTCTCGATAGAAAATCTGTATTGAAATCCTTACCCAATCCACTCCGCAACTTGTGCTGCGACATCGTTGGCCGCCTTGTTGAGCGCTGGGCCGACCGCTTCGGGCTTGGCCGCAACGCCGGGGACGATGCTTTCAAAACGCCGCGTGGTCAGTGCGCCGGCCTTGCCGCTGCGGATCGCGTCATAGCGGACCACGACCGACAGGCTGCGCGCGTCATAGCCCATATCGAGCAGGCGGCCGGTCAGGCGCGAGCCGCTTCCGGCGACGATTTCATTATCCTCAAACACCATCCGCGAACCTTTGGCGCGGATCGTTTCGGCCAGCAGTGCGCGGAATAGCCGCGAGGGGCGTTCGACCCACATCGCATTTTGCAGATAGGCGACGCTGGCGTCATCAATCTGCACCGGAATGCGCTGCACCGCTAGGCGGCGGTCGGTTTCCGGTTCAGCGACTACAATCGCCTCCTCG